>JBFMFL010000226.1:0-11915 GCA_040752145.1 Gemmatimonadota bacterium
AGCCCGTCGCCTGCCAGACGCACGAGAAAAGCCCCTCCCCTGCTTGCGGGGGAGGGGTTGGGGAGGGGGCCCGCGGACGCCAGCCCCGAGATCGACCGATAGGTGCAGTTCTCCCCTCCCTCGCTTGCGGGGGAGGGGCCGGGGGAGGGGGGCCGCAGTCAAAAAGCCGTTCAACCGAAACGCCCGAACACGCGGACGCCGAGACACGATGCCGGAGAAGGCGGTCATCAAGCCGGAGAGCGGCGAGGACATCGTGGTGTGCTACAACCCCACCCAGTACTCGCTGGACCAGGGGAACCAGATCGCCGAGGTGGGCGTCCCCGGGCTGGGCGCCCCCATCCTCCAGTACGTCCGGGGGAACGGCCGCACGCTCACCATGGACCTGTTCTTCGACACGTACGAGGAGCAGCGCGACGTCCGCCAGCTCACCAGCCGGGTCTACGGGCTCCTGGACGTGGACTCCAAGCTCCGCCGCCCGCGGTCGTTCCAGTTCGTGTGGGGCGGGGAAGCGGTCTGCCGCTGGGTGCTGGAGCGCGTGGGCGGGCGCTTCACCCTGTTCCTGGCCGACGGCACCCCGGTGCGCGCCACGCTGAGCGTGGTGTTCAAGGAGTTCGCCGACCCCGCCGTGACGGTGAGCAAGGTGGAGACGGCCGCGGCCGAGCACGCGCGCACCTACGTGGTCAAGCGCGGCGACACGCTCAGCGGGATCGCCGCGGCGCAGTACGGCGACGCGTCCAAGTGGCGCGGGATCGCCGCGGCCAACCGCATCACCAACCCGCGCACCCTCCAGCCGGGGACGCCGCTGGCGATCCCCGCGCGCCCGTAGCGGCCCCGCGCACGGATGTCTTCCCGCTTCTTCGCGCCCGCCTTCCGGGTCAAGGTCAACGGCTCCGGGCTGGAGGGCGACGTGTCCGCGCACGTCCTGAGCGTGTCGGTGGTGCGCGAGCCGGGGGTCCCGTCGCGCTGCGACATCACCCTCGCCAACCCGCTCCCGGAGATGCGCTGGACGCACTCCGACGACTGGAAGCTGTTCCAGGAGGGGAACTCGGTGGAGGTGGCGATGGGCTACGCCGACGACCTGCGGCCGGTGTTCGACGGCGAGGTCACGGGGATGACCCCGTCGTTCCCGGAGAGCGGCGGGCCCACGCTGCAGGTGCAGGCGCACGACCGGCTGCACCGCCTGCAGGTGGTGAGGAGGGAGCGGACGCTGACCCGCGGCAAGTACGAGCTGCTGGTGAAGCAGATCGCCGGTGCGGCCAACCTCACCCCCGCCGTGGACGACACCGGGCCCGAGCACCCGTACATGGTGCAGAGCGGGAGGACGGACTACGACTTCCTGCGCGCCCTGGCCCGGGTGATCGGCTTCGAGGTGTTCGTGGAGGGGAAGACGCTGCACTTCCGCCGCCCGGAGAGCACCGGCTCGCCGGTGCTGGCGCTGGCCTGGGGGAGCGCGGCGGCGGCCGGGCCGGTGCCGGGGCTCCCGGGGGTGCCGGTGTACCCGCTGCGCAGCTTCTCGCCCCAGCTGGACGCGCGGCAGCAGGTGACCGAGGTGATCGTGCGCGGCCAGGACCCGCTCTCGCGCGAGGGCTTCGAGGGGCGCGCCACCGCGCGCGACGTGCCCGCGGCGGGCAGGGAGCCGGCGGCGGACGTGGCGTGGAAGGCCTTCGGGGTGAAGAACGAGCTGCACGTGGGCGACGAGCCGGTCGCCACCCAGGCGGAGGCGAAGCAGCGCGCCCGCGCCATCTTCGCCGAGAAGGCGATGCAGCTGGTGCGCGGCAGCGGCTCCACCCTGGGGCTCCCCGAGCTGAAGCCGGGGACCACCGTGCACCTGGAGGGGCTGGGCCCGCGCTTCGGCGGGCGCTACTACGTGAGCCGCGTCACCCACCGGATGGACGGCGGCGGGTTCAGCACGGCATTCGAAGTTCGCAAGGACGCCCTGGGATGAGCCTTCTCGACCTGCTGGACCCGGGAGAGCCCGCGGGCCCGTCCGGCCGGATCCACGGCGTGGTCACCGGGGTGGTGACCAACAATCAGGACCCGGAGAAGCTGGGCCGGGTGCGGGTCCGCTTCCCCTGGCTCGGCAAGAGCGAGGAGAGCGCCTGGGCGCGCGTGGCCTCGCCCATGGCGGGCAAGGAGCGCGGGCTGTGGACGCTCCCCGAGGTGGACGACGAGGTGCTGGTGGCGTTCGAGCGCGGCGACCCGCGCTTCCCCTACGTGCTGGGCGGCCTGTGGAACAGCAAGGCGCCGCCGCCGGAGACCAACGAGGACGAGAAGAACGACGTGCGCGTCCTGAAGTCCCGCAGCGGCCACGAGATCCGGCTGGACGACAAGCAGGGCGAGGAGCGCATCGAGATCGTGGACGGGAGCGGCAAGAACTCGATCACGATCAGCACCAAGGACAACACCGTCACCGTCCAGGCCGACGCCGACGTCGTCATCCGCTCCTCCGGCGGCAAGCTGGTGCTGGAGGGGAAGGGGATCGAGCTGAAGTCGCAGGAGGGCGTCAGGGTGGAGGCGGGCAAGGACCTGGAGCTCAAGTCGGGCGCCCGGGTGGTCGTCAAGGGCTCCACCATCAACCTCAACTAGGGGCGCATGGGACAGCCCGCCGCCAAGAAGGGGGACCGCGTCGTCGCGGTCGACACGCACATCGTCATGGTGCCCACGCCCGCGCTGGTGCCCACGCCGCTCCCGCACCCGTTTTCGGGGGTGCTGAACGGCGGCCTCAGCGGCGACGTCAAGATCATGGGGAAGCCCGCGGCCACGGTGGACAGCACGGCGGACAACACGCCGGCGCACGTCCCCACGCCGCCGGGCGTGGCCTTCCAGTCGCCGCCCTCCAACAAGGGGACGGTGAAGACGGGGAGCGCCACGGTGTTCATCAACGGCAAGGCCGCGGCGCGCATGGGCGACACGGCGGCCACCTGCAACGACCCGGCGGAGCTCCCCGTGGGGACGGTGGTGGCCGCGGGCACCGTGCTGATCGGGTGAGGGGGAGATGAGCAGCGACTTCCAGGGGATGGGGTGGAGCTTCCGGGAGCTGGTGGCTCCGCGCGAGGAGGGGGGCGTGGTCCCCTCCCTGTTCGAGGACGCGGTCCGGCAGTCGGTGTGGCTGATCCTCGCCACGGCGCCCGGCGAGCGCGTCATGCGCCCCGACTTCGGGTGCGGGATCCACGACCTGCTCTTCGCCACGGCGAGCGCGTCCACGGTGGGGCTGGCGGCGCAAGCGGTGCGCGAGGCGCTGACGCGCTGGGAGCCGCGCATCGACCTGCTGGGGGTGGACGTGGCCCCCGACCGCGCGGAGCCGGCGCTGCTGCGGGTGCGCGTGGACTACCGGGTGAGGACCACCAACAACCGTTTCAACCTGGTCTATCCCTTCTACCTGGAAAGGAGCGCGGGGTGAGCGCCACCCGACCGCGGGTGGAGACCCGCACGGCCCGCGAGTTCGCGGAGGACACCGAGGAGCGCCTCGCCCGGCTGGTGGGGTGGTCGCCGCCGCCGGGGGGCGGCGACCGGGGCAGCGCGCTGGTGCGCGTGTTCGCCCGCATGGCGGAGACTGTGGCCGACCGGCTGAACCAGGTCCCCGAGCGCAACCTCCTGGCCTTCCTCAACCTGCTGGGGGTGGACCTGCTCCCCCCGCACGCGGCGCGCGTCCCGCTCACCTTCGCGCTCGCCGAGGGCGCGGCCGAGGACGCGGTGGTCCCCGCGCGCACCCCGGTGGCCGCCGTGCCGCGCGAGGGCGAGGCGGAGCCGCCGGTGTTCGAGACCGAGCGCGAGCTGGTGGTGACCCGCTCGCGGCTGGTGGCCGCGCTGGTGCGCGACCCGCTGCGCGACCGCGGCACCGACGCCTCGGCGCGGGCCGGGGGCGGCGGCCTCCCCTTCCAGGTGTTCCGCGGCGAGTCGCCGCTGGAGCACCGCCTGTACCTGGGCGACCCGCGCCTCGCCACGGAAGGGGCCAAGACGGTGACGCTGCGCTTCGCGCCGGCCGGCGCCGAGGTCCCCTGGCCGGGGTGGATCCGCTGGTCGTACCGGGCGGAGGAGGGATGGCTCCCGCTCCCGCCGGGCGCGGTGTCGCAGGGGGCGGACGGGTGGAGCGTGGTCCTCCCCGGGCTCCCCACCGTCCCGGAGACGGAGGTGCTGGGGCGCCGCGGCGCCTGGCTCTCGGGCGAGCTGACCGTGCCGCTGCGCGAGCGCGACGTGGTGCCGGAATACGGCTGGGCCGCGCCGCCGGCCGGGCTGCGCGGGGGCGAGCGCGACGACCGCGTCTACCCCTTCGGGTGGGCGGAGCCGCGCGACGCCTGGTACCTGGCGGCCCCGGCGGTGTTCGCCCTTGCCGGGGCGCGGGCGGTCCTGCGGGTGGAGCCGGACCCGGCCCACCGCGTCCTTCCCGCAGGAGACCTGGTGCTGGCGTGGGAGTACGGCGCGCCGGGCGGCGCCTGGAAGGAGCTGGGGCGCTCCTCCGACACGGAGGAGTCGGTGGGCGGCGACACCGCGCTGTTCCGCGACGGCACCCGCGCCTTCACCGCGGCGGGGAGCGTGGAATTCCGCGTCCCGGCGGACTGGGCCCCGGGCACGGTGGGCGGGGTGGAGCGGCTGTGGCTGCGCGCCCGGGTGGCGCAGGGCGGCTACGGCACCGACGACGCCGCCTACCCGCCGGTGCTGCTGCGCGTCCGGCTGGACGCCGCGCTGTCCATCCCGCCGGTGGCCTCCGTGGAGTCGCAGGTGAAGATGGTGGCGGCCGGGCTGGTCCCCGACGCGGTGCTCGCCGCGGGCGCGGCCGTGGAGCCGCACAGGGACTTCTTCCCCTTCGGCGAGACGCCGCGCATCGGCGACGCGGTGTACCTGTCGTGCCGCGCCCTGGCCGACAAGCCGGGCGCGAAGGTCACGCTGTCCGTGGTCCTCACCAACCCGGCGGATCCCAACGGCACGCCGCGTCCGGCCGCCGCGAACGGGGTGGTGCTGAGCTGGGAGTACTGGGACCGCGGCACCGGCAAGTGGGAGCTGCTGGGCACCTCCCGCTCCGACGGCACGGCGGGGACGACGAACTTCGAGCTGGCGGACGGCTCCCGGGCGTTCACCGTCGGCTCCGCCGCGGCGCCCGCGCAGGTCACCTTCGTGCGCCCGGCGGGGATGGGCGAGGTGGAGGTGGACGGGCGCAGCGAGCCCTGGATCCGCGCGCGCCTCTCCGGGGGCAACTACGGCCGCGAGGCCGCGTACGAGAAGTCCACCGCGGTCTACCCCGGCACCACGGTCCCCGTCTACCTGCTCACCCCGGCCGACGTCCGCCCGCCCTCCGTCCGCTCCGTGCAGGTGGCGTACGACTACACGGCCCCCTTCGCCCCGGTGCCGCTGGTGGCGACGGAGAACGACTTCACCGTGGAGCGCCCGGCGGACGGGGCCGGGCTGGCGGCGCCGTTCGTCCCCTTCGTCCCCCCCGCCGAGACCGAGCCGGCGCTGTACCTGGGGTGGGAGCGGCCGGGCGACGCGCGCGGCTTCGACAACCGGCTGAACACGCTGTACCTGGGGGCCGTGGCCGCCACCTACGACGCGCTGGCGGCGGACGCGGCGGCGGAGGAGCCGGCCAGCGTGGTGTGGGAGCACTGGGACGGCTCGCGCTGGGCCCACCTGGGCGCGCGCGACGAGACGGCCGGCTTCACCCGGCGCGGGCTGCTCGCCTTCGTGGGGCCGCCCGTGTTCCCCGCGTCCACCCGCTTCGGGCGCACGGCCTTCTGGCTGCGGGCGCGCCTGGAGCGCGGCGGCTACCCGGTGCCCCCCGTGCTGGAGCGGGTGCTGGCGAACACCACCTGGGCCTCGCACACCGTGCTCACCACGGACGAGGTGCTGGGCTCCGGCAACGGCGAGCCGGGGCAGGGCTTCCGCACCACCCGCGCGCCGGTGCTCCCGGGCGAGACGCTGGAGGTGCGCGAGCCGGAGCTTCCCCCCGCCGCGGAGCGCGAGGCGATCCTGGCCGAGGTCGGTCCGGACGCGATCCGCGTGGTGGAGGACGAGGCCGGGCGCCCGGCCGAGGTGTGGGTGAGGTGGACGCGGGTGCCGGACTTCTTCGGCTCGGGGCCGCGCAGCCGGCACTACACGCTGGAGCGCTGGAGCGGCGAGGTGCGCTTCGGCGACGGGCGGCGCGGGATGATCCCGCCGCGAGGCCGCGGCAACCTGCGCCTCGCCGGCTACCTGTCCGGCGGCGGCCCCGAGGGGAACCGCCCCGCCGGGAGCGTGGCGCGGCTGCGCACCACCGTCCCGTACGTCACGGCCGCCACCAACCCGGAGCCCGCCGCGGGCGGCGCCGCCGGGGAGACGGCGGCGCAGGCGCGGCTGCGGGGCCCGCGCACCATCCGCCACCGCGACCGCGCCGTGGCCCTGGCCGACTACGAGGACCTGGCCTTCGAGGCGTCGCCCGAGCTGGCGCTGGCGCACGCCGTCCCGCCGGGCGTCGAGTCGGTGGGGACGGTGGCGCTGGTGCTGGTCCCCCGCGGCGCGGAGGCCCGCCCGGCGCCCAGCCTGGAGCTGCTGGCGCGGGTGCGGGAGCACCTGGAGGCGCGCGTGTCGCCCACGGTGGACCTGGTGGTGCAGGGGCCGGAGTGGGCGCGGGTGGTGGTGAGCGCCGAGATGGTCCCGGCGCGGCTGGAGGCCGCCAGCGACGTGCACGCCGCCGTGCTGGCGCGCATCGCCGCCTTCCTGCACCCGCTCACCGGCGGGGCGGGGGGCGAGGGGTGGCCGTTCGGGCGGCGCCCGCACCGGTCCGACCTGTACGCGCTGGTGGAGGACACGCCGGGGGTGGACCACGTCCGCGCCCTGGAGGTGGAGACGGAGGAGATGCCGCACCCGGAGCGCTCGCTGGTCTACGGCGGCGAGCACCGGATCACCGTCGTCGGCCTGGCCGACGCCTGACCCGGGAGCACCGCGTGCCGATCCCGCTTCCCGACCTGGACGACCGCACCTTCGCCGACTTCGTCGAGGAGGCGCGCACCATGATCCCGGGGCTGGCCCCCGGCTGGACGGACCACAACCCGTCCGACCCGGGGATCACCCTGGTGGAGCTGTTCGCCCACCTGGCGGAGATGATGGTGTACCGCACCAACCAGGTGCCGGACGCCAACCTCCGCGTCTTCCTCAAGCTGCTGGACGGCGGCGCCGGCGACCTCCGCGGCGCCGTGGAGCCGGGCGGCGCCGCGCTGGACGACGCCCTGCGCCGCGGCGTGCTGCGCCTGCGCGAGCGGGAGCGCGCGGTGACGCGCGGCGACTACGAGACGCTGGCGCTGGAGACGTTCAACGCCTGGCTCGCCGAGCTGCGCGAGGCCGAGGCCGCGGACTCCCCGGACGCCTGGTTCGCCTGGCTGTCGCGGGTCCGGCCGCAGGAGGCCGCCGGCCTCACCGCGGAGCAGGCGTGGGCCGGGCGCGAGGCGTGGTGGGCGCGCGAGTGGTGGGGCCCCGCGGGGCTCGACCGGGCCACGGATCCGCTCCCCTCCGGCGTGCGGCCGGTGGAGCGCGCCTTCTGCGTCCCCCGCCGCAACCTGAACGCGGGCACCGAGGCGGAGCGGACCGCCGCCGAGCCCGGGCACCTCAGCCTGGTGGTGCTCCCCCGCCCGGCGCCGCCGACGGACGCGGACGCCCTGCCCTCGTACGCCGGGCTGGCCCCCGACTGGCCGCTGCGCCGCGCGCTGTGGAGCTGGCTGGACCCGCGGCGCATGCTGACCACCCGCCACCACGTGGTGGGGCCCACCTACGTGCCGGTGCGGGTGAGGGTGCGGGTGATGAGCCGCCCCGACGTCCCCGAGGCGCAGCTGGGCGCGGTGCAGGCGGAGCTGGAGCGCTTCTTCGACCCGCTCCGCGGCGGGGTGGAGGGCGGGGGGCGCGCCTTCGGGCGCGACGTGTACGCCTCCGAGCTGTACGCCGCGCTGGAGCGGCTGCCGCTGGTGGACCACGTCCCCTTCCTGGAGCTGCTCCCGGGGTGCGAGCCGGGCGAGCGGGGGTGCGTGGCCGCGCCGGAGCTGCGCTCCGCCGACGGCCGCACCCAGGTGGGGCTCGCCATGGCGCAGCACCACCTCCCGCTGCTCCGCGTGGTCCCCGGCGACGTGCAGGTGTCCACCCACGCCGTCCCCGTGCGGGTGGCGGTGGAGGCCACCCGCAACCGCGCCGTGGACGAGGCCGACGCCAGGCGCGACCTGCGCGCCGCCGCGGAGCGCTACTTCGCGCAGCCGGCCGGGGGCTACACCGTGGCCGGGCTGCGCACCGAGCTGCGCCGCCTGGCCGCCGTCAACGAGCGCCAGGCGGTGACGGTGCGCTTCGACGCCGACCCCGCGCACCTCGCCACCGACGACTCCGGCGCCGTTACCGGCCTGCGCCTCTCCGCCCGCGAGATGGCGGAGGTGCGCGTGTCCCTGGACCTCCGCTGACCGATTCATGGCGACGCGCGAACCGCTCGACCTGCTCCGCCTCCTCCCGGCGCCCTTCCAGCAGACCGTCGCCGCCGACGGCCGGGACGCCGCCGGGCCCAGCTGGCTGGCGCTCTTCCTCCGGGCGTTCCAGGAGGTGCTGGCGGAGCTGGAGACGGAGATCGACACCGTCCACCGGACGTTCGACCCCGACGAGGCCCCCGGGGACTTCCTGGAGTGGCTGGGCGGCTGGGTGGCGCTCTCCTTCCGCGCCGACCTGGAAGAGGCCCGCCGCCGCGAGTTCATCCGCCGCGCGGTGACGCTGTACCGCCGCCGCGGCACCCGCCGCGGGCTGGAGGAGATCCTGGAGGTGCACACCGGCCTCCCCCCGGCCGACGTGGAGGTCAACGAGCTGACTTCGTCGTTCCAGCTCGGCGTCAGCTCGCGCATCGGCGCCGACACGCTGTTCGCCGGCGGGGCGCCCCACTTCTTCCGGGTGCGGCTGCGCGCGCCCACCGCCGACCCCGCCGACGTCCGCCGCCTCCGCGAGGTCGCCACGGCGGTGATCGAGGCGGAGAAGCCCGCGCACACCCGGTACGTGCTGGACCTGTCCACGCCGACGACCTGAGACCCGGATAACCCGAGCATGGCCGAAGAGCTTGCCATCAAACGCCTGAGGTACTTCAACCACCAGTTCCTGCGGGTGGAGGACTTCCAGGAGGAGCAGGACTACCACCTCCGCATGCGCCGCCGCCTCAACCGGGTGCTGCACACCTGGGGCGTCGCCGAGGGCTTGCAGGTGACCGCCGCCGCGGGGGCCAGCACCGTCAGGGTGGCGCCGGGGACGGCGATCGACGAGCAGGGGCGCGAGATCGTCCTGCTCACCGAGCGCGTGGAGCCGCTGGGGACGTACTCGGTGAAGACGGTGTTCGTCACCCTCCGCTACCTGGAGGAGCCCACCGACGAGACCGACGAGACCGGCACCGGGTTCGAGGCGCGCCGCTGGACCGAGCGCGCCGAGGTCAGGGTGGTGGACGCGCCCCCCGCCCGGCAGGGCGACGTGCTGCTGCTGGCCCGCGTCAACCTGGCCGCCGACGGCACCGTCGCCTCCGTGGACGAGGGCGACGTCGCCGCGCGCCGCCGCTACGCCGGCGTGGTGGGCGGCGACCTGGAGGTGAGGAGCCTGGCGCTCGCCTCGGAGGGGCGCCCCGCCGCCGAGTACCCGCTCTTCCGCTGGGGCGCCGCCAACCGGGCCGACCTGACCGGGAGCCTGCGGGTGACGCAGAACGTCGCCGCGGAGGGCAGCCTCTCGGTCGCCGGCACCAGCACCCTCGGGGGCAGGGTGGCGGTCGGCATCGGCGCGGTCGCGCCGAAGACCGCGCTGCACGTCCCCGAGTCGGGTCTGCAGATCGGCGCCAGCTCCACCGTGGCGAACAACTTCCACTTCGTCTCCGACGAGGTGCCCGTGGGCGCCCCCCGCGCCCTGCGCCTGTACGGCGGCAACTACGGCTCCGGCACCCACCTGCTCTCCGTCACGGCGGCGGGGCGGGTGGGGGTCGGCACCACGGTGCCCGCCGCGCAGCTGCACGCCACCACCCACATCGCGGTGGGCCCCATCATCTCGGGCCCGGGGAACGGCAAGCTGGAGGCGAGCGGCCCGGTGGCCGAGCTCTCCCTGATCCGGCGGTCGCTCGCCGCCTGGCCGGCCACGCCGGCGGCCGGGGACCGCTGGGTGTGGTTCAACCACGAAGGGACCGCGCGGCTGTGGACGGAGGCGTACGGCGACACGCTGGCGGCCACCCCCACGGGCAACGTCGGCATCGGCACCATCACGCCGGGCGCCAAGCTCCAGGTGGTCAACGGGGCGATCATGCCCATGCCCGGGCACACCTCGTCCTCCGGGATCATGTTCCCGGAGAACATCGGCGGCGGCAGCGGCGACTCGGCGTACATCCGCTACTACTCGCGCGGCGGCGAGGGCACCACCTTCGAGATCGGCACCACCAACGACCCCGACGACCACCTTGCCCTGATGGCGTCCGGGAGCGTCGGCATCGGGACGAACCTCCCCCAGGGCGGCAAGCTGGACGTGGCCGGCGACGTGCTGATGGGCGGCGGCAAGGGCTCCAAGTTCACCTTCCACACCCGTACGCACGCGGGCGGCGACATCCTCTACATCGCCCCCGACGACGCCGCCGGGAACTGGCAGTGGGGCAGGGCGCTCATGTACCGCCGGGGCACCGGCAACTTCGGCATCGGCGGCGTGGACCCCGTGGACGACCGGCTGACCGTCGCCGGCAGCCTCCGGATCCTCACGGACGGCAACCCCATCCGCTTCACCTCGCGGTGGAGCGGGCACGCGGACGCCAACAAGGCCGAGATCTCCAACGACACGACGGGCGACAAGAAGCTGATGATCGTCGGCAACAGCTCGGCCGGCGGCGTGCGGCGGGTGGGCGTGTGGGACGAGCTGGCGGTGCACGGCAAGCTGATCGTGGACAACGACATCGTCCTCGGGGCGAGCAAGTCGTTCTACTCGCCGGGCCGGATCCACATCAACGGCGAGGAGAACGTCTATTTCCTCCAGAAGGGCATCACCATCGTCAGCAAGGGATGGGGCGGGACGGGCCACCTCTCCGTCGAGGGGAACATCGGCATCGGCACGGAGACGCCGGGATACCGCCTGCACGTCATGGGCGGGGCGCGCATCCAGGGCAACCTGTCGGTGGACGGCTCCAAGTACGGCTACGTGGTGGACGAGTTCGTCAACACCACCGGCGACGTGCTGGAGCAGGGCGACGTGGTGGTGATCGGGGCCAACCAGGAGTCGCAGTACCTCAACGACGCCGGCCGCATCCCCATCCCCGAGGTGGACCTCACCGACCGCGAGCACGACACCCGCGTGTGCGGCGTGGTGGCGGAGATCAGCTCCTTCGCCGAGCGCAACGGCGACGCGGACCCCACCGCCACCGAGGTGCAGCCGGGCCAGGTGGGGGCCATGGTGACGCTGGGCGCCTTCGTGACCTGCAAGGTGGACGCGGACTACGGCGCCATCGGGGTGGGCGACCTGCTCACCACCAGCGCCACCCGCGGCTACGCCCGCCGCGTGGACGACCCGGCGCGGGCCGCCGGCGCCATCGTGGGCAAGGCGCTCGCCGCGCTGGACAAGGGGCGGGGGAAGATCCCGGTCCTGGTCACGCTCCACTAGATTACCGGGCCGGTCCGCCGGGCAGGCCCACACCCAACCGCCGAGAGCGATGAAAGAGCAGATCGAGAAGCGCCTCCAGGAGCTGCGGGGCGAGTACGAGGAGGGGCAGCGGATGCTGGCGGATCTCCAGGCCCGCCAGAACAGCCTGCACGAGACGCTGCTGCGGATCGCGGGCGCCATCCTGGCGCTGGAGGAGCTGATCCAGGAGCCCGGCCCGCTCGCCGAGGGCGGCGAGGCGGCCGGCGGCGACGCGCCGCAGGGCTGACGCGGGGAGGACGGAAAGCGGGAGGCCCCGGGCCCGGCATTGGGCCGGGGGCGCCCGC
>JBFMFL010000227.1:0-3047 GCA_040752145.1 Gemmatimonadota bacterium
GCAGCTCCCCCGGCGAGGCCGCCGCGCCCTCGGCCACCACGTAGCCCACCAGGCGCCGGTCGCCCGGCGCATCCTCCCGCACGACCACCACCGCCTCGCGCACGGCCGGGTGCTCCCGCAGCGCGGCCTCGATCTCGCCCGGCTCGATGCGGTAGCCGCGCAGCTTGACTTGGCTGTCCATGCGCCCCAGGAACTCCAGCGTCCCGTCGGCCAGCCGGCGCACCCGGTCCCCCGTGCGGTACAGCCGCGCCCCCGCTTCGGCCGCGAACGGGTCGGGCACGTAGCGCACGGCCGTCAGCGCCGGACGCGCGTGGTAGCCCCGGGCCACCGCCGCGCCCCCGACGTACAGCTCCCCCACCATGCCCGGCGGCACCGGCTCTCCCGCCCCGTCCAGCACGTGGACCGCGGCGTTCGGCAGCGGCACGCCCAGCGGGAGGCTGGACCGGCGCGAGCCGTCCTCGCCCGCCTCCAGGCGCAGCGTCGTCGTGGTCACCGTCGTCTCGGTGAGGCCGAACACGTGCAGCAGCGGCACGCCCAGGCCGGCCCACTGCTCCAGGCGCTCCGCCAGGACCCGCTCCCCGCCCATCAGCACCAGGCGCAGGCCGGGCGGCAGGCGCGCGCCCTCCTCCGCCAGCGTGCGCACCCACTCGTGCCAGAACGCCGTCGGCAGCTCCACCACGCTGACGCGCTCCCGCTCCAGCAGCCGCAGCAGCTCGTGCGGGGAGCCCAGCAGGTCGTCCTGCGGGAAGACCACGCAGGCGCCGCTCAGCCAGGCGGGGAAGACCTCCTCGATCATCACGTCGAAGGCGGGGGAGGCGAACTGCAGCACCCGGTCGCCGGGGGCCAGCTCCATCCGCTCGCGCATCGCCTCCGCGTAGCAGAGCAGGGAGCGGTGGCCCACCATCGCCCCCTTGGGCTGCCCGGTGGAGCCCGACGTGTAGATCAGGTAGGCCAGCGCGTCCGGCCCCACGTCGGGAGCGTCCGCCCGCCCGGCGGGCTCCTCCTCCGCGTCCACGCACACCACCGCCGCGGAGCCGGCGGGGAGCGCACCGGCGAGCCCGGCGCGGGTGAGGACCACCGCGGCGCCGCTGTCCTCCAGCAGGTGGGCCAGGCGCCCGGCCGGGTACGCGGGGTCCAGCGGGACGAAGGCGCCGCCGGCCCGGAGGACGGCCAGCAGCGACACGGCCAGCTCGGCGGAGCGGTCCAGGAGGACGGCCACGACGGTCTCGGGACCCACGCCGCGGGCGCGCAGGCGCAGCGAGAGGCGGTCGGCCCGCTCGTGCAGCTCGCGGAAGCTGAGCGTCGAGCCGCCGCACGCCACGGCGGGGGCGTCCGGCCAGGCGGCGGCGCGCGCGGCGATCACCCGGTGCACGAGGGCGTCGCCCGGGAAGGGCCGCGCCTCCCCGCGCCCCGCGGCCAGGAGCTGCGCGCGCTCCCCCTCCCGCAGCAGCGACGCCGCGGAGAGGCGGCGCCCCGGGTCGGCCGCCATGGACTCCAGCAGCGTCTCCAGGTGGCGCGCCATGCGCGCGGCCGTCTCCGGCTCGAACAGCGCCGTCGCGTAGGTGAGCCCGCCCGCCAGCACCCCTCCGTCGTCCACCAGGGTCAGGTCCAGGTCGAGCTTGGCCACCGCTTCGCCCCCTCCGAACCGCTCCAGCCCCGCGCCGCCCAGGCTCGGCCCCCCGTTCCCGGACCGGTCGAGCGCGAACGTCACCTGGAAGAGCGGCGCGTGTGCGAGGCTGCGCTCGGGCGCCAGCTCGTCGACCAGGCGCTCGAAGGGCACGTCCTGGTGCGCGTACGCCCCCAGCGCCGCCCTGCGGGTGCGACCCACCAGCTCCGCCCAGGTGGGGTCGCCGCCCAGGTCGGCGCGCAGCACCAGCATGTTGACGAAGAAGCCGATCAGCCCCTCCAGCTCGGCCCGCGTCCGCCCCGCGATCGGGGAGCCCACGACGACGTCCGTCTCTCCCGCGTAGCGCCCCAGCAGCGCCTGCCAGGCGGCGAGGACGGTCATGAACAGCGTCGCCCCCTCCCGGCGCGAGAGCGCCCGCAGCCCCTGCGCCGCCTCCGCGGACAGGGCGAACGGGTGGGTCCTCCCGCGCGCGCTCTGCCCCGGGGCGCGCGGACGGTCCGTGGGGACCTCCAGGAGCGGGGGGGCGCCGCCCAGCTCCTGCTTCCAGTAGCCGACCTGCGCCTCCAGCGTCTCGCCCGAGAGCCAGGCCCGCTGCCAGACGGCGAAGTCGGCGTACTGCACGGGCAGCTCCGGCAGCGGCGACGATGCCCCGGCCGCGAACGCCCGGTACAGCGCCGAGAGCTCGCGGAAGAAGACGCCCAGGCTCCACCCGTCGCCGACGACGTGGTGCAGGTTCACCAGCAGCGCACTCTCGCCCTCTCCCGACCGTACCAGCGTCGTGCGCAGCAGCGGCCCGCTCGCCAGGTCGAACGGCCGCGCCGCGTCCTCGGCCGCGAGGCGCTTCGTCTCGATCCGCCGCGCTTCGGGGGAGAGCGCCCGGAGGTCCACCGACGGGAGGGGAACGGGCGCCGCGGGGAGGACCACCTGGGTCGGCTCGCCCGCGGTCGAGCGGAAGACGGTGCGCAGCGCCTCGTGCCGGCGCACCAGCTCCGACAGCGCGCCGGCCAGCACGCGTACGTCCACGGCCCCGCGCACCCACAGCGGCACGGGGATGTTGTACGCGGCGCTCCCCGGCTCCAGCTGGTCGATGAACCAGAGCCGCGCCTGCGCGAACGACAGCGGCAGCGGCGACCCGTCCCGGGGGACCTTCACGATGGGCGGGACCTGCACCCCGGCGCCCGCGCGGCGCATCTCCTCCACGCGCTCGGCCAGCTCCGCCACCGTGGGTGCCTCGAAGAGCGCCCGCAGCGGCACCTCCACGCCGAACACCTCGCGGACCCGCGACACCACGCGCGTGGCCAGGAGCGAGTGCCCGCCCAGGTCGAAGAAGCCGTCCTCCACGCCGACCCGCTCGACGCCCAGCACCTCCGCCCAGACCCCCGCCAGCACCTCCTCCTCGGGGGTGCGCGGCGCCACGTAC
>JBFMFL010000227.1:3147-11826 GCA_040752145.1 Gemmatimonadota bacterium
CGTGGCCAGGAGCGAGTGCCCGCCCAGGTCGAAGAAGCCGTCCTCCACGCCGACCCGCTCGACGCCCAGCACCTCCGCCCAGACCCCCGCCAGCACCTCCTCCTCGGGGGTGCGCGGCGCCACGTACGTCTCCTCTGCGGGCGCGAGCTCCGGCGCCGGCAGCGCCCTGCGGTCCAGCTTGCCGTTGGGGTTGACCGGGAGCGCGTCCATGTGGACGAACGCGGCCGGGACCATGTACTCCGGCAGCCGCTCCGCCAGGTGGGCGCGCAGCGCCGCCGCGCCCGTCTGCTCGCCCACGTAGTAGGCCACCAGCCGCGGGTCGCCGGCCTCCCCCTCGCGCGCCCGCGCCACGACCACCACCTCGCGCACGGCCGCGTGCTCGGCCAGCCGCGCCTCGATCTCGCCCAGCTCGATCCGGAACCCGCGCACCTTCACCTGCGCGTCGCCGCGGCCCATGAACTCGACGGTCCCGTCCGGCAGCCACCGTCCCAGGTCGCCCGTGCGGTACAGCCGCGCGCCGGGCGTCGCCCCGAAGGGGTCGGGGAGGAAGCGCTCGGCCGTGTGTCCCGGGAGCCCGCGGTACCCGCGCGTCACCCCGGCGCCTCCCAGGTACAGCTCCCCCGTCACCCCCACCGGCACCGGCTCGCCTGCTCCGTCCAGGACGTAGACCGTGGCGTTGGCGATGGGGCGGCCCGGCGGCATGGAGCGGCTGGAGTAGCTCGCCAGGTCCTCACGGGCGAAGTGGTGGCACGTGATCCCGGTCGCCTCCGTGGCGCCGTACGGGTTCAGGAACACGGGACGGGGCTCCGGCACCCTCGCCAGCTGCCGCGGGTACAGGGGCTCCCCGCCGAAGACCACGATCCGCAGCCCGCCGATCGCCCGCCCCCCGTCGGCCTCGACCAGCGCCTGGAAGCCCGTCGGCGTGAGGTTCATCAGGGTGATGCCCGACGCGACGACCTGGGCGGCGATCCGGCCCGGCTCGAACGGCTCGCGCGCCAGGTGCAGCCGGCCGCCCACGAACAGCGGGGCCAGGAGGTTGCGCTGCGTCAGGTGGAAGCTGAAGGAGGTGACGACCAGGACCGAGTCGCGCTCCGAGATCCGGGTGGCGCCCAGGTACCAGTGCAGCAGGTTCGACGCCCCCCGGTGCGTCATCTCCACCCCCTTGGGCCGGCCCGTGGAGCCCGAGGTGTAGATCACGTACGTCAGGTTCTCCGGCGCGAGCGCGGCGCGCTCCGGGTCGGTGGCCGGCTGTCCGTCCCACCAGGCCGCGTCCTCGTCCAGCGCGAGCAGGGGCAGCTCCAGCCCCGCGAGCCGCCCGGCCAGCGCCCCGTGCGTCAGCAGCACCACCGGGGCGCTGTCCCGCACCATGTCGAGCAGCCGCTCCCGCGGGTAGCTGGGGTCCAGCGGCAGGTACGCTCCCCCCGCCTTGAGCACCCCCAGCACGGCGACCACCAGCTCGAGCCCCCGCTCGACGCAGATCCCCACGCGCACGTCCGGCCCCACGGCCAGCTCCCTCAGGTGGTGCGCCAGCCGGTTCGCCCGCCGGTTCAGCTCCCCGTACGTCAACTGCCGGTCCTCGAAGACCACCGCCACGTCGTCCGGCGTGCGCGCGGCCTGCGCCTCGAAGCGCTCGTGGATGAACGAGTCGGCGGGGTACGGCGCCTCGGTGCGGTTCCACTCCTCCACCACGCGCCGGCGCTCCTCGTCCGAGAGCAGCGTCAGCCGGTCGGTCGGCCGGGTCTCGTCGGCGGCCATCCCCGCGAGAAGGCGGCGCAGGTACCCCGCGTAGCGCTCCACCGTCTCCCGCTCGAACAGCGCCGTCGCGAACACCACCTCTCCCGCGACCCGGCCCCCTTCCTCCCGGAGCTCGAGCGACAGGTCGAGCCCGGCCGTCGAACGTGGCTCCAGAGCCGCCACGGCAGCCGGCTCCGGACCGGGCAGCTCCGGCCCGCTCCCGGGTGCGTCCCGCCACGAGAACGCCGCCCGGAACGGGGGCGCGGCCGACGCGGCGCCGTCCGGCTGCTGGTTCCGCAGCATTCCCTGCACCCGCGCCTCGACCCGCCGCAGCAGCTCCGCGGCCGTGGGCGAGCCCGTCAGGTCCACCCGCACCGGCAGGGGATCCGCGAAGCGGCCGATCAGCCCTTCCACCTCCCGGCGCCCCCGGCTGCCCGTGAAGGTGCCGATGACCAGGTCCGTCTGCCCCGACAGACGGCCCAGGGTCGCGGCCCAGCCCGCCAGCAGCGTCGTGGCCAGCGTCGCCCCGTGGCGGCCGCCGAGCGCCCGGAGCGCCGCGGTCGCCTCCTCGTCCAGCTCCAGGCGGACCACGTCCCCGGCGTGGTCCGGCTGCGCGGGGCGCGGGCGGTCCGCCGGCAGCTCCAGCGGCTCCGGGGCGTCCGCCAGCGTCTCCTGCCAGCCCTCCGCCGGCAGCTCCACCTGGACTGCGCTCACCGTCACCGACGCTGATGTGGAGGATGTCCGACCGGCAAGCACGTCCATAGCCTGTTCCCCCTCAGGAAATTTCGCCTAAGCCGTGAAACTGGGAGGGGCCTACGTGCGCAGGATCCCTTGCCTTGCCAGCTCACGTGATTCCCGACACTCGCTGATCGGCCCGGCCTGCGAGGGCGACAGCGCGGTATCCGCCACCGCACGCGAGCCGTGCCAGCAGCCGTGCGGAGCGGGGGCGGGGTCCCGTGCCGACCCATGCACCGCCGCTCACCTGTCACGGAACTGGCGTTAAACATTCGCGCTTTTCCCGCGCGGGGGAAAGGGCTCGTGTCGAAGACGTGAGCGGACAAGGATTATCCTCCGGCGACTGCGGGAGCCAATCCCGCCACGTGCGGCCGGTGGGGCCGAAGGCGACAGTCAATCTCTTGGCGATTCGTGAGCCTGTGCGCTATTCTCGTCCTGTCCTGAAATGTCTGCCACAACCCGGGCGCGCCGCGGGCGCCGCGCACCCCAGGGAGTCAGCGCATGTCGACGACCGAGCGGGAGGCCGCACGGGTACCGTGCCACCCACGAAGTGGCTGACTTAACGACCTCGGCCCGGCTGGTGCCGACCGACCTGTGACACATGTCGAACGTGGGTATGCCTACTCAATGCCTCGGCGCGGTGGTTGTCGGCCGGGGACGAGCAGGGTTGGGTCTACACGTTCCTGTCCTGGAGAAAATCCGCCGTGACAGCGCCTCAGCTTCACCATTCGGGGCTGTCGTCGGTCTTGTCGACACCGTGGAAGGGGGAATGAAGCGCGCGCTGCATCGTCTCGAATACGACTATGGATACGACCCGCGACGGATCAGCTGCGCGACCTCGCTCGCGGACCTGACGGGCGTCGACCCGGATCATACGATCGTGCACATCTGCACGCCCGCAGACGATCACGCATCGGCTCTGCGCGCTGCGACCGAGGCAGGATATCGGCGCGTCATCGTCGAGAAGCCTTGCGCCGTCAACACCGCCGACGTCGACGAGATGCGGCGTATCGCCGATCGGACGGGCGCCAGCGTCGCCGTGATCAATCCGTACCTGTACAGTCGCTCCGTCGCCGCCTGCAAGGACAAGATCCGAAAGGTAGGACAGCAGCCCCACTACCTGGAATTCGAAATGTCGAAGCCGCGGACGACTCCGACGCTGCGCGGGCGCTCGAGGCCGTAGTCCGTCATGGACGTGAGCGACATCGAATTCTGTCGCTCGTGCGACAGCCATTTCTGTCGCACAGATTGCGATTGCGAATCCCAGAAGCACGACAATGCGCCCGGAGTGGCCCGGGCGCATTGCTTGCAACATCTTGCACTGCTGTTGTCTGTGTACTGCGACAGAACTCGGCGTCGCGATCTGCGACAGAACCGGATGGCGCGAGCGGCAGAATAGATGTCGCAATTGCGACAGAATACGTGTCGCCCGTCAGGCGGCTACTTCCCGACCGCGTTGATCATGTCGAACATCGGCATGTACATGGCGACCACCATGCCGCCGATCACCACGCCCATGACCACGATCATGATGGGCTCCAGCACCGAAGTCAGCGCCGACACCGCCGCGTCCACCTCGTCGTCGTAGAAGTCGGCGATCTTGGAGAGCATCTCGTCCAGCCCGCCCGTCTGCTCGCCGACGTTGATCATCTGCACCACCATGGGCGGGAACACCCCGGACGACTTGAGCGGCTCCGAGATGGTGGCGCCCCCCGCGATGGAGGCCCGCGACGCCATGACCGCGTCGTGGATGACCCGGTTGCCCGAGGTGCGCGCCGTGATCTGGAGCCCCTCCAGGATGGACACGCCCGACGACACCAGCGTCCCCAGCGTTCGCGTGAAGCGCGACACCGCCGACTTGCGCAGCAGCGATCCCAGCACCGGCATCTTCAGCAGCGCCCGGTCGATGACCAGCTGCCCGCCCTCCGTCTTGTAGTAGCGCCGCAGCAGGAACGCCCCCGCGATCGCCCCCACGAACATGAACAGGATGTAGCTCTGGAGGAAGCTGCTCACCGCCAGCACCACCCGCGTGGGCGTGGGCAGCGCCAGCCCGGCGTCCAGGAAGATGTTGGCGAACACCGGCACCACCTTCCAGAGCAGGATGGTGGTGGCCGCCACCACCACGAACAGCATCACCGCCGGGTAGGTCATGGCGCCCTTGATCTTGCGGATCAGGGCGTCGTTCTTTTCCAGGAACGCCGCCAGGCGCAGCAGGATCACGTCCAGGATGCCGCCCGCCTCGCCCGCCGCCACCATGTTCACGTACAGCTCGGTGAACACCTGCGGGTGCTTCTTCATCGAGTCGGCCAGCGTCTGCCCCGACTCGATGTCGTGCAGCACCTCGCTGATGATCTTGCGGAAGCGCTTGTTCTCCGTCTGCTCGGCGAGGATGGAGAGGCTCTGCACCAGCGGCAGCCCCGAGTTGATCATCGTGGCGAACTGCCGCGTGAAGATCACCACCTCGCGCGTCTTGACGCCCGAGCCGAAGGAGAACTCGATGTCCTTGGCCTTGGGGCGGACGGCGACCGGGATCAGCCGCTGCCGGCGCAGGAAGCCGATGACCTCGTCCTGCGTGGGGAGGTCGATCTCCCCCGCCTGGATGTCGCCCGCCAGGGTGCGGGCGCTGTAGCTGAAGACGGGCATGGGGACTACAGGGAACAGGGAATAGGGAACAGGGAACAGCCCGCAGCTGCACGCCGGCAGCCGGGCCGCCCCGAACAACCCTCACGCACTTTCGCACTCCCGCACTTTCGCACTTCCGTTCAGACCGGCACGGGCTCGCCGACCATGCGGAGGAACTCCGCCTGGTCGGACGAGTGCTTCAGGCACTCCTCCAGCGACACCTCGCGCTGCATGTAGAGCTGGTAGAGCGCGTCGTTCAGCGTCTGCATGCCGTGCTTCTTGCCGGCCTGCATGATGGAGTAGATCTGGTGCACCTTGTCGTCGCGGATGCAGGAGCGGATGGCCGGCGTGCAGACCATGATCTCCGCCGCCATGCTCCGGCCGCGGCCGCGCGCCTTGGGGAGCAGCTGCTGCGTGAGCACCCCCTCCAGCACGAAGGCCAGCTGGGCGCGCACCTGCGGCTGCTGGTGCGAGGGGAACACGTCGATGACGCGGTTGATGGTCTCCGCGCACGAGTTGGTGTGCAGCGTCGCCAGGCACAGGTGGCCCGTCTCGGCGATGGTGAGCGCCGCCTGGATGGTCTCCAGGTCGCGGAGCTCGCCCACCAGGATCACGTCCGGGTCCTGCCGCAGCGCGTACTTGAGCGCCCGCGAGAAGCTCTGCGTGTCCGCCCCCACCTCGCGCTGGTTCACCATGCACCCCTGGTGGCGGTGGATGAACTCGATGGGGTCCTCGATGGTGAGGATGTGCCCGCGCCGCTCCTTGTTGATCTTGTCGATCATCGCGGCCAGCGTGGTGCTCTTGCCGGAGCCGGTGGGGCCCGTCACCAGCACCAGCCCGCGCGGCTTCTCGGCGAGCTTCTGCACCACCGGGGGCAGCTTGAGGTCGTCGAAGGTGAGGATCTTGAACGGGATCTGGCGGATCGCCAGCGCCACGCACCCGCGCTGCCGGTACACGTTGCCGCGGAAGCGCGCCAGGTTCTGGATGCCGAAGGAGAAGTCCAGCTCGTCCTCGGTCTCGAACCGCTTCTTCTGGTTCTCGGTGAGGATGGAGTAGGTGAGCTGGAGCGTGTCCTTGGGGGTGAGGATGTAGTCCCCCGAGCTGTCGGTGATCGCCCCGTCGATGCGGAGCTTGGGGCGCTCGCCCGCGGTGATGTGCAGGTCGGAGGCGCCCCGCTCGATCATCTCTTCCAGGAGGGCGCGGAGGTTCAGGCTCATGGCGTGGGGCTGCGGCTGCTGCGAGGGGTTTCGGGCCGGCCGCCGGGGGCGGTCGAGGCAGGATGCAACGAGCCTTGCGGCTTGCAAGGGCTCCGCACCGGGAAGGGCCGGCAGTTCCGGGGGAAATCGGAGATCCGGCGGGAACAAGACCAAGTTCCGTGCCGGGAAACGGAAGTGCGAAAGTGCGGGAGTGCGAGAGTGCGGAACGGCCGGAGCAGGGCGAAAACTCTGCCGCTCCGGGAAGATCGTGCAGGGTGGGCGGAGGGG
Source organism: Gemmatimonadota bacterium (assembly GCA_040752145.1). GTDB lineage: Bacteria > Gemmatimonadota > Gemmatimonadetes > Longimicrobiales > Longimicrobiaceae > JAFAYN01. The sequence continues at coordinate 9,723 of JBFMFL010000227.1, forward strand.
GGAAACAGAAAGTGCGAGAGGCCACGGGGGGCGCTCTCGCACTTCAGCACCGGGGTGGGGCGGCGGCCGGGCGGGGCCGCACTCCCGCACTTCGCCGTCTATCCGGCCGTCTCCTTGATGACTTCCTCGATGGTCGTGATGCCGCGCTTCACCTTGAGCATGCCGTCCATGCGCAGCGTCAGCATCCCCTCGGAGATCGCCTGCTTCTGCAGGTCGGCGGTGGAGGCGCCCTGGAGCACCATGCGGCGCAGGGAGGGCGACATCGCCATCACCTCGTAGAGGCCCTGGCGGCCCTTGTAGCCGGAGCCGCCGCAGGCGTCGCACCCCTTGCCCTTGTAGAAGGTGATCGTCCCGATCTCCTCCTCCGTGAGGCCGGCGGCGCGCAGGTACTCCGCGGGGTAGGTCGCGGGCTCCTTGCACTTGGAGCAGATGCGGCGCAGCAGGCGCTGCGCGGTGATCAGGTTCACCGCGGAGGCCACGTTGAAGGGCTCGATCCCCATGTCCACCATACGGGTGATGGTGGAGGGGGCGTCGTTGGTGTGCAGCGTGGAGAGCACCAGGTGGCCCGTGAGCGCCGCCTTGATGGCGATGCCGCCCGTCTCCAGGTCGCGGATCTCGCCGACCATGATGATGTTGGGGTCCTGGCGGAGGAACGCCTTGAGCGCCGCCGCGAAGGTCATCCCGATCTCGGTCCTCACCAGCACCTGGTTGATCCCGTAGAGGTTGTACTCCACGGGGTCCTCCGCCGTCATGATGTTGACCTCGGGGGTGTTGATCTGGGAGAGCGCGCTGTACAGCGTCGTCGTCTTCCCGGAGCCGGTGGGGCCCGTGACCAGCACCATCCCGTACGGGTTCATGATGGCCTGCATGAAGTCCCGCTCCGCCTTGGGCTCCATCCCGAACTTCTCCAGGTCCAGGGTCAGGTTGCCCTTGTCCAGGATGCGGAGCACGATCTTCTCGCCGAAGAGCGTGGGGAGGGTGGAGACGCGGAAGTCGATCACCCGGCTCCCCACGCGCAGCTTGATGCGCCCGTCCTGTGGGACGCGGCGCTCGGCGATGTTGAGGTCGGAGAGGATCTTGAAGCGGGAGATGAGGGCCGCCTTCATCTTGGGCGGCGGGCGCATGATCTCCTGCAGCACGCCGTCGATGCGGTAGCGGACCCGCACCTCCTTCTCGTAGCACTCGAAGTGGATGTCCGAGGCCCCGCGGTGCACGGCGTCGGTGAGGATCCCGTTGATCAGCTTGACGACGGGCGCCTCGTCCACCGCCGCGGCCAGCGCGCTGACGCTGACCTCCTCCTCCCGCTCCTCCAGGACCTCCAGGTCGTCCTGGTCGAACTGCTTGAGCAGGTCGTTGATGCGCTCGTCGGAGGACTCGTACTCCTTCTCGATGGTCTTCTTGAGCGTGAACTCCCCCGCGATCACCGGCTCGATGTCGAAGCGGGTGACGAACTTGAGGTCGTCGATCACCCCCAGGTCGGTGGGGTTCGCCATCGCCACGGTGAGCGTCCGGCCCACCCGGCGCAGCGGGAGCACCTGGTGCTTGGTGGCGATCTCGGAGGGGATCAGCTTGAGGAGCTTGGGGTCCAGCTTGACGCGCTCCAGGTCCACCGCGGGGACGCGGTGCTGGCGGGCGAGCGCGCGGACCAGGTCCTGCTCGCCCACGAAGCCGAGCTTGACCAGGCTGAAGCCGACGCGGTTGCCGTTCTGGCGCGCGTCGTCGAGTGCCTTGGTGAGCTGTTCCCGGGTTACGAGACCGTCGTGGACGAGCTGGTCGCCGATGCGATCAGGCGGGGCGATGACTGCCATGGGATTGCCTGGTGAGCTTGCGGAGGGAGGACAACGTTGGTCGCAAGCCCAAGCCGTGTCAAGGGGAAGCGTGCACCAGCGGGAGGATGCGCTGCAGCGACTTTTCGCCGATTCCCGGCACCCGGTCCAGCTCCGCGGGCGAGCGGAAGCGCCCGTGGGCGGCCCGCCAGGCCACGATCCTCCCGGCCAGCGCCGGCCCCACCCCGGGGAGCGCCTCCAGCTGCGCCGCGGTGGCGGTGTTGAGGTCCAGCGGCCCGGCCGCCGCGGGCGCCGCCGGGGCGGCGGCGGCCCGGCGC
>JBFMFL010000228.1:0-11755 GCA_040752145.1 Gemmatimonadota bacterium
GGGGGCGCCTCCCCCCCCGCTCGCCCCCCCCCGGGGGGGCCCCCCCCCCCCCCCCCCCCCCCGCTTCTCTTTTCGAGGAACGAAGATGCACCTCGTCCAGGTCCTCCTCCCCCTGTACGACAACGAGGGCCGCCCCTTCGGCCGCGAGCCCTTCGCGCGGGTGCGCGAGGAGCTGACGGCGCGCTTCGGCGGGGTGACGGCCTACCTGCGCTCCCCGGCGGAGGGCGCCTGGCGGGACCCCGGCGGCGGCGTGGACCGCGACGACGTGGTGATCCTGGAGGTGATGGCGGAGGAGCTGGACCGCGCCTGGTGGAAGGAGTACCGCGGGGAGCTGGAAGCGCGCTTCCGGCAGGACGAGGTGGTGGTGAGGGCGATGGGGATGGAGCGGCTGTAGGGGACTGAAGTGCGAAAGGGCGAGAGTGCGGGAGTGCGAAAGTGAACGGCAGTACGAGGTGCGAAGGACGCTGAACGGCGGCCTGCTGCGGACGCCAGCGCGGGCCCGCGTGAGGGATGCGCGCCCGGAGGGGCGAGACCCCGCGGCGGTTTGCGGGGGCTCGCCGCTGTTGGGGAGCGTTGTTTGCTCCCCTACAGCGCGCGCAGCCCGACCCCGGCGCCAGCCGGGGGCACGCCCAAACCCGCCGTGAAAGCAGTTCAGCCGTACAAGACGGAGGGCCGATCCGCAACAACGGACCGGCCCTCTTCAACTTCATCGACAATCAGAACCCGCTACTCGCGCGGCGGATCGCCGTGCTGGTAGGGAAGCTGGTTCATCAGGTACCGGACCACCCCGTCCACCTTGGAGGTGCGGAGCCGGTCGGTCCGGATGACGACGACCGTGGACGGCCCGTGCCGGTGGGCCTCGATCTCCACGCTGCCCTCGGCGCCCGTGTAGGCGGCAGAATGGCGCGACTCCGCCGTGCGCTCCAGCTCGGCGCGCGTGGTGAGGACCTCGTGCGCCTTCTCGAACACCTGCCGGGTGGAAAAGACCGTGCTGCGCTCGTAGTCTGACATCTCCCTCGTCTCCTTTAGCTCGCTCGGCGCCCGGCGACCGCGTCCCGGAGCGCCGCGTACGACTGCGCACCCACCAGCACCTCCGCGTCCGGCCCGGACCCCACCACCAGCAGGGGGACCGAGCGGATCCCGCTCCGCTCCGCCAGCGCCTCGTCGGCCAGGACGGCCCCGGCGTGGCGGTCGATGTCCAGCACCACCTTGAACTCGGTGCGGTCCAGCCCCAGCGCCTCGCCCAGCTCCACCAGCACGTCGATGCGGCCCACGTCGCGCCCTTCCGCGAAGTACGCGGCGAAGATCGCCGCGCGCATCGCGGGCTCCACCCCGCGCTCCCGGGCGAAGCGGGCGGCCTCGTGCGCCTTGCGGGTGCGCGACTGGTAGCCGGGGCGGCGCAGCTCCACCCCCGCCTCGGCGGCGAGGGAGGCAAGCGCCTCCTCCCACTCCATGCCGGCGTCCGGCGGGAGCGGCGCGGGGACGGGGTACAGCTCGAAGGCGCGGTGGCGCACCTCCGCGCCGGCCTCGGCCGCCGCCCGGCGCAGCGCGGCCTCCGTGACGTAGCAGAACGGGCAGGTGAAGTCCGAGAAGATCTCTACCTGCACGGCCATGCGCGGCGGCGTGGGGGGACTGCGGCTCCGGACGCGGGGAATCTGCCCCGGCGCCCGGCCCGCCGCAAGACCGCGCCGCCGCGCCGCGGGGCTAGGCGGGGCCGCCGGACACGCGGTACGCCTCGCGGCTGCGCCGGGTGATGGGGGACGCGGCGGCGGGCGCGGCGTCGCGGCGCTCGTCGATGCGCCGGGCCAGGCGCTCCACGGTCACCTCCTCGAACACGGCGCGCACCGGCAGGTCGGCGCCCAGCCTCTCGCGCACGCGGGAGTTCACCTGCGTGGCGAGCAGGGAGTGGCCCCCCAGCTCGAAGAAGCTGTCCTCCGCGCCCACCCGGTCCCTGCCCAGCACCTCCGCCCAGATCTCCGCCAGCGCGATCTCCGTGGGGGTGCGCGGCGCCACGTGCTCCCGCGCGGCGGCGGCGTCCTCCGGGGCGGGGAGCGCGCGCCGGTCCGTCTTGCCGGTGGCGGTGAGCGGCAGCGCGTCCAGCACCACGAAGGCGGTCGGGACCATGTACTCCGGGAGGCGCTCGCGGAGCGCTTCGCGCAGCTCCTCCACGGGGGGGGCGTCCCCGCCCGGGACGACGTAGGCCACCAGCCGCCGCTCCCCGGGCGCGCCGGGCCCCCCCTCGCGCGCCGCGACGACCGCGTCGCGGAGGCCGGGGAGGGCGCGGAGCGCGGCCTCGACCTCGCCGGGCTCGATGCGGAAGCCGCGCACCTTGACCTGCCGGTCCATCCGCCCCAGGAACTCCAGCTCCCCGGCCTCGCTCCAGCGCGCCCGGTCGCCGGTGCGGTACAGGCGCGCGCCGGGCTCGCCCGAGAACGGGTCCGGGACGAACTTCTCGGCCGTCAGCTCCGGCCTCCCCAGGTAGCCGCGGGCCACCCCGTCGCCGCCGGCGTACAGCTCGCCGGGGACCCCGGGGGGGACGACCTCCATGGCGGGGCCCAGCACGTACAGGGTGGTGTTGGACACCGGCCGGCCGATGGGGACCGTCGCCGCGCCGGGCGCGACCGCGGCGACCGGGTGCCACGAGGCGTACACGGTGCTCTCGGTGGGGCCGTACAGGTGGAGCAGCCGCCCCGGCGCCCCGTGCTCCAGGACGCGCCGCACCAGCCCGGGGTCCGCCGCCTCGCCGCCGAAGAGGAGGGCCCGGAGCCCGGCGAAGGCGCCGGGCTCCTCGCGCGCGGCCTGGTGGAGGAGCGCGGTGGTGAGGAAGAGCACGCTGACCCCGCGCTCCCGGAGCGCGCCGGCAAGGGCGCGCGGGTCCGGCACGGCCTCGCGCGGGAGGATCTCCAGGCACGCGCCGTTCACCAGCGGCGCCCACACCTCCCAGGTGGCGGCGTCGAACACCGGGGAGGCCGTGGGGGCGACGCGGTCGTCCGCGGCCACCTGGAGGAAGTCGGCCCCGCGGAGCAGGCGGACCACGGCGCGGTGCGGGACGGCCACGCCCTTGGGGGTGCCGGTGGAGCCGCTGGTGTAGATCACCTGCGCCAGCGCGTCCGCGGGCAGGGCGTCCGGGAGGGGCGCGCCGTCCGCCTCCGCGCCGGCGGGCTCGTCCACGCACACCGCCCGCACCCCCGCGGGCAGCAGCCCGCGCAGCGCCGCGGAGGTGAGCGCCACCGACACCCCGGCGTCGCGCGCCAGGAAGCCCAGGCGCTCGCGGGGGTAGGCGGGGTCCAGCGGGACGTACGCCGCGCCGGCCCTGAGCACGGCCAGCCACGCCGCCACCATCTCCGCGGAAAGGGGGAGCAGCACCCCCACGCGCTGCTCCGGCCGCACGCCCCGCGCGGCCAGGCGGCGGGCCAGCCCCTCCGCCAGGGCGTCCAGCTCCCCGTAGGTGAGCCCGCCCCCGTCCCAGCGGACGGCCGCGGCGCCGGGGGCGCGGGCCGCCTGCCCGGCGAAGAGCGCGTGGAGGGTCGCCTCGCGCGGGAAGGGGCGGCGCGTGTCGTTCCACTCCTCCACCGCCCGGCGGCGCTCCTCCGCGTCGGCCAGGCGCAGCTCGCCCAGGCGGGTGTCCGGCGCGGCGGCCACCTGCTCCAGCACGCGCAGGTAGTGGCGGACCAGGCGGACCACCGTGTCCCGCTCGAACAGGTCGGTGGAGTACTCCACCAGCCCGGTGAGCGAGCCGGGGATGTCGTGGAGGGCGAGGCTCAGGTCGAACTTGGCGGTCCCGGTGTCCACCAGCGCCACCGGGCTGTCGGCGTACATGGGCACGGCCTGCAGCACGTCCTCCGCCTCGCCGGGGAAGGGGACGGTGTGGCGCACGAAGTTGTGGGCGAACACCATCGCCTGGATCAGGGGGTGCCGGCTCAGGTCCCCCGCCGCCCCCACCTCGTGGACGATGCGCGCGAAGGGGAGGTCCTGGTGCGCGTCCGAGTCCAGCACCGCGTCGCGGACGCGGCGGAGGAGCTGCCGGAAGGTGGGGTCGCCGGACAGGTCCACCCGCAGGGCGGTGAGGTTGACGAAGTAGCCCACCACCCGCTCCGTCTCCGGCCGGCCGCGCCCGCCCAGGAGCGAGCCCACCAGCTGGTCCTCCTGCCCGGTGTAGTGGTGCAGGGTGGCGCTGAAGACCGCGACCAGCAGCATGTGGAGGGTGACGCCGCTCTCCAGCGCCAGCGAGCGCGCCGCGTCCGCCAGCGGCTCGCCGAAGGGGAAGCGGTACATGGCGCCGCGCCCGGACTGCACCGCGGGGCGGGGGCGGTCGGTGGGGAGCTCCAGCTGCGGAGCGCCCGCCAGCCGCTGCTTCCAGTACTCCAGGTCGCGCCGGAAGGCGCCGCTCCCGGCCAGGTACTCGCGCTGCCACACGGCGAAGTCGCGGTAGCGCACCGCCGGCTCCGGCAGCTCGGGGCGGGGGGCGCCCAGGGCGTAGTGCTCGTAGAGCGCGGAGAACTCGCGCGAGAACAGGCCCTGCGACCACCCGTCGCTGGCGATGTGGTGCACCACCTGGAGGAGCACGTGCTCCCGCTCGGAGAGGCGGAAGAGCACGGCGCGGATCAGCGGGCCGCGCTCCAGGTCGAAGGGGCGCGCGCCCTCCTCGCGGACCATGCGGTCCACCGTGGCCTCGCGGTCCTCCCCCGGCACTTCCGGCACGTCCACCACCGGCACGGGGACGCGCAGCTCGGGGAGCACCACCTGCACGGGCTTTCCGTCGACGAGCGGGAACACGGTGCGCAGCGACTCGTGCCTCGCCACCGCCTCGGTGAGCGCCCGCTCCAGCGCCGCCGGGTCCACCGGCCCGATCAGGCGGATGGCGCCGGGGAGGTGGTAGCGGGGGTGCCCCGGCTCCATCTGCTCCATGAACCACAGGTGCTCCTGGGCGAAGGAGAGCGGGGCGGGGCCGTCGTCCGCGCGGCGGGTGATGGCCGAGGAGGACGGCCGGCCGGCGGCCTCCCCGCGCATGCGCTTCTCCAGGAGCGCGCGCTTGGACTCGGAAAGGGCGCCGCGGACGGGCGTGCCGGGAGGGGTCTGCATCCTGTGTCTCCGGGAAGGGGCGGGCGCAGGGCCGCGCGCTCCGGTTCGTGTCTCGAATTAAGTGCGGGCCGCAGCGGGCGAGGCCCCGGGCGGGCGGAGCGGTTCCGCCGCCGGGCGCGCGCCGCGGCCGCCCCTGACGCTACACTCCGGGGCTGCTTCCGGGCAAGGGTGACCCCTTCGGAGCCGGGAGGTTGGACAATGGTTGAGAATGATTCGCAAACTCTTGTCAATCGCGTACTTGCGTGCTCCCGGCGTGGTCCGCATCTTGCTTTCCGTTGCGGCAGGCGGCGAACCCAAGCAAGGAGGCTGGAATGGCGAATCCACAGGAACGGCGGGCGGAGGCGGCTTCGGTGGTGGGTGCCTGCACCGTCACCGACTGCAAGTTCAACGAGAACCAGGAGTGCCACGCGGGCGAGATCCGCGTCGAGATCGGCGCCCAGGGCGCGGTCTGCGGCACCTACACCCCCGAGAAGGGCCGCGCCCGGCCGTAAGTGCCGCGCCTGCAGGGGGACAGCACGAACGGGGCGGCCCCGCCAAGCGGCGGGGCCGCCCCTTCGCGTCCGGCACCGGAAAAGTTTGACAGCGGGGAGAGGGGAGAGTACTATTCCTCTGCGTTTGAGAATCTTTCTCAACTAGAGGCGAATGGCTCCCATCTCCCCCGTCGTGCAGGCTGCCGCGGTCGCGCTGCAGCAGATCTCCGAGAGCTCCCCCGGCGAGCGCGGCCGCCGCGCCGCGGCCGGGGCGCTGGTGCTGCGCGCCGTGGAGCAGGCGGTGGAGCGGCACGCCGCCTCCGCCTTCCTGTCCGCCCGCGCGGGCGCCGAGGTGTCGGGGCTGGAGAAGGGGGCGGAGCGCGCGGCCCTGCGGCGCATCCTCCTGCTGCTGGAGGGCGAGGGCGGGGTGGAGCCGGCGCGCCTGGCGGGGCCCCTGGTGGGGTACGCCTGCGAGCTGGAGCGCACCCGCCGCCTCCCCGAGGCGGACGCCGCGCTCTCGCTGGCGCGCTCCGCCGCGCCGGCCGACGCGGAAACGGCGCTGCACGCCGCGCGGGTGGCGCGCAAGCTGGGCGACCGCGCGCGGGCGCTGGAGCTGTACGCCGCGGTGCGCGACCTGGACGGGGCGGACGGCTGCATGGCGCGCCTGGCCGAGGTGGGGGAGGCGGTGGTGGCGGACGACCCGGAGCGCGCGCTGACGCGGGTGGTGCGCGCTGCGCTGCGCGCGGGCGACGCGGAGGCGGCGGCGGTAGGGCTGGAGGAGCGCGCGCGGGTGCGGCGCGCGGCGGGGGACCGCCGCGGCGCCGCGCGCGACCTGTGCCTGGGCACGCTGCGCTTCGCCGACGGGGTGGACCGCGCCCGCCTGGCGCACGAGCTGGCGGACGTGGCGGTCGCCTCCGGCGACCCGCTGGCCGCCCGGGAGGCGCTGCTGGTGGCGCTGGACTGGGGCGACGCCCCGCAGAAGGAGCACGCGCGCGCCCGGCTGCACACGCTGGCCCGCGACCTGGGCGACCAGGTGGGGGCGCGGCGCTGGCGCTCCTCGCGGCCGCCCTCGCTCACCTCCATGTCGCTGTACCGCCCCAGGCCGGTCGCGCGCACCGCTGCGCCCCGGCTGTCGCGCTGGCGGGAGGCGCTGGGCGACCGCCGGGCGGTTCCGCGCTGAAGCTGCGCGCGGGGAGCAGGGGAGCACGAGGAGGGTGACGCGGCGCGTCGCCCTCCTTATTCTTGTATTCGTATCGACCGCTTCCGCCCCTCCCCTCCATCGCGGAGACCTCCCCATGCGCAGGAAGTCCGCCCTCGCCGCCCTGGCCGCCGCCGCGCTCCTCGCCGCCGGCTGCGACAAGAACGCCACCGCCCCCGCCGAGGGCGCCCTGGAGTCCGCCGACGCGGCGCTGCTCGCCGAGGAGCTGGACGCGCTCACCGGCGTGGCGCTCGGCAGCCAGGTCGGCTCGTTCCTCCTCTTCTCGGAAGCCCCGGCCACCGCGGCCCCGCTCCCCGTGGACCGCTCGTTCACCACCACGCGGCAGTGCCCGGCGGGCGGGTCGGCGACGGTCGCCGGGACGATCAAGGGGGAGGTCGACCGGGCGGCGCGCTCCCTCTCCCTGGAGACCACGGCGACGCGGACGGAGAACGCCTGCGCCTTCCCGGCGCGCCGCGCGGGCGGCGCCACCCTCACCGTCAGCGGCAACCCCAACGTGGTCGTCCGGGCCAGCTTCAGGGCGGCGAACGGCCAGCCCTCCGGCCCGCAGACGGTGACGCACAAGGGCGCCTTCACCTGGTCGTCCAGCGACGGCCGCTCCGGCTCGTGCGCGCTGGACCTCACCTCCACGGTGGACTTCGCCGCGCAGACGTACAGCGTCAAGGGGACGCTGTGCGGGCAGGCGGTGGACGTGACCAGGAAGGGGGTGCAGCCGGGGAAGTGACGGCAGTGCGTGAGTGCGTGAGTGCGAGGTACAGGGCTCTTCTCCCGGTGCGGGGGAGGAGCCCGTTTCGTCGGCGGCCCGTCTACGGCGGGGATCCTGGCGGGGCGCGGGTGGGGTAACAGGCGCTTTGCGGTAAAGGCTCGGCGGGTTTCACGGGAATGGAGGCGAGATGCCGCAGCGGGAAGACTACCTGATCCGCCTGATCCGGCAGGCGTTCGACGTGCTGCGGCGGCTGCGGGCCAGGCTGATGGGCGACCCGCTGGCGGCGGACGAAGTGGTGCGCGGCGCGCGCGACGCGCAGGGGGAGCTGCTGGGGCCGCTGTTCGGGGCGATGACCGTGGTGGACGCGGACACCGCCGTGGGGCTGATGCGCGACCGCGAGCGGCTGGAGGCGTGGGTGGAGCTGATGCGGCTGGAGGCGGAGGCGCTGCGGGCGGCGGGCGACGCGGCGGGGGCGGACGCGGTGGCGCGGCGGGCGGACGCCGTCGCGGAGGCGTGCGACCGGCTGCTGGAGCCGGCGACGGAGTACTGGACCCGCTGAGCCGCGGGCGGAGGGGCCCTCACCCGGCGGCCTGAGAGCCGCCACCCTCTCCCAATTCCGGGAGAGGGGGCAACTGCTGAATGTCGAGGCCACGTCGGCGGTTGCGTGAGGGATGCGCGCCCGGCAGGGCCGAGACCCGCCGGGCAGTTTCGGCGGGGCTCGGCTGCGTTGGGGAGCGTTGTCTGCTCCCCTACGCAGCGCGCAGCCCGACCCCGGCGAAGCCGGGGGCACGCCCGGGCCCGCCGTGAAAAGCCGTTCCGAGCGGAGGCGGGATCAGTCCTGCTGCCGCTCCCGCTCGCTCTTCCCCGGCCGCAGCGTCGCGTCGCGGTTGAGCCCCATCTCCTGCTGCGCGGCCGGCGACGACCCCTCGCGCGGGATCCCCAGCCGCATCCGCGTGTCGCGCCACTTGAGCTTGAGGTCCGCGTACCCGTGCCGGGGCGGCTCGTGGCCGAACGCCCGGTACCGGCCCGGCGGCACCCTGCCCTTCTGCGCCACGTAGGCGGCGAAGTAGTCCGTCCACTCGTCGAAGGCGCGCATGAACTCCGCGTCGTTCACCATGTCCTCGGCCTGGTCCTCCGAGTACGGCGCGCCCTTGCCCGTGGTGCAGTACGCCCACAGGCGGTCCGGCACCTCGATGCCGCTGTACCTGCACTGCCACACCAGCGGCGCGTAGGCGTTGCGCTCGCCGCCCGCGAAGGGCTCCTCGTCCACGGGGAAGTAGTGCTTGTGGCGCAGCTTGCGGGGGCGGCCGTCGTCGTCCAGTTCGTCCGCGCCCTCGTCGCCGTAGCCGAAGAAGGCGGCGGTGCGGCCCTCCAGGTGGTTCACCGACAGCTCCTCCCACCCCGGCGACTTCTCCAGCGCCATGGCCCGCTCCGGGTCCTTGTGGCCGATGAGCTCCTCGCGCGGGTTGCCGCCGTTCATGCACACCAGCCGGTCGAACATCGCCTTGAGATTGCTGCTGGGTCCGTACCAGTTGATGGGCCCGATGACCGCCCAGGCGTCGGCCAGGTCCAGGCGGGCATACAGGTCCAGGTCCCACATCAGGTCCGGCTCGGCGCGGTCGTTCTTTTCGTAGCAGTTGCACGGCCACACGCACAGCGCCATGCTCGTGGAGACGCAGGCGTTGCAGCTCTGGATGCGGGCGCGGCCGTAGACGTTGCCCAGGTCCTCCAGGTCGATCTCCCACTCCCGCGGCAGGCGGTCGGCCATGCGCAGCATCAGGGTGCGCGACTTGGAGTCCACGCCGGGGCAGTTGTACTGGCGCCGCTGCGAGCCGGAGATCAGCAGGACGCGGAAGGGGCGCTGGTCCGGCGGGAGGTGGCCGTTTTCGTCGTTCGGCTGCATCGGTCGTCAGCGTCGGCGTGGTGGCTGTGGAACTGCATTCGGACGGCGGGTTCGGGCGTGCCCCCGGCTGTCGCCGGGGTCGGGCTGCGGCTCCGTAGCAGACGATACGACCGTCTGCAACGGAGTCGAGCCGCGCAAACTGCCGCGCGTCTCGCCCCTTCGGGCCGAAATCCCTCACGCAGCGGCGCCCCCTCCCCCGGCCCCTCCCCCGCAAGCGAGGGAGGGGAGAACTACAGCCGTGTCGTGTCGTTCCCCCCCTTGCCCCCGCTTGCGGGGGCAAGGGGGTCGGGGGGATAGGGGGGCGCCGGGTGAGGGCCGTGCGCGGCCCACCCTCTACTACGATTCCCCGGCCCCGGTCAGATCTCCACGCCCAGGGCTTCCAGGCCGCGGCGGAGGGCGTCGGGGCCCTCGGCGCCCTGGAAGTGGAGCGTGCGCATCCCCAGGGCGCGGGCGGGCTCCAGGTTCTGGGCGCGGTCGTCCACGTACACGGTCTCGCCGGGGGCTCGCTGGCTGATCTCCAGGGCGGCGCGGTAGATGCGCGGGTCCGGCTTCATCCACCCCAGGAACGACGACGAGAAGAAGCTGGTGAAGCGGCGCCGCAGGCCGAAGCGGGCGATGCGGAACTCGTTCAGCTCGCGCGACTCGTTGTTGAGCGTGGCCAGCAGGTAGCGGCCCCCGGCGGCTAGCGCGTCCACCACCTCCAGGTTGCCGGGGAACGCCTGCGACTGGGCCAGCATGAACTCGCGGAACTGCACCGCGGTGAAGTCGCGCGGGGCGTGGAAGACGACGGCGCGGAGGTACTCGTCCAGCGTGCAGCGGCCGGTCTCCAGGCCGGCGGCCATCTCGCGGTGGCGGTCCTCCAGCTCGTCGGCGTCCAGGGCGAAGCGCTCCACGGCGGCGGCGCGCTGCTCGCGGTCCCAGCCGTTGCTGAGGAGCACCCCGCCCAGGTCCCAGAAGATCGCGGTGGTCTGCATGGCGGTCGCCGGAGGCGGGGGAGGGGGGCACGTGGCGTGTCGCCGCGGGGGAGCATATCTTGTTCCGCGGCGAACCTTTCAGCGATCCCCGGCGACGCGGCCGGCAAGGAACAGCATGGCGACGACACGACAGAAGAAGCTGGTGGCGGTCCCCCGCGGGAGCTCCGCGCCCGAGCCCACGCACGACGGAGAGCGCAACCCGGGCACCCCGCTGGACCTGGACTGGGTGGCCGACGCGCGGGTGAACCGCAGCGCCGTGGAGCGGCGCGCGTCCACCATCGGCACGCGGCGCACCGTCAAGAAGGAGTGGCAGGCGGCGTGGCTGCTGCGGGCCGTCACCCTCATGGACCTCACCACCCTGTCCGGCGACGACACCCCCGGCCGGGTGCGCCGCCTGTGCGCCAAGGCGCGCCAGCCGGTGCGGCAGGACCTGCTGGAGGCGCTGGGCGCCGCCGACCTCCCCATCCGCACCGGCGCGGTGTGCGTCTACCACACGCTGGTGGAGACCGCCGTGGAGGCGCTGCGCGGCTCCGGGATCCCCGTGGCGGCGGTGTCCACCGGCTTCCCGGCGGGGCTCTCGCCCTGGCGCCAGCGGGTGGAGGAGATCCACGCCTCGGTGGACGCCGGCGCGGACGAGATCGACATCGTCATCACCCGCGCCCACGTGCTCACCGGCAACTGGGAGGCGCTGTACGACGAGGTGCGCGCCTTCCGCGAGGCGTGCGGGCCGGCGCACCTCAAGACCATCCTGGCCACCGGCGAGCTGGCGACGCTGCGCAACGTGGCCAAGGCGTCGCTGGTGTGCATGATGGCGGGGGCGGACTTCATCAAGACCTCCACCGGCAAGGAGACGGAGAACGCCACGCTCCCCGTGGGGCTGGTGATGGCCCGCTGCATCCGCGACTACGCCGAGCGCACCGGGCACCGGGTGGGGTTCAAGCCCGCGGGCGGCATCCGCACCGCCAAGCAGTCGCTGGAGTGGATGATGATGATGAAGGAGGAGCTGGGCACGGACTACCTGAAGCCGGAGCTGTTCCGGTTCGGGGCGTCGTCGCTGCTCACCGACATCGAGCGGCAGCTGGAGCACCACGTGACCGGGCGGTACTCGGCGGAGTTCCGGCACCCGATGGGGTGAGTTCTGCAAAGGCTTTTTTGAACTGCTCGTTTGGGCGTGTCCCCGGCTGGCGCCGGGGTCGGGCTGCGGCTCCGTAACGCACGATACAGCCGTGCGTAACGGAGTCGAGCCCCGGCGGAAACAGCCCCGCCGGGTCTCGCCCCTTCGCGCTCGCATCCCTCCTAAGAAACTCCTCCCGAAGCGAGTTCGCCGGTCTCGATGGCGACCAGAGCGTAACCGAGGGCCTCGGCTCGCTTGTGCAGTTTGCGCACGAGGCGCTGGCGCTGACG
>JBFMFL010000229.1:0-11742 GCA_040752145.1 Gemmatimonadota bacterium
GGAGGCGGTGCCGCTGGCGGTGGCTGCGCTGCTCCCGGTGGTGCTCTTCCCGCTGCTGGGGGTGCGCACCGCGGAGGAGGCCGCCGCGCCCTACGCCGATCCGGTGGTCTTCCTGTTCCTGGGCGGCTTCATGCTCGCCCTGGCGATGCAGCGCTGGGGGCTGCACCGCCGCATCGCGCTCACCATCATCCGCGCCATGGGCACGCGCCCGGCCGGGCTGGTGGGCGGCTTCATGGCGGCCACGGCGTTCATCAGCATGTGGGTGAACAACACGGCCACGGTGCTGATGATGCTCCCCATCGGCCTCTCCGTGGTGGAGCTGGTGGAGCGCTGCGAGGCGGACGAGCCGCGCTTCCCCCCGGCGCTGCTGCTGGGGATCGTCTACGCGTCCGCCATCGGCGGGCTGGGGACGCTGATCGGCACGCCGCCCAACGCGCTGCTGGCCGGCTTCCTGGCCTCCGCGTACGGCGTGGAGATCGGCTTCCTGCGCTGGATGCTGGTGGGGGTGCCGCTGGTGGCCGTCCTCCTCCCGCTCGCCTGGCTCCTGCTCACCCGGCTGGTGCTCCCGCTGGGCCGGCGGGAGATCCCCGGCGGACGCGAGCTGATCGCCCGCGAGATCGCGGGGCTGGGGCCCGTCTCGCGGGCGGAGTGGACGGTCGCGGCCGTGTTCGTGCTCACGGACCTGCTGTGGATCGGGCGGCCGTGGATCGCGGGGTGGGCGCCGGGGCTCTCGGACGCGGGGATCGCGCTGGGCGCGGCGGTGCTGCTGTTCGTGCTGCCGGCGGCGCGCGGCGGGGGCGGGCGGGTGCTGGACTGGGATACGGCGGGGCGGCTCCCCTGGGACGTGCTCCTGCTCTTCGGGGGCGGGCTGAGCCTGGCGGACGGGATCGCGGAGTCGGGGCTCGCCGCGTGGATCGGCGACGCGCTCTCGGGGCTCGGCGGGCTGCCGCTTCTGGGGATCGCCGTGGCGGTGGCGCTCGTGCTGGTGGCGCTCAGCGAGGTCGCCAGCAACACGGCGGCGGCGGTCACCTTCCTGCCGGTGATCGCCTCGCTCGCCGTGGGCATGGGCCAGGGCCCGGTGCTCCTGGCCACCGTCGCCGTGCTGGCGGCCAGCGGCGGCTTCGTCCTCCCCGTGGCCTCGCCGCCCAACGCCATCGTCTACGGCACCGGGCGCGTCACCCTGGCGCAGATGGTCCGCGGCGGCCTGGTGATGGACGCGGTGTTCGCGCTGGCGCTGCCGGTGCTCGCCGTGGCGCTGGTGCGGCTCTTCCTCCCCGGGTGAGCCGCCCCGCCTTGCCGGGGCGATTCGCGGGCGTACAGATTGCGGGGTGGTCCCGCCGCGTCCTCGGTCCCCACTGCGCCGCCTCCGCATGAGCCTCCACGACCTCCCCCAGCCGACCCTGTCCGGCGCGCGGCTCGACCTGCGCCCGTTCCGCCCCGGCGACGCGCCCGCCGTGCAGGCGCTCGCCGGCGCCCGGGAGATCGCGGACACCACCCTCACCGTCCCTCACCCGTACGGGGACGGCGCCGCGGAGCAGTGGATCGCGACCCACGCCCCCGCCTGGGCCGCGGGCGCGCTGGCGAGCTTCGCCGTCGTCGAGCGCGCGGCGGGGCAGCTCGTCGGGACGATCGGGCTGACGCTGAAGCCGGCGCACGCGCGCGCGGAGATGGGCTACTGGATCGGGGTGCCGTTCTGGAACCGCGGCTACGCCACGGAGGCGGCGGCGCTGGTGCTGCGCTTCGGCTTCGAGGGGCTGGGGCTCAACCGGGTCCACGCGCAGCACTTCTCGCGCAACCCGCAGTCCGGGCGGGTGATGCGGAAGCTGGGGATGCGGCACGAGGGGCGGCTCCGCCAGCACGTCCGCCGCTGGGGGAGCCCCGAGGACCTGGAGCAGTACGGCATCCTGCGCGACGAGTGGCTGGGCGGCCCCGCCGCCGGCCCGCCCACCTCCCACCCCGGCGACCCATGAGCCTTCACAGGACGTTCGGCCTCTCCGTGCTGCTGCTCGGCCTGGCTCCCGGCGCGGCCCACGCGTGCAGCAAGGTCGAGGTCGTGACGACGCTGTGGCACGGCACGGCCCACCTGGTGGCGACCGCGCGTGCCGACACCGTGGCCGCCGGCCCCGGGAGCGTCCGCTACGAGGTGAGCCCGGGGCACTTCGGGCCGGGGCGCGACCGCGCCGTCTACGGGCAGGTGGTGGAGGTGGAGCGGATCGGCGGGATGGCGGCGCGCCGGCTGGAGGGGTATGCCGGGCGAGCGGTCGTGGTGCCGTGGGACTACGGCCCCGACTGCAAGCCCACGCCCTGGGCCGGGAGCGCGCGCTGGGTGGAGCCCGGCTCCCGGGGCCTCTTCGTCGCCTCGCTGCGCGACACGGCGCACTGGGCGGGCGGGCTCCCCACCTTCGACGTGCACTCGCCCGGCTCCGACCCCTATCCGCAGCGCACGATGCGCCGCGGCCGGAGCCTGCCTGCGGATTCGCTCCTGTCGGTGGACGACTACTTCGCCCTGATGGAGCTTCTGCCGCACCCGGACCGGGTGGAGAGGGCCGCCGCGGACGCGTACCGGCCTCTCCTCCAGTGGGCGGAGCGGCACCCGGAGCTCGCGCGCCGGTACCCGGCGAGCCGGATCCTCGAGATCGCGGGCGGGGAGATCGAGTACGGGCGGCTCATGGGCATCTCCACGCCCGTGGCGGAGACCTACCGCTTCGAGGCGCGGCTCGGCGACGGGGCGCCGCGGGTGTTCCACGCCCGCTCGCGCGCCCGGCCGACCTCGTGGTGGCACCCCGCCTCCGCGGACGGCCGACCCGCGGAGGGATACACCCTGCTCCTGGCCGGGGCGGCAGCGCCCGACTCGCTCCCCACCCGCGTGCGCCGGGACCGGCGGGTGGAGCGGGAGGGCTACCTGTCCGTGCTCGTGGCGCCGGAGCCGGGCGGCGGTCCACGGACGTGGCGCGGCAGGATCGAGGCGTCGCTGGTCGCCCGGCAGTTCCCCGCCGACTCCACCCTGCGCGACTTCGCCCGCGCCGACTTCGCGCGGTTCCTGGACCGCCACCGCCGCGGCGAGCCGGACGAGACGCCCGCGCGCTTCGTGGAGGCCCCGGACGGCAGCGTACTCGTCACCCAGACGATCCGGCTGGACGACGGCCGGACGCTGCACGTCTCCGGGACGCGGGTCTCACACCATACGGTGGCGGTGCCGTAGCAGGACGCGGGCGGGCACGCCGAATCCGCGGCGTCAACCGCCGCAGCGCGCGTGGGCCTCCATGAACCGCTCCACCCGCCGCGGGTCCACCGTCTCGCTCCAGCGGCCGTCCACCTTGAAGGCCGAGCCGACGATGAAGCCGTCCGCCCCCGGGTAGTAGCTCGCCAGGTTGTCGTGGGTGATGCCGGAGCCCAGGTACAGCGGCACCCGGCAGCGCCCGCGCACCTCCGCCACGTCGGCCGGGGTGGGGCGCTCGCCCGTGGCCGAGCCGGTGACGATCACCGCGTCCGCGCGCATGAACTCCGCCGCCGCCGCCGTCTCGCCGATCCCCACGTCCGCGGTGATGGCGTGCGAGGCGTGCTTCTTCTTTACGTCCGCCCACACCTGCACCCGCTCCGCGCCGATGGCGCGGCGGAAGCGCAGCAGCGCCGCCGCCGACGATTCGATGATCCCCTCGTCGGCGACGTGCGCGAAGGCGAACCCCTCCACGCGCACGAAGTCCAGCCCCGCCGCGTGCGCCACCGCCAGCGCCTCGCGGTTGGCCCCGGCCAGGATCTGGACGCCGCAGGGGAGCCCGCTCGCCTCCTTCACCGCCCGCGCCAGCACCGTCATGGCCGCCGTGACCTCCGGGCCCACGCCGCCGCGCAGGTACGGCACGTCGTGCATGTTCTCCAGCGCCACCCCGTGTACCCCGGCCTCGCGGTAGAGCGCGGCCTCCGCCGCCGCGCTCTCCTCCAGCTCGCGCACCGTGGCGCGGCTCGCCGGCGTCCCGGGGAGCGCGCCGACGTGGACCATGGCGACGACCGGCTTGGGCGACGAGAACATGGGCGGCTGCGGAAGGGGGGCGGCGGCTACGGGCGGACGTGCTGGATCCACTCACGGACGACCGCGGCGAACGCCGGTCCGCGCGCCTCGACGTCGGCCAGGCCGCGGAACTTCACCGAGGCGCGGTCGGCGCCCAGCCGTTCCAGCAGCGACTCCGGGTCGGCGGTCGCGGGGGCCGGGGCGTCCCGCTTCTTCGCGCCCAGGTGCAGGATCACCTGCACCCCGTCCTTCGCGCGGAGGTGGAACGTCGCGAACCACTCCGAGGTGCGGAAGCTCGGCGCGTTCCACTTGATCCCCTCCGCGATCGCCGGGTCGGCGCCCAGGATCACCCGCCGCAGGGCGAGGATCTCCGGCTTGCGCGGGTGGTCGAGCGCGGCGAGGAACGACTCCACGTCGGCGGGCGGCCGCGCGTCGGGTGCCATGGGTGCGTCCGCGAAGAGAGGTGGGAGACGGGGAGCCGGGCGGACCGCCCAAAGCTGCCGCGCCCCGTCCTCTCCCGCAAGACACCAGGGCGTTCGGCTCAGACCGTCGGCGCGGTCACGGCGCGGCGGAGCGGATCGCCGCGTCGAGGTCGGCCCAGAGGTCCCCGGCGTCCTCGATGCCCACGCTGAGCCGCAGCAGCGAGGGCGGGAGGTGCCCCTGCCCCGGGATCGCCGCCCTCCGCTCCATGGTCGATTCCACGCCGCCCAGGCTGGTGGCGTGGCGGACGAGCCTCACGCTGCGGCAGACCGCGTCGGCAAGCTCGGCCCCGCCGCGCAGGTCGAACGAGATGATGGTGCCGAAGCCCCGGAGCACGCGCCGGGCGGTCGCGTGCGTCGGGTGCGAGGGCAGGCCCGGGTAGCGGACGCGGGCGACCCGCGGGTGCGCCTCCAGCCGCTCCGCGAGCATCGCGGCCGTCCGCTGCGCCCGCTCCAGGCGGAGCGCCAGGGTCCGGGCGCCGCGGACGGCGAGGAAGGCCTCCAGCGTCCCCGGCGTCGCGCCGTTCAGCTCGCGGCTCTTCCGGAGGGCGTGCCACAGCGCGTCGTCCCGGGTGGTGGCGACCCCGGCCAGCAGGTCGGAGTGGCCGCCGATGAACTTGGTAGCCGACTGCAGCGACACCGTGGCGCCGAACTCGAGCGGCTGCTGGTTCAGGGGCGTGGCGAAGGTGTTGTCCACCGCCACGATCGTCCCTGGCCGGCGCGGCGCCGCGCAGACGGCCTCCAGGTCCGCCACCGCGAGCAGCGGGTTGGAGGGCGATTCCAGCCACACCAGGTCGGCGGCGCCGCAGGCGCGGATCCAGCCGGCCGTGTCGTCCACCGCCACCCGCCGCACCGACCAGCGCCCCCGTTCGGCGCCCGCCGCGGCCAGGCCCGCGACGCCCTGGTAGCAGTCGTCGGGGAGCGCCACCACGGCGCCGGCCGGGAGCTGGTCGAACACCGAGGCCATGGCCGCCATGCCGGAGGCGAACGCCACGGCCCTGCCGGACTCCAGCCCGCCGACGATCTCCTCCAGCGCTTCCCAGGTGGGAGTGCCGTCGTCGCGCGAGTAGTCGCGCCCGCCGCCGATGACGAAGTTGGACGCGGGAACCAGCGGCGCGTTCAGCGGAGCGCCGGGCTCCGCCGGGCGGCCCGCCGAGACGAGCCACGACTCCGGCCTGATTCCGGATGGGTGCCTTTCCATGCTCTCGTATCTCCTCCAGGTCCCCGGCGGGCCGGCGCGGATGCAGGAAGGCCCCACGCCACGGCTCGCCCGCGAGCCTGGTGTGGGGCCGTCCCCACGTGCGTGCTGGAGAGACGGGGTCGTCCCCGCCCTGGATGTCCGTCGCAATCTACACGGGCGACGGCGTTTACGGCAAGCGGCCCTCGGCCGTGCCGCGGGTGGGCGTACACGGCGGGTCCGGCTCGCCCGGCGCCGCCTCCGCGGCCGGGAGGGTGAAGTAGAAGGTGCTCCCCCGCCCCGGCTCGCTCCGCACCCGGATGCGGCCGCCGTGGGCCTCCACGATCCCCTTGGCGATGGCGAGCCCCAGCCCCGCGCCGCCGCGGCGCGTGCGGTGCGCCTGCCAGAAGCGGTCGAACAGGTGCGGCAGGTGCTCCGGGTCGATCCCGGTGCCGGTGTCCTCCACGCGGAAGACCACGCCCCCGTCGCCCGGCTGCGCGCCAAGGGTGATCCGCCCGCCGGCCGGCGTGAACTTCAGGGCGTTCCCCACCAGGTTGGAGAACACCTGCGAGATCCGCTCGAAGTCCGCCCGCACCGGGGGCAGCCGGTCCGCCACGTCGTGCTCCAGCGCCAGCGAGCGCTCCGCGGCCAGCGGCGCCAGGTCGCGCGCCGCCTCGCGCACCAGCGTCCCCGGCGCGACCGGGGCCGGGCTCAGGGCGAGCCCGCCGGCCTCCAGCCGGCTCACGTCCAGCAGGTCCAGGATCAGCCGCCCCATCGCGTCCGCCGCCCTGCCGACCGCGTCCAGGTGCTTCACCGCCACCGGGTCGCCGGCCAGCGTCTCGCGCAGCACCTGCGACACCATCCCGATGACGTTGAGCGGGTTGCGCAGGTCGTGGGAGACGATCGCCAGCACCTCGTCGCGCGAGCGGGTGGCCTGGCGCGCCTCCTCGTAGAGCCGCGCGTGGTCCAGGGCCAGGGCGGCGCGGCGGGCCATCTCCTCCGCCACTTCGCGGTCCTCGGGCTCCGGCTCGCGCCCCTCCGACACCAGCAGCGCAGCGCCCAGCACCCGGTCGGCCACGGCCAGCGGGAGCGCCAGCGCCGCGCGCGCCCCGGGGACGTCGCGGGGGCCCCGCAGCACGGCCGCCGCGTCCGTGGCGCCGGCGGCATACTCGCGCAGGACGCGCTCCCCCTCCGGGTCGCGGTGGGCGGCCTCCCAGCGGGCGGGGCGGCCCTCCGCGTCGAAGGCGCAGGCCAGGCACCCGTCCGCCACGTCCGGCACCAGCGAGCGCGCCAGGCTGTGCAGCACCCCCTCCGGCTCCATGGGCTCCCCCAGGCTGGCGCTGGCGCGGGCCAGGAGCGAGGCGCGGGCCTCCGCGCGCTCCGCCCGCACGCGGGCCTCGCGCTCCAGGCGCAGCAGCTCGGCGCGCTCCGCCTCGGCGCGGCGCTGGTCGGTGACGTCGCGCAGCACCACGGTGTACAGGCCGCCCTCGCGCGAGTCCACCCGGAACACGGACGCCTCCGCCGGGAACGTCTCGCCGTTCCTGCGCAGCCCCACCACCTCCCGCCGCTCCACGGCGTCGCGGAGGGCGCTCCCCTCCCGGCGCATCCCCTCCACCCGCTCGCGGTGCGCCGCCCGCAGCTCCTCCGGCACCAGCATCTCCAGCGGCCGCCCCAGGCACTCCTCCGCCCGCCAGCCGAAGACGCGCTCGGCGCCGCCGTTGAACAGGACGATGCGCAGCGCCCCGTCCACCGTGACGATGGCGTCCGGGTCCAGCGACACGATCCCGGCGAGCCGCGCCTCCGAGACGCGGAGCGCGCGGGCCAGCGCCCGCTCGCGGGTGACGTCGCGCACCACCACCGCGAACCCGGACCGGCGGCCCTCCGCGTCGCGCAGCGCCACGGTCGCCACCTCCGCGCGGAAGCGGGTGCCGTCGGCGCGCACCCAGCCGCCCTCCTCCACGTGCCGCCCGCGCCGGCCGGCCACGCGCAGCGCCCGCTCGGCGCGGCGCTCCGCGTCGGGCCCCAGGTACAGCGAGGCGGCCCGGCGCCAGCGCAGCGCGGCGCACCCGCCCGAGCCGGGCGCGCCGGCGCAGCAGGTGACCAGCCACCCCTCCGGGTCCAGCAGGAGCACGCCGGGGCCGCGGACGCCCCCGTCCTCGGGGTCGTCGCGCCAGCGGTCGGGGACGCGGGGGCCGCGCCGCGCGCGGGGGGTGGGGGCGCGGGATCCTGCGGTGGCGGAGGGCATGGGGTCCTCGCGGTGAAGGTTCCGGGGGCGGCGCGCGCCTCCCGTCCCCAAGGTAGCGCCCGGGGCGCCGCCTGTTTGTCGGGGATGGCCCGCGTCCGCGTGGGGAGCCTCCGGGCGGCGCGGGACGGCCGGGCCGCCGCGGGGTCCGCGGGGTGTCCAGAACAACCCGACACCCCCCCGCCCCGTCCGGCCGTAGGTTGCATCCCAGGCGCAACCCGGACCCCGAGGGCCGCATGCCGACACAGGCGACCGTTCTCCCCGCCCCGCCCACCGGGGGCCCCGCCCGCGAGGCGGTGTTCCGCGCGCGCGGGCTCAGCAAGGTCTACCGCATGGGCGAGGTGGAGGTGTACGCCCTGCGCTCGGTGGACGTGGACCTCTACCGCGGCGAGCTGATGGTGCTGCTGGGCGCCTCGGGGAGCGGCAAGTCCACCCTGCTCAACATCCTGGGCGGGCTGGACGTCCCCACCCGCGGCGAGGTGTGGTTCGAGGACCATCACCTGAGCGCCGCCGACGAGCGGGAGCTCACCCGCTTCCGGCGCGAGCACGTGGGCTTCGTCTTCCAGTTCTACAACCTGATCCCCTCGCTCACCGCGCTGGAGAACGTGGCCCTGGTCACCGACCTGGCCGACCGTCCCATGCCGCCCGAGGAGGCGCTGCGCAGGGTGGGGCTGGGGGAGCGGCTGGACCACTTCCCCGCGCAGATGTCCGGCGGCGAGCAGCAGCGCGTGGCCATCGCCCGCGCCATCGCCAAGCGGCCCGACGTGCTGCTCTGCGACGAGCCCACCGGCGCGCTGGACTACGCCACCGGCAAGCTGGTGCTGGAGGTGATCGACCGGGTGAACCGGGAGCTGGGGACCACGGTCGCCGTCATCACCCACAACGCGGCCATCGCCGCCATGGCCGACCGCGTCCTGCACATGTCCAGCGGCGCCGTCGTGGCCGAGGAGCACAACGCCGTGCGCGCCACCCCGTCCCAGCTGGAGTGGTGAGGCCGCCATGAGGGCGCTCGACCGCAAGCTGCTGCGCGACGTGTGGCGCCTGCGCGCCCAGGTGCTCTCCATCGCCGCCGTGGTGGCGAGCGGGATCGCCGGCGTGGTGCTGTTCCGCAGCACCTTCGACTCGCTGGAGGCCTCGCGCGACCTGTACTACCGGGAGTCGCGCTTCGCCGACGCCTGGGCGTGGGTCAAGCGCGCGCCGGAGCCCGTGGCACGCCGCCTGGCCGCCCTGCCCGGGGTGAGCGCCGTGGAGACGCGGGTGGTGGTGGACGTGGTGCTGGACGTCCCCGGGCTGGGCGAGCCGGCGTCGGGGCGGCTGGTGTCGCTCCCCGCCCGGCCGGAGACGGGGCTCAACGCCGTGTTCCTGCGCGCCGGGCGGATGCCCGCCGCCGGGCGCTCCGGCGAGGCGCTGGTGAGCGAGCAGTTCGCCACCGCCAACCGGCTGGCCCCCGGCGACACGCTGGGCGCGGTGGTCAACGGCCGCCGGGAGCGGCTGCGCGTCGCGGGCGTTGCCCTGTCGCCGGAGTACGTGTACGCGGCGCAGCCCGGCGCCTTCCTCACCGACGCGGCCCGCTTCGGCGTGCTGTGGATGGACCGGCGGGCGCTGGCCGCGGCGTACGGGATGGAGGGCGCCTTCAACGACGTGGCGCTGCGGCTCTCGCCCGGGGCGCGGGAGGGGCCGGTGCTGGCCGCCGTGGACCGGGTGCTGGAGCCGTACGGCGGGATCGGCGCGTACGGGCGCGCCGACCAGCCCTCCGAGCACGTCATCGCCGACGAGATCCGGACCAACCGCGCCACCGGCACCGTGGTCCCCGCGCTGATCCTGGGGATTGCCGCCTTCCTGCTGCACGTGGTGCTGGCGCGCCTGGTGGGAACGGAGCGCGAGCAGACCGCCGTGCTCAAGGCCTTCGGCTACACGGACCTGGACGTGGGGCTCCACTACCTGCGCTTCGCCCTGGCGGCCGTGCTGCTGGGCTCGGCCCTTGGCATCGGCGCCGGCGTCTGGCTGGGGGGCGGGATGATGGGGCTGTACGCCGAGCACTTCCGCTTCCCCGTGCTGGAGTACCGCGTCAGCTGGGCCCTGGTGGCGGCGGCGGTGGCGGTGAGCACGCTGGCCGCCGCGGTGGGCGCGCTGGGCGCCGTGCGCCGGGCCGTCCTCCTCCCCCCCGCCGAGGCCATGCGCCCGGAGCCCCCGGCGCGCTTCGGGCGGGGCGCGGTGGAGCGGCTGCTCCCCCCGGGGCTGCTCTCGCCCTCCGGGAGCATCGTCCTCCGCAACCTGACGCGCCGGCCGCTGCGCACGCTGATCGCCATGGTGGGGGTGGGGCTCGCCCTGTCGCTGCTGTTCGTGACTATGTTCTTCTTCGACTCCTTCGGCTACGCCTTCGACCTGCAGTTCCGCGTCGCCCAGCGACAGGACGTCACCGTGACGTTCAACGCGCCGCGCGCCGACGGGGTGCGGCACGACCTGGCGGCGCTCCCGGGGGTGACGCGGGTGGAGGCGTTCCGCGGCGTGGCCGCGCGGCTCCGCCACGGGCACCGCTCGCGGCAGGTGCCGCTGCTGGGGGTGGACCCCGGCGCGCGCCTCAGCCGCGTGGTGGACCGCGACGGCGCCGTCCGCGAGGTGCCCCCGGACGGGCTCCTCCTCTCGGCCGAGCTGGCCAGCGTGCTGGAGGTGGCGCCGGGCGACTCGCTGACGGTGGAGGTGCTGGAAGGGGCGCGCCCGGCGCTACGCGTGCAGGTGGCGGCCACCGTCGAGGACCTGTTCGGCACCTACGCGTACCTGGACCGCCGGGCGCTGGCCCGGCTGCTCCGCGAGCCCCCCACCGCCTCCGGCGCCCACCTGCGGGTGGACGGCGACGCGCTGGGCGAGGTCAACGCGCGCCTCAAGCGGATGCCGCTGGTGGCCGGCGTCACCTCGCCCGCGGCCATGCTCCGCAACTTCGAGGAGCACGTCGCCCGCAACCTCACCACCAACCTGGTGATCGTCGCCGTGTTCGCCGGGGTGATCGCCGTCGGCGTGGTCTACAACGGCGCGCGCATCGGGCTGTCGGAGCGCGGGCGCGAGCTGGCCAGCCTGCGCGTGCTGGGGTTCACCGTGCACGAGATCGCGGTGATCCTGCTGGGCGAGCAGGCCGTGGTCACCGTGCTGGGGATCCCCGCGGGCTTCGCGCTGGGGATCGTGTACGCCGCGGTGTGGATGGGGGCGCTGAACGGAGAGGTGTACCGGCTCCCCATGGTCTACTCGGCGGCGACGTTCGTGCTCTCGGCGGCGGTCGTGCTGGGGATGGCCGTGCTGGCCGGGCTGGCGGTGCGCCGGCGACTGGCGCGCCTGGACCTGATCGCGGTGCTCAAGACCCGCGAGTGAGGAGGAGGGACCCATGACCGTGCAGACCCCCGTCGAGCGCCCCGCACCCCCGCGCGGGGCCGCGCCCGCGCCGCCGCCCGTCCCCGAGGCTGCAGCCGCACCTGCGCCCCCCGTGCCGAAACGGGCCAGGGGCCGCACCCGCCGCCGCATGGCGTACGCCGCCGCGGCGCTGCTCCTGCTGCTGGCCGTGGCCTGGTCGCTCCGGCCGTCGCCGGTCGCCGTTGAGACCGCGCGCGCGTCCGTGGGCCCGCTGCGCGTCACCGTGGACGAGGACGGCATCACCCGCGTGGCCGACCGCTACGTGGTGGCGGCGCCGGTGTCCGGGCGGGTGGAGCGCATCGTCCTGCGCGAGGGCGACCCGGTGGCCGTGGGCGCCGTCGTCGCCCGCATCGCCTCGGCGCCGGCGGACCCGCGCGCGCTGGCGCAGGCGGAAGCGCGCCTCGCCGCGGCCGCCGCCGGCGAGCGCGAGGCCGCC
>JBFMFL010000023.1:0-40453 GCA_040752145.1 Gemmatimonadota bacterium
CCCCCAGAAGTGGGGGAGGGTGGCGAGCCTCAAGCGAGCCGGGTGGGGGCCCCTGCGGACGCCAGCACCAGCCCCGCGTGAGGGATGTCGGCCCGAAGGGGCGAGACCCGGCGGGGCTGTTTCCGCCGGGGCTCGACTCCGTTGAGCAGCGTAGTTTGCTGCTCTACGGAGCCGCAGCCCGACCCCGGCGCCAGCCGGGGGCACGCCCGAACCCGCCGTTCAGTCCGTACTCACGGCTGTTCAGTCCGCGACCTCCTCCTCCTCCAGCTCCCGGGACCGCTCTTCCAGCAGACCGTGCCGCTTGCGACGCTGCCAGAGCACCTTGCGCGACACCCCCAGCTGCGCCGCCGCCGCCTGCACGTTCCCCCCCATCTCCCGCAGCGTCGCCTCGATGTACAGCCGCTCCACCTCGTCCAGCGTCAGCCCCTTGGGCACCGACAGCACGGCGGTGGCCGGAGCGCCCACGGAGCCGATGAACGTGCTCACCCGCAGCGTGGAGTCCTTGGAAAAGATCATGGACCGCTCGATCAGGTTGCGCAGCTCGCGCGCGTTCCCCGGCCAGTGGTACCCCTGGAGCCGCTCCATGTCGTCCGGGTCCAGCCCCGGCACCGGCTTGCCGAAGTACGCCGCCGCCCTCGCGACGAAGTGGTGGGCCAGCGCCGGGATGTCGGTGCGCACGTCGCGCAGCGGCGGCAGCACGTGCGACACCACGTTGAGCCGGTAGTACAGGTCGCGCCGGAAGCGCCCCGCGGCCACCTCCCCGGCCAGGTCCACGTTGCTCGCCGCGATGATGCGCAGGCTGGCCGACATCTCGCGCGTGGAGCCCAGGCGCCGGAAGGTCCTCCCCTCCAGGAAGCCGAGCAGCTTGCCCTGCACCTCCGCCGGCATCTTTCCGATGTCGTCCAGGAACAGCGTCCCGCTGTCGGCCACCTCCAGCAGCCCCTTCTTGGTCTGCCGCGCCTCGGGGAAGGCGCCCTTCTCGTAGCCGAACAGCTCCGCCTCCAGCACCTGCGCCGGGAGCGAGGCGCAGTTGATCTCGGCCAGGCGCGAGCGCAGGGCGTGGCCGGCGTCGTGGATGGCGCGCGCCACCAGGCTCTTCCCCGTCCCCGACTCCCCCAGGAGCAGCGCCGACACGTGCGGCACCGAGGCCACGTTCCGCACGAACTTGCGCACGTCCTCCACCAGCGGGTGCGAGCCCACGATGCGGTTGGGGTCCGCGTCGCCGTCCTCCGAGGGGCGCAGGTCGCGGGCGGAGGTCTCCTCCAGGCTCCGCACGATGCGCGTCACCAGCCCCGCCGCGTCGATGGGCTTGGTGACGAAGTCGGTGGCGCCGGCGGCCAGGCAGCGCTCGGCGTCGCCCACCTCGGAGCGCGCCGTGGCGATGATGATGGGGATGCCGCGGTAGGTGCCGCGCACCCGCCGGGTGAACTCCACCCCGTCCATCCCCGGCATCACCAGGTCGCAGACGATGCCGTCGGGCGGCTCGGTCTCCACCGCCTCCAGGGCGTCCTCCGGCGAGGTGAAGCCCTGCGTGCTGAAGCGCCGGAACCGCTCCAGCTGCGCCGTGAGGAGCGCGAGCTGCACCGGGTCATCGTCGACGATGTAGACGACTGGCTGCATGGGCCGGGGCGGGCGGGTGGCGGGGAGAGGGCGGGGCCGGGCGGCCCGGGGGGCGGACGGGGTGGGGTCAGTCCTTCCGCTCCCAGCGGTCCGCGTCGCGGACGCGGTACTTGGTCATGGTGCGGTCGAGCGCTTCCTGCAGGTCGATGTCCATCTGGTTCGCCAGCACCACCAGCACGAACAGGATGTCCGCCAGCTCCAGCGCCACGTCCCCCTCGGGCTCGTCCGCCTTCTTGGTCTTGGGGCCGAAGCGGTGGTTCATCTCCCGCGCCAGCTCCCCCACCTCCTCGGTGAGACGGGCCAGGTTCACCAGCGGGGGGAAGTACCCCTCCCTGAACTGGGAGATGTAGGCGTGCACCTGCGCCTGCGCCTCGCGGATGTCCATCGGCGGCCGGTGGTGGGTACGGGCGTCTGATACCGTTCAGGAGGTGAACTTATGCGGGGCTCCGCGGCCCCACAAGGCGCGTTGCCGGGGCGGGTGCCCCCGCCTACATTCACGCGCTCGGGGGCCGGGCGCCCCCGCCGCGCCACCGCAACCGCCAGGGAGAAGCGTACGTGACCGAGCCGCGCGTCGGGATCATCATGGGGAGCCGGTCCGACCGGGAAACGATGCTGGAGGCCGCCCGCGTCCTGGACGAGCTGGGCGTCTCCTACGAGATGGAGATCGTCTCCGCGCACCGCACCCCCGACCGGATGTTCGCCTACGCGGAATCCGCGGAGGAGCGCGGGATCCAGGTGATCGTCGCCGGGGCCGGCGGCGCGGCCCACCTCCCCGGGATGACGGCGGCCAAGACCGTCCTCCCGGTGATCGGCGTCCCCGTGCTCTCCTCCACGCTCAACGGCCTGGACTCGCTGCTCTCCATCGTGCAGATGCCCAAGGGGGTGCCGGTGGCGACGGTGGCGATCGGCAAGGCGGGCGCCGCGAACGCGGGGCTGCTCGCCGCGCGCATCCTCGCCGTGCGCGACCCGGAGCTGCGCGCGCGCCTGCACGCCCACCGCGAGCGCATGGCCGAGGACGCGCTGCGGCCGGAGCCGCCCGCCGGAGAGGCCGGGTGAGCCGCGGGCCGGTGCTCCCCGGCGCCACCGTCGGCATCGTGGGCGGGGGGCAGCTGGGGAGGATGCTGGCGCTGGAGGCGCGCCGCATGGGGTACCGCACGCTGGTGCTGGACCCGGGCGGGGACGCCCCCGCGGCGCAGGTGTGCGACGGCCACCTGCGTGCTCCCCTGGACGACCCGGCGGCCATCGCCGAGCTGGCGCGCCGCTCCGACGTGGTGACGCTGGAGTGGGAGAACGCGGACGTGGACGCCCTCCGCGCCCTCCCCTCCGACGTCCGGCTGCACCCGGGCCCGCACGTGCTGGAGGCGGCGCAGCACCGCGTCCGCGAAAAGGACGCGGCACGCCGCATGGGCCTCCCCACGGCGGACTACCGCGCCGTCGGCACGCTGGACGAGCTGCGGACCGCGCTGGCGGAGATCGGCGCGCCCGCGGTGCTGAAGACGGCGCGCTGGGGCTACGACGGAAAGGGCCAGGCCGTGATCCGCGACCTCGCGGAGGCGGAGGCCGCGCTGGACGCCGTCGGAGGTCCCGGGACGGAGCTGATCCTGGAGGCGTTCGTCCCCTTCGTCATGGAAGTGTCGGTCGTCTGCGCCCGCACCGAGACCGGAGAGACCGCGTCCTTCCCCGTGGGCGAGAACGTACACGTGGGCGGGATCCTGGACACCACCGTGGTCCCGGCGCGCATCCCGGAGTCCGTCGCGCGGGAGGCCCGGCGCATCGCGGAGGCCATGGCGGAGGGGTTGGGCGTGGTGGGAGTTCTGGGGGTGGAGATGTTCCTGGAGGAGGACGGCACGCTCCGCGTCAACGAGGTGGCGCCGCGCCCCCACAACTCCGGCCACTACACCTGGGAGGCCTGCACCGTCTCGCAGTTCGAGCAGCAGCTCCGCGCCGTGTGCGGGCTGCCGCTGGGCTCGGTCGAGCTGCTGCGGCCGTGCGCCATGGTCAACCTGCTGGGGGAGCACGTCGGCAACGGGCTGGGGCGGCCGGAGACCGCGGCGCTGCTCGGCGATCCCGCGGCGGCGCTCCACCTGTACGGCAAGGCCGAGGGGCGGCCCGGGCGGAAGATGGGGCACGTCACCGTGCTCGCCGATACTCCCGAGGAGGCGCTGGAGCGGGCGATTGCGGCGCGGCGGCGGTTCATGGGAGAGGCGGCCGGGTAGCCTCCGGTCCCGTGCGCGGCGGTCGGGGCGGAGGTGCCCTCCGGAAAGAGTTGATGCCGCCCCGCCCCGGCCGCTCCCCAAACTCTTTCCTCCGGACACCTCCACTCCCTCCCTTCTCCGGGCATCCTGCCCACCTCCGACACGCCCGACGCCCTCCTTCTCTCCCCCCGTGGACTCGTTCTCCCGCCTTCCCCGGGCCGTGCAGTGGACCGTCGCGCTGCTCCTGGCGGCCCTCTGCCTGGGAATCGTGGCAGCGTGCTACGTGCTCGTCTTCCGGGACTGGCGGTGGATTCCGCTCGTCGTGGCCTCGGTGTTCCTCCTGGCGCCGCTGGAGAGCCTGCTGCTGACGCCGCTCTACTCCCTGGTCGGGCGCTTTCACTACCTCTCGCCCATGCTGCTGGCGACGCGCAGGGCGGGCGGCGGGCTGGACCTGCACGTGGGGACGCTGTTCGACTACGTCGTGCGCCTGCGCTGGAGCGACCGGGGGCCGCGCGCGGCCCGCATCGTCACGGCGGAGGTCCTCCGCGGGCTGCTGGCGCTGGCCGAGCGGGTGGAGCGCGGCGAGATCCCGCCGGACGCGGAGCTGGCCGCGACCTCGTACTTCTTCAGCGACCGCACCGTGGAGCGGCTGGGGTTCGAGCTGCGGGAAGCGCCCGCCGCCGTGCGGCACAACCTGGCCGTGGCGGGCGTGAGCATCGCCGTGCGCCTCAGCTTCACGCGCGGCCGCCCCGCGTTCCCGGACCTGCGGCGCATCCGCCAGGCGGTGACCACCGCCGGGCGGCTCGCGGAGCACTCCGGCGAGATCCGCCGTCTGCTCCGCCGCCTCCCGTCCGGGGCGGCGTGGTACGGACCGATCGGTGATCGGCGTCGTACCCTGTCGCGAAGTCGCCACACCTGGGACTTGCGTGGGCCGCGGAACCAAACAAATATTGAACGCAGGTGCCCCGGGGACGTGACGGTCCCCGTCCCCCCGCGAGACAACCCCCGCCCGGCGCGGAGCGCTCCGCCTCCTCGCACTCCGCCCGGCTCTCCCGCGAAGAACCCCGCTCCAGGCCGCGTTTTACGGGAAACACCCGGGCCTGAACAGGGTATCAACATTGGCCCAGCGCTTGCTAATGTGGCAGGCGTACCGATCAATGGAGGCACCGTGATCCTGCACTGCAACTTCGAGGAACTCCGAGCACTCGCCTCCGGCGCCGAAATGGTGCTCGGGGCGGCCGTCGCCGCCTCGGAATCCGCGGTGGCCGCACCCGCGGAGGCGATGGCGCTCGTGGAGCTGCTGCGCCCGCGCCTCACCGGCGACATGAGCCTCACCTCCCTTGCCGAGCAGAAGCAGGTCCGGACCGCCGTCTCCGCGATCTGCGAGGAGCTGCTGGGGCACCTGGACGAGCAGGTGATCCAGCTCAGCCCGGGCAACGAGGAGGCCATCAACACCTACTTCGACTACGCCCACTCGCGCGTCGTCCTCGACCGGCTGGACCGGATGGGGTCGGAGATGTCCGCGATCGTGGAGCTGATCACCGGCGCCGCTCCCACGGAGCAGACGGCCCAGTCGGTGACCTTCCCGGACTGAACCGCAGGGAACGGTTACAGGGAACAGGGAACAGCCTGCAACCACGTTCGATGAGGCCCCCGCTCGGCTGAGCAGGGGCCTCTTTTCGTTTGTGTCGAACTCTACCCCGGCCCTCACCCGGCTCGCTTGAGGCTCGCCACCCTCTCCCTTCATCCGGTTCACGCGAAGCGTGAAGCGCCATCCTGGGAGAGGGGAGCAACGGCGGGAGATCGAGGTCAGGCAGGCAGTTGCGTGAGGGATTTCGGCCCGAAGGGGCGAGACCGCGCGGCTGTTTGCGCGGGCTCGACTCCGTTGCGGACGGTCGTTTCGTCCGCTACGGAGCCGAAGCCCGACCCCGGCGCAGCCGGGGGCACGCCCGAACCCGCAGTCGAACCTACAGGATGTACCGCCGCAGGTCCTCGTCCTCCACGATGGCCTTGAGCCGCGACGCCACCGTGTCCGCGCCGATGACGATGTTCTTGTCCGCGGCGTCGGGGAGGTCGAAGAGGATCTCCTCCAGCAGCGTGGTGAGCACCGTGTGCAGCCGCCGCGCGCCGATGTTCTCCATGCGGTCGTTGACCGTGGCCGCCGTGCGGGCGATGGCCTCCACCCCCTCGTCGGTGAACTCCAGCGTGGCGCCCTCCGCCGCCACCAGCGCCCCGTACTGGGTGAGCAGCGCGTTCTTGGGCTCGCGGAGGATGCGGACGAAGTCGCGCTCCGTGAGGTTGGTGAGCTCCACGCGGATGGGGAAGCGCCCCTGCAGCTCCGGGATCAGGTCCGAGGGCTTGGACACGTGGAACGCCCCGGCCGCGATGAAGAGCACGTGGTCGGTGCGGACCATCCCGTACTTGGTCTGCACGGTGGAGCCCTCCACGATGGGGAGCAGGTCGCGCTGCACCCCCTCGCGCGACACGTCCGGCCCCCCCGCCCCGCCGCGGTCCCCGGCGATCTTGTCGATCTCGTC
The DNA here is from genome assembly GCA_040752145.1 of Gemmatimonadota bacterium. Classification (GTDB taxonomy): domain Bacteria; phylum Gemmatimonadota; class Gemmatimonadetes; order Longimicrobiales; family Longimicrobiaceae; genus JAFAYN01. The sequence goes on from JBFMFL010000023.1 coordinate 6,353, forward strand.
CAGGAACACGATCCCCATCTGCTCGGCGCGGTCCAGCGCCTCGTCCACCACCTCGTCCATGTTGACCAGCTTGTCCAGCTCGTCCTGGAGGAGGATGCGGCGCGCCTCCGCCACGGTGACGCGGCGCTTCTTGGTGCGCTTGGGGAGGAAGTCCTGGAGCATCTCGGTGAAGTCGCCCATCCCTTCCCCGCCGCCCAGCGGCACCGTCATGTTCTCCATGGGGAAGCTCTGCTGCACCTCCACCTCCACCTCGCGGTCCTCCAGCTTCTCGTCGCGGAGCAGCTGGCGGAACTTCTCGCGGGTGCGCTCCCGCCGCTCGCGGGCCTCCTGGTCCTCGCCCTCCCCGCCCGCCGCGGCGGGCTTGGCGTCCTCCCTGGGGCGGCGGTCCTCCACCTGGCCCGTGGGCGAGACCACGAAGGCGCGCAGCCGCTGCTCCAGCGTGGCGGCGGGGTCCGGCTGCTTGCCGTCCGCCACGGGCGGGATCAGCAGGTCCAGGATGCGCTCCTCCACCCGCTGCTCGGCCTGCTCCTGCACCTCGTCCTCGCGCTCGGTGCGGACCATGTTGATGGCGACGTCCACCAGGTCGCGCACCATGGACTCCACGTCGCGCCCCACGTAGCCCACCTCGGTGAACTTGGAGGCCTCCACCTTCACGAACGGCGCCCCGGCGAGCCGGGCCAGGCGGCGGGCGATCTCCGTCTTCCCCACGCCCGTGGGGCCGATCATGATGATGTTGTTGGGGACGATCTCGTCCCGCAGGTCCTCCTCCACCCTCTGGCGGCGCCAGCGGTTGCGCAGCGCGATGGCGACCGACTTCTTGGCCGCCTCCTGCCCCACGATGTACTTGTCCAGCTCCGCGACGATCTGCCGCGGGGTCATCTCGTCCAGCCAGAGCTCCTCCTCGGGCCTGCTCTCCGGCTTCGTCTCCTGCGTCGCTTCTTCGCTCATCGTCGCGTCAGTCCTCCAGCTCGAGGACGGTGATGTTCTGGTTGGTGTAGATGCAGATCTCCCCCGCGATCTCCAGGCCGCGCCGCACGATGTCGGGCGCGGACAGCTCGGAGTGCGACTTGAGGGCCCGCGCCGCCGCCAGGGCGTACGAGCCGCCGGAGCCGATGGCGACGATGTCGTCGTCGGGGGCGATCACCTCGCCGGTGCCGGAGAGCAGGTACATCGCCTGCCGGTCGGCCACGGCGAGCAGCGCCTCCAGGCGCCGCAGGTAGCGGTCCGAGCGCCACTCCTTGGCCAGCTCCACCGAGGCGCGCGACAGGTTGCCGGGGTAGCGCTCCAGCTTCTCCTCGAACTTCTCGAACAGGGTGAAGGCGTCCGCCACGGAGCCCGCGAACCCCGCCAGCACCTTGCCGTCGCGGAGCTTGCGGACCTTTTGCGCGGAGCCCTTCATCACCGTCTCGCCCATGGTGACCTGCCCGTCCCCGCCCAGGGCGAGCCGGCCGTCACGGCGGACCGCGAGGATGGTGGTGGCGTGGAAGGTGGGTATCGACATGTGCGTCGTCGGTCTCTCGTGTATGGAAAAGCAAAGGGGACAGGTTACAGGGGACAGGGGACAGCCTGCAACCACCCCGAGGGTCGGATCCCCTCGCGCAGTTGCAGGCTGTAACCTGTAACCTGTCCCCTGTAACCTGCCGTTTGTCCCCTGTTCCCTGCCGTCAGGCCCGCGGGTGCGCCTGGCGGTACACCGCCTTGAGCCGCTCCCGGGACGTGTGCGTGTAGATCTGCGTGGTGCTCAGGCTCGCGTGGCCCAGCAGCTCCTTGACCGCCACCAGGTCCGCGCCGGCGTCCACCAGGTGCGTGGCGAAGGTGTGCCGCAGCGAGTGCGTGGACACGCCCGAGTCCTCCGCCACGCCGTCCAGCATCTTCGTGATCACGTTCTGGATCTGGCGGGCGGAGAGGCGGCGCCCCGTCTGCCCCACGAACACCGCCCGCGGGTCGGCGCCGGGGGTGTCCTGCGTCTTCGCGTCGCGCACCTCGTAGTAGCGGCGCAGCGCGGCGATCGCCATGCGCCCCAGCGGGACGATGCGCTCCTTGCGCCCCTTGCCCATCACCCGGACCCGCTCGGAGACCAGGTCCAGGTCGGCCAGGTCCAGGGCGTGCAGCTCGGACAGGCGCATCCCGGTGCCGTAGAACAGCTCGACGATCGCCAGGTCGCGCAGCCCCAGCAGCGTGCCGTGGTCGGCGCGCGCCTCGGCGTACTCCATCACCGTCTCCATCTGCTCGCGCGTCAGGAAGCCGGGGAGCGTGCGCTCGCGCTTGGGGGAGCGCACGGAGCGGGCGGGGTTGGCCTCCACCATCCCCTCCACGTGCAGGAAGCGGAAGAACGACCTCACCGCCGAGAGCTTGCGCGCCACCGAGCGCTTGGCGAGCCCGCGCCGCCCCACGCAGTCGCCCATGAAGGAGCGGATGGTGAGGCGGTCGATCCCGCCCCACGTCCACTCCGGCGTGCCGTAGTAGGTGGTGAGGAACGCCTCGAACTCGCGCAGGTCGTCCGTGTAGGCGCGCAGCGTCCGCGGGGACAGCTGCCGCTCCTCGCCCACCCAGCGCAGGAAAGCGGCGACCGCCTCGTCCCGGGGGCGGGGCGCGGCGGTCTCGTCGTGCGTCGCGGCCTCCCGCGCGACGGCGGGGGGCTCCTTCCTGCGGCGGGGGCGCCCGCTCACCGCGCCGCCCCGGCCGGGACCTCGATTCCGCTCGCCTCCATCCAGGCGGCGAAGTCGGCGCGGGCGCGCCCGGACAGCAGCTCCCGCTTGCGCGTCTTGTCGCGCACCTGCTCCTCCAGCGGGTCCAGCAGCCCGAAGTTGGAGTTCATGGGGGCGAAGTGCTTCGGGTCCGAGTCGCGGAGGTAGCGGAGCAGCCCGCCCAGCATGGTCGTCGGCGGGGGGACGACCGGCTCCAGCCCGCGGACGACACGGTCCAGGTTCACGGCGGCCAGGATCCCGGTGGCCGTGGACTCGGTGTACCCCTCCACCCCCGTGATCTGCCCGGCGAACACCAGCTCCGGCCGGCCGCGCAGCGACCCGTGCGCGGAAAGGCGCGCGGGGAAGTTGAGGTAGGTGTTGCGGTGGATGGAGCCCCAGCGCAGGAACTCGGCCTCCTCCAGCCCCGGGATCATGCGGAAGATGCGCTTCTGCTCGGGGATGCGGAGCCGCGTCTGGAAGCCCACCAGGTTCCACAGGTTGCCGGCGCGGTCCTCGCGGCGCAGCTGCACCACGGCCCAGGCGCGCCGGCCGTCCCACTGCGGCACCGGGAGCCCCACGGGCTTCATCGGCCCGAAGCGCAGGGTGTCCACGCCGCGGTGCGCCATGACCTCGATGGGGAGGCACCCCTCGAAGTAGGGGACGTTCTCCCAGTCGTGCCCCGCGTGCTCCTCCCCGCCCTTGAGCGCCTCCACGAAGGCCTCGTACTGCTCCTTCGTCATCGGCGCGTTGAGGTAGTCGCCCTCCTCCGCCTCGCCCTTGCCCCAGCGCGAGGCGGAGAACACCACCTCGCGGTCGATGGAGTCCGCCGAGACCACCGGGGCGATGGCGTCGAAGAAGGCCAGCCCCTCGTCGCCCAGGGCGGCGCGGATGGACTGCGAGAGCGCGTCGGAGGTGAGCGGGCCGGTGGCGACGATCGCCGGGCCCTCCGGGAGCTCGCGAACCTCGTCGCGGACGACGGCGATGCGCGGGTGCGCCTCGATGGCCGCGGTCATGCGCTCGGCGAACTCGCGGCGGTCCACGGTGAGCGCGGTGCCGCCGGGGATGCGCGCCTCGCGGGCGCAGGCCAGCAGCAGCGAGCCGCCCGCGCCCAGCGCGTCCATCTCCAGCTTGAGGAGGCCGTGCGCGTTGTGCGGGTCCTCCGACTTGAAGGTGTTGGAGCAGACGATCTCCCCCAGCAGCTCCGTCTGGTGCGCCGGGGTGCCGCGCACGGGGCGCATCTCGTGGAGCGCCACGTCGTGGCCGCGCTCCGCGAGCTGGTACGCCGCCTCCGAGCCCGAGAGCCCGCCTCCCACCACCGTGACCTTCGCCATCCGCGCTCCTCCTTCTCGCTCTACAGCTTCTTCTTCAGGACTGCTTGGGCCGCCGCGTGCTCTTCTTGGCCACCGACTTGTTGGCGGCCGACTTGGCGACGGCGGACTTCTTGGTCGTGGACTTCCGCGCGGCTTCCTTCTTGGGCGCCGATTCGCCCGACTTCGCAGCGCTTTTGGCCGCCGGCTTCGCCGCGCCCTTGCGGGCCGACGCGCCGCGCCCGCCGCGCGCCCCCTTCTTGGGAGCGGCGGCCGCGCGCTCCTTGAGCAGCTCCACCACCTGCTCCATGAGCACTTCGTCCACCTCTACACCCTTGGGGAGCGATGCGTTCGTGGAGCCGTGCTTGGCGTAGGGCCCGTAGCGCCCCTCCATGATCACGACCGGCTCCCCGTCCACCGGGTGCGGCCCCAGCTCGCGCAGCGGGGCGGCGGCGGTGCGCTTGCCGGCCTTGGGCTGCGCCAGGATCTCCAGCGCGCGCTCCAGGCCGATGTTGTACACGTCCTCGCCCTTGGGGATGGAGCGGAAGTCGCCCTCGTGCACCACGTACGGCCCGAAGCGCCCCACGTTGGCCTGGACCTCCTTGCCGGTCTCCGGGTGCGTCCCCAGCGTCCGCGGCAGGGCCAGGAGCCGCACCGCGAGCTGGAGCGTGGCCTTGTCCGGGCTCATCCCCTTGGGGAGCGAGGCGCGCTTGGGCTTGGGGTTGTCGTCGGTGGCCAGCCCCAGCTGCACGTACGGCCCGAAGCGCCCGTTCATCACGTAGATGGGCTCGCCGCTCTTCGGATGGTTGCCCAGGCTGTCCGGGCCCTCGGTCTTGGCGCGGACCAGCGACTGCACCTGGGCCTCGGACAGGTCGGCCGGGGCCAGCCCCTCGGGGAGGGTGGCCGTCACCGGCTTGTCGCCGTCGCCGGACTCGATGAACGCGCCGAACTTGCCGATCCGGACCCGCGCCTCCAGGTCCTGGAGCCGCACCGTGGAGGCCTCGCGCGGGTCGATGCTCTCCTGCCCGGCCCGCACCTTCTCCTCCAGCCCCTCCGGGCCGCTGAAGAACTCGCGCAGGTAGGGGAGCCAGGCGGCGTCGCCCTCGGCGATCTCGTCCAGCTGCTCCTCCATCCGCGCGGTGAAGCGGGTGTCCACCAGGGTGGTGAAGTGCCGCTCCAGCAGCTCCGTCACCGCGAAAGCGGTGAAGGTGGGGACCAGCTGGTTGTCCTTGCGCTCCGCGTAGCCGCGGTCCACGATCGTGCCGATGATGCTGGCGTAGGTGCTGGGCCGGCCGATCCCCTCGGCCTCCAGCGTCTTGACCAGCGTGGCCTCGGTGTAGCGGGCCGGGGGCTGCGTCTCGTGCCCCAGCGCCTCCAGCTCGCGCAGCCGCAGCGCGTCGCCCTTCGCAAGCGGCGGGAGCGGCTCCTCCCGGTCCTCCAGCGCCGCCTCCGGGTCGTCCGAGCCCTCCACGTAGGCGCGGAAGAAGCCGGGGAACTCGATGCGGCGGCCCGAGGCGCGGAAGGTGGCGTCGTCGGCCTGGATCTGCGCGGTCAGCGAGGTGAGGCGCGCGTCGGCCATCTGGCTGGCGACGGTGCGCTTCCAGATCAGGTCGTAGAGCGCCCGGTCCGTCCCGGTGAGGCGCAGCTCGTCCGCCGTCCTCATCTCGGTGCCGGCGGGGCGGATCGCCTCGTGGGCCTCCTGCGCGCCCTTGCTCTTGGTGGTGAACTGGCGCGGCTGCGGACTCAGGTACTCCGGCCCGTAGCTGCCGCGGATCCGCCCCCGGGCGGCCGTGATCGCCTGTTCGGAGAGGTGGACGGAGTCCGTACGCATGTAGGTGATGTACCCCTCCTCGTACAGCCGCTGCGCGATCCGCATGGTGTCGCGCGAGGAGAGGCGCAGCTTGCGGTTGGCCTCCTGCTGGAGCGTGGAGGTGGTGAACGGCGGAGAGGGCCGGCGGACGTACGGCTTCTCCTCCGTCTCCACGACCCGCCAGGGCACGCCGCGCAGGCGCTCCTGGAGCGCGCGCGCCTCGGCCTCGCCCAGCAGGACGACGTCGCGCTCGGCGCGCAGCCGCCCGGTGGTCTCGTCGAAGTCCTTGCCGGTCGCCAGGCGCTTGCCGGCCAGCGCCACCATGGTCGCCGAAAAGGCCGCGGCCTCCTTGAGCAGCGTGGCCTTGAGGTCCCAGTAGGTGGCGGAGCGGAAGGCCCGCCGCTCGCGCTCGCGCACCACCAGCAGCCGCACCGCCACCGACTGCACCCGCCCGGCCGAGAGCCCGCCGGCGATCTTCTTCCACAGGAGCGGCGACAGGGTGTAGCCCACCAGGCGGTCCAGGATGCGCCGGGTCTCCTGCGCCCGCACCAGGTCCTCGTCGATCTGCCGCGGCGAGCGGATCGCCTCGCGGATCGCCTCGGGGGTGATCTCGTGGAAGACGATGCGCGAGATGGGCACGCGGGGGTTGAGCACCTGCACCAGGTGCCACCCGATGCTCTCCCCCTCGCGGTCCTCGTCGGTCGCCACCACCAGCTCGTCCACGCCGCGGAGCATGGACTTCAGCTCGCTCACCACCTTGCGCTTGGAGGCGGGGACCACGTACAGCGGCTCGAAGTCGTGCTCCACGTCCACCCCCAGCCGCGCCCAGTCCTTGCCCTTGACCGAGGCCGGGATCTCGGCTGCCGATTCGGGGAGGTCGCGCACGTGGCCCATGGACGCCGCGACGGTGTACCCGTCGGGGAGGAAGCTGCGGATCGTCTTCGCCTTGGTGGGGGACTCCACCACCACCAGGCGCTTCTTCTGCGTGGATGCCATTCGCTCGGTCGGTGCGTGCTGCGTCACCCGCTGGGGGCGGCGCCTCGCGTGCGGATCTCGTTTTCGATCAGGGAGGCGACGGAAGCCGCGTCCAGCGCGTCGGTGGACACGGTGAAGCCGGCGAGCCGGTACAGCGGCTCCCGCTCGGCCAGGAGGCGCCGGACCGCGCCCAGCGGGTCCGGGACGTCCAGCAGGGGGCGCCCCCCGCGCCGGGGCCCGGCGCGCTCCAGGACGACCTCGGGGGAAACCTGCAGCCACACGGCGAGCGTCCCCGGCCCGAGCCGCTCCAGCAGGGCGGGGTTGGTGATCCACCCGCCGCCGGGGGCCAGCACCATGCCGCTGCGCCCGGCCACCTCCGCCGTCGCCTCGGCCTCCAGGGCGCGAAAGCGGACCTCGCCCCATTCCCGGAAGATCTCAGGGACGGTCCGCCCCTCGCGCGCCTCGATCCAGCGGTCCAGGTCCAGGTGCTCCCACCCCAGCCGCCGGGCCAGCTCCGCGGCCACCGTGCTCTTGCCGGAGCACATGGAGCCCACCAGCACCACCCGCTCCACCGGCCCCGCGGCCGGCTCAGACGGCGGCACCGCGCTCCCGGATCCGGTCGACGTAGCCGCCGTGGTTGCGGAGCAGCTCCGGCAGCGAGTCGCCCCCGAACTTTTCCAGCACCGCGCCGGCCAGCACGATCGCCACCATCGCCTCCGCCACCACCCCGGCCGCGGGGACTGCGCAAACGTCGGACCGCTCGCGCACGGCTTCGCCGGGCTCGCCGGTGCGCAGGTCCACGGTGCGCAGCGGGCGCATCAGCGTGGAGATGGGCTTCATGGCGGCGCGCACGACCAGCGGCGCCCCGGTGGTGATCCCCCCCTCCAGCCCGCCCGCGTGGTTGGAGCCGCGCCCGTAGCCGCCCCCCGCCCCGTGGGCCGGGTCGCCGACGATCTCGTCGTGGACGCGGGAGCCGGGGCGCATGGCCGCCTCGAAGCCCAGCCCCACCTCCACCCCCTTGATCGCCTGCACCGACATCAGCGCGCCGGCCAGCCGGCCGTCCAGCTTGCGGTCCCAGGACACGTGCGAGCCCAGCCCCGCCGGGAGCCCGCGGGCCACCACCTCCACCACGCCGCCCAACGTGTCGCCCTCACGCCTGGCGGCGTCGATGGCGTCGATCATCCGCCCCTCCGCCTCCGGGTCCAGGCAGCGGACGGGGGACGGGTCGGAGGCGGCGTTGATGTCCCCGGGCAGCTCGCCCGGCAGCTCCGCGCGGATCCCGCCCAGGGCCACCACGTGGCTCCCCACGGTGATCCCCAGCTCGGCGAGGAGCCGCCTGGCCACGGCGCCGGCGGCCACGCGCACGGTCGTCTCGCGGGCCGAGGCGCGCTCCAGGATGTCGCGGGCGTCCGTGCGCTCGTACTTGAGCACGCCCACCAGGTCGGCGTGGCCGGGGCGCGGGTGGTGGACGCGGCGCAGCGCCTCGTCGTCGGCGGGCTCGGCCAGCGGCGCGGCGGACATGGCGACGGTCCAGTTGGCCCAGTCGCGGTTCCGGACCAGCAGCGCCACCGGGGAGCCCAGCGTCTCGCCGTGGCGCACGCCGGACAGGATCTCGGCGCGGTCCGACTCGATGCGCATCCGCCCGCCGCGGCCGTAGCCGCCCTGGCGCCGCTGCAGCTCGCGGTCCACGTGCTCCGCCTCCAGGCGCAGCCCGGCCGGGACTCCCTCGACCACGGCGACCAGCGCCGGGCCGTGCGACTCCCCGGCGGTCGTGAATCGGAACATGCTCATGCCGACAATAAAACACCGGGGGCCCGGCACGCGCCAGGCCCCCGGGGGGGGGGCTCCGGGCCGCCGCGCCCGGGGGAGCGGCGGCCCGGCGTGTCCGTCCGCGTCCGCTACTGCATGTCGGCGGCGGTCAGGTCGATGGCGACGATCCCGGAGCTGGTGATCGCGTACAGCCTCACCAGCACCCCGCTCGCGCTCCCGGTGGAGACCGCGGTCATGGACCCGATCACCGGGTTGCGGATGTAGATGCGCCTCACCACCTGGAAGTGGAAGGTGTCCACCACGTCCACGAAGGGCCGCCCCGCCTCGTCCTGCCCCGAGACGAAGGCCAGCGTGACGTCCGGGTGGCTGGGGTGCAGGGCGACGCCGCCGGTGGGCGTGCCGCTCACCACCCGGTTCCCCAGCTGGCGCAGGTCGCGGCGGAAGAAGTAGGTGGCCTGGCCGCGGGCCAGCCCCACGGTGCCGTCGCGGTTCAGCGCCAGCCCGATCACCCGGTCCGAGGCGTTGTTCACCAGGTCGCGGGTGTTGCCGAAGCCCACCACGTCGCCGGCCGCGTTCTCGGCGAAGCCGAGCACCCGCCCCACGGCCCGCTCCCCCTCGCCCACGACGATGGTCTTGTGGTCGCCGCTCACCGCCAGGAAGGTGGTGTCGCTCAGCCCGACCAGGTTGGGGTCCACCGCGTAGTCCAGCAGGGCGTCGGCGCCGGCGGCACGGAGCGAGTCCTGGATCGCCTGGAACGACATCAGCGTGTTGCCGTTGCGGGGGAAGCAGATGCTGTTCGGCTCCCCTCCCGGCGCGTGGTCGCAGACGATGAGCTGGTCGGTGGCGTTCTCGCCGCTCCCGATGATGTACTTGCTCACGTTGTCGGCGCGGCGCACCACGAACTGCCCCGGCACGAAGCCGCGCGCATACTCCACGAACAGGTCCGTCGCCGACCCCGCGCCCACCGTGCGGTACTCCTGCACCGTCCCGTCGGGGGCGGAGGCGGTGGGCACCGTGGAGTAGACGATCCGCCCGGACGCCGACTGCGCCAGGAACTGCGGCCGGTCGGAGTAGTCGCGGTCGGTGATGATCAGGTTGACCAGCCCCGCGTCGTTGACGTTGAAGCGGACCACGTACAGGACCACGTTCTCCGTCACGATGCGGCGGTTGCGGTCCTCGGCGCCCAGCCCTGCGGCGGTGATGGGGACCTGCGAGATGCTCCCCGCGCCGCCGCTGTTGGCCACCAGCAGCGTATTGCGGTCCGGGCTGAGCGCGAGCCCCCAGGGCTGCGAGCCCACCAGCACCGAGCCGGAGTAGGAGAGCGACCCCACCGGGAGGACCTCCACCCGGTTGCGCGAGCGGTTGGACGCGTACACCCGGAAGCGGTCGGAGACCAGGTCCACCAGGGCGTCGCCCGGGTTGGGCGGGAGCACGGTGCGGCCGCGGACCAGCGACACCACGGTGAGCGCGCCGGCGCCCTGCGTCAGCGTGGACCCGCGCGGCCCCGAGCGGCAGGGGAGCGACTGCGCCACGCCCGACGACGTGGCCGCGGCGCAGTTCCCCGCCCCGTCGCGGGCGAAGGCGACCACCTCGAACGACACCGTCATGGTGTCCAGCCCGCTGAGCCCGAGCGGGTCCAGCGACAGGCGCAGCGTCCGCGTGCTGGTGGGGGGCGCCACCGCCACCTTCTGGGTGATCACCCCCAGCGTGTCCTCGGTGGTGGCGGTCCTGCGGATCGCCACCACCGAGGCGCCCAGGGTGTCCACCCGGGTCTCGTCGGTCGCGGTGACGGTGACGGTGAGCGAGTCGCTCACCTCCAGCCGGCCGGCGATGGACGAGGTGAACGACACCCGCGGCGCCACGTTGTCCGCGGCGGTGGGGAGGATCCTCACCTGCACCGGGCGCGCCTCGCCGACGATGCGCCGCCCCGACGTCGCCGTGGCGACGACGTCCAGCGCCCCCTGCGCGGTGCCGGGGATGGCGAGGACGATCACCGTGTCCACCACGGCCTGCGGGACGCGCAGCGTCAGGGTGGTGTCGCGCTGCACGGCGCCGCTGGTGCGCACCCGCACCGAGCCGACCAGGTCGGCGCGGTCCTCGGCCACGACGCGCACGGTCAGCGCGGTGCCGGCGCGGATCGCCGAGTCGGCCGCCGGCGCGAGCACCTGCACCCGCGGGCCGCCGATGGCGACCAGCACGGTGTCGGCCCCCACGTTGCCGCTGCTGTCGCGCGCGGTGGCCACCACGTACACGCGGCTCTCCGGGAGGGAGTCGCGGGTGGACACCAGGAAGCGGGTGAGCGTGGTGTCGCGCGGCATGCGCGACAGCGAGTCCAGCTTCACCGTCTTGGCGACGAAGCGGGGCACCGCGGTCTGGTTGCCCAGCGCCGCGTCGCCGCGGAGCGCGAAGCCGGAGATCTCCACCTGCGCCACGCCGCGGTTGTCGCGGACCCGGAACCGGGCGAGCACCGAGTCCAGCGGGGCGATGGTCGCCACCGTGTCCGGGCGGGGGAACTCGAACTCCACCGTGGGCGCGGAGGTGTCGGCGCCGGTCTCGCCGCCGCCCACCGGCTCGGTGAACAGGTTGCTCCCGTCGCAGGAGGCCAGGAGCAGGGCGAGGCCCAGGAGGAGGGCGGGCGCCCCGCCGCGGCGGCGGGGACGGGGGGAGGGGAACAGGGAGCTCACGCGGGCTCCTCCACGATGTGCGGGGTGACCATGATCAGCAGGTCCCGCTTCTGCTCCTGCTTGCGCGAGGTGCGGAACAGGGCGCCCACGTAGGGGATGTCCATCAGGAAGGGGATGCCGGAGCGGGTGTTGGTGACCTCGGTCACCGTCAGCCCGCCGATCACGGCGGTCTCGCCGTCGCGCACCATCAGGCGGGTGTCGCCCTGCTGCGTCTGGAAGGACACGCCGATGTCGCCGGCGGCGGCCACGGCGGCCGAGCGCTCCGCGTGCAGCTGCATGAGCACGCGCCGGTCGGCGGTGATGGTGGGGGTCACCCGCAGCCGGATGCCGGTCTCCACCAGCTCGGCCGTGGCCCGGGGGAGCGAGGCCCCGCCCGCGCCGCCGCCACCGCCGCCGCCGCCACCCCCCGCGCCGCCGCCCACGTCCACCACGCGGATGGGGGTGCGCTCGCCCACCCAGATCTCCGCCTCCTGGTTGTCCAGGGTGGTGATCAGCGGGGCGGCCTGCACGTCCGAGAGCTGCGCGGTCTGGAGCGCGTCCAAAAAGGTGACCAGGGTGTAGCGGCCCAGCACCAGCGACATGATGGTCTCCAGCGACGGCCCCACCACGCGGGTGGTGGCGTTGCCCAGCGCGGCGATGGAGTTGCCGCCCAGGAGCACCAGGTTGTCGCGGGTCAGGTCGCCGGTCAGCTCGCCGGTCTTGATGTCTCGCTCCGGCACGCCCACCAGCCGGTTGAGCGAGTTGCCGCGCGAGTCCTTGAGGTCGTAGGTGACCCCCAGCTCCTCCACGTCGGAGCGGTTGACGAAGATGATCTTGGTCTGGATCGCCACCTGCGGCGTGCGGATGTCCAGCTGCGGGATGAGCGACTCCACGTTGCTCACCGCCGCCGCCACGTCGGTGACGATCAGGGTGTTGGTGGTGGGGTTCGCGGCGATGGAGCCGCGCGCCGTCTTGAGCGCGGTCAGCGTGGTTGCCAGCTCGGCCACCGGCACGTAGTTCACCCGGAAGGTGCGGGTGACCAGCGGCTCCTGCTCGCGGCGCTGCGCCAGCGCCTCGATCTTGTCCACGCGGATGATCCCGCTGGGGAGCTCCTCGTACGCCAGGCCGTTGGCGCGCAGGATGGTCTCCAGCGCCACGTCCCACGGCTGGTTGTTGATCTCGGCGGTGACGCGGATCCCCTCCACTCCCGTGCCCGCGACGATGGAGCGCCCGGCGAACTCGGCGATGCTGGCGAGCACGTCGCGGATGTCCGCCTCGTAGAAGCTCACCGTCATGCGGCGTGCCTGGCGCTGCTGCGGCACCTGCTGCGCGGGGCGCTGCTGCGCCGCCGGCTGCCGGGTCTCGGCGCGGGGCGCGGCCGGCGCGCCCGCGCCGCTGGTCCAGGGCTCGAAGCTCCCGGCGCCGGAGGCGAAGGAGATGCGCAGCCCCTCGGGGACGCGCGAGATGCGGTACTCGGAGGGGCGCGCCAGGTCCACCACCACGCGGACCACGTCGGCCTCGTACTGGCTGGTGCGCAGCCCGGTCACGCCGCCGCGGTCGATCCCCTGGTACCGCCCGGTGGGGAGCGCGCTGCGCGCCCCGGAGATGTCCACCACCACGCGCGGCGGCCCGGAGAGCGGGAAGTCGGTCCAGCGGACGTCGCCGCCCGCCACCTCGATGGTCAGCTCCGCCCGGCCCGCGGCGGGCTCCAGGCGCAGCGTCGTCACGTCGCCCGACCCCGCGCGCGCCGGCGGCGCGGCCGCCACGAGCAGGGGGACGAGGGCAAGGAGTGCCAGCAAGCGCTTCATCGTCCGGTTCCTCTCTGCGCGGGGGTCTGGGGGGCCTGCGTCTGCGGGGCGGCGGGGGGCGGGGCGGCCTGCTGCTGCCCGCCGGCGTCCTGGACCGGGTCCGGGCGCCGCAGCTGGAGCGTCTCGCGCCGCACGACCCCGAACTCGTTCACCACCACGTCCACCTGCCTGGGGTGGATGGCGGCCACCGTGATCCCGCCCAGGCGCTCGCCCACCTTGAGGCGGAAGCGCTTCTTGCTGACCGACTCGGTGAGCACCGCCACGGACACGCGCGAGTTGGGGCTGTAGATCACCCCGGTGAGGCGCATGTCCTCGATGCGGTAGCCCATCTCCTCGGAGGACAGCAGCGAGCGGAAGGGGTCGGGGCGGGCGCCGCGCGGGTACTGGAAGACCTCGCGGCGGTACACCAGCGGCGGGTCGTCGTCCTTGGCCTGCGCGGAGGCCGACCAGGCGAGCGTGCCCAGCCCGGCCGCCACGACCGCGAGGCGGAGGAGCCTATTCGGATTTCTCCACATCTTCAGCGTTCTCGGTGGGGGAGATGACGTACGTCTCGATGGAGAACCGGGCTTCGAGGCGGGCCGCCTGGTCGGGCGACTCGTTCTCCCGCGCGGCGAGGTTCAGGTCCAGCGGCGTGACGATGCGCGGCAGCGAGGCGACCCGGGTGAGGAAGTCGCCGACCGCGTGGTACGAGCCCAGCACCGCCACGTCGTAGACGCGGCGCGTGTAGTAGGCCTCCTCGGTGGCCCCCACGGGCTGGATCAGCGTGACCTCCACGCCGGTGCGCTGGGCCTCGGCGGAGATCGCGTCCAGCAGGTCGGGGAGCTCCTCCGAGGAGGGGATCAGCGCCTCCACCGAGTGCAGCTGGTCGCGGTACAGCGACAGCCTGCGCTCCACCTCGGCGGTGCCCGCGGTGGAGGCCACGGCCCGGGCGGCGCGGTTCTGCGTCTCCAGGTTGGCGAGGCGGCTCTCCATCTCGGCGAGCGTCACCTGCCGGGGGGTGTAGAGGCTGTTGTGGAACATGTACGACAGCCCGAGGACCAGCACGGTGCCCAGGAGCAGCTTGGGGCGCTGCTGCGGGTCGATGGGGGGAAGCGCCATGGCTCTACCGGATGGAGATGACGGGGACGGACTCGACGAACGAGGAGTCCGGGGTCTCGTACCGGGCCTCCAGGGTGAACCTCTGGTACGTGCGCCCCGCGGTGGTGGTCTGCTCGCTGGTCACCAGCGTGACGTCGCGGATGAAGGGCGAGGCCTCCAGGCTCTTCATGAAGCGGGTGAGCGCCTGCGTGGACCCGGTGTTCCCCTCCAGGTTGAAGGCGGGGCCCTCCGGCTTCGCCTGGGCCGCGGCCTGGACGGCCGCCGAGTCGGCGGCGGTCTTGGGCTGCGCGGGGGCGGCGTTCTCCTCCGTCTCCACCGCGGCCAGCTTGGTCAGCCAGGTGTACGGCGGGATGGCGCGGCTGATCTCGTCCAGGAGGTGCGGCCAGATGTAGCGCCGCTCGTCCACGCCGCGGATCACCTCGATCTTGCTCTCGATGGTGTCCTGGCGCGACTCCATGGCCTCCACCAGCTGGATGGTGGAGGCGAAGCGGGTGGAGTCGCGCGTCTCGGTCTCGATGCGCGCCTCCACGGCGGCCTGGGCCGTGTTCACCCGCCACCAGGAGAAGCCCAGCCACAAAAAGATCGCGGCGCCGAGGAGGCCGAGCCCCAGCATGTACGGGTCGCCCGCGAACCTGGGGAGCGCGGGGCCGCGGCGCGCGGCGCCGCCCGAGCGGCCCGCGGGGCGCCGCTTCTTCTCCCCGGCGGGGAGGAGGTTGATCTCGATCAAGGGAGTGCTCGCTGAATCAGGCGGCGTTGCGGAGGGCCAGGCCGACGGGGAGCATCAGCATGGGGGCGAGCTCGTCCACGGGGAAGAGCGTGGTGACCCCCGGCTTGACGCGGAGGCGCTGGAGGGGGTTGGCGATCTCGGTGCGGGCGCGGAGCTGCGTGGCCACCACGTCGGCCAGGCCGGGAATGCGGGCGCCGCCGCCGCACAGGTAGATGCGGCCCAGCCCCTGCGCCCCGGAATCGGCGATGGACAGGAACGCGGCCGCGCGCTCGATCCCGGTGGCGAGCTCCTCGCACCCCTCGGTGAGGAGCTGCCGGAACTCGCCGGCGCGCGGGGAGCGCCCCTGGAGCACCGCCTCGGCGTCCTCGGCGGTCAGGCCGTGCAGGCGCCGCAGGTCCTCGCGCAGGCGCCGCGAGCCGAAGGGGATGTCGCGGGTGAGGACCGGGGTGCCGTTCTGGAGCACGTTCACCGTGGAGATCTCGTGCCCCACGTTGACCAGCGCCAGCGTGCCGTCGCGCGACTCCGGGTAGTTGTACTCGAAGGCGTTGTGCAGCGCGAAGGCGTCCACGTCCACCACCGTGGGGGCGATGCCGGCGTCGCGCAGCAGCGCCACCTTCTGGTCCACCAGCTCGCGCTTGGCGGCCACCAGCAGCACGCTCATCTGCAGGCCGTCGTCCAGCGGGTCCAGGATCTGGAAGTCCAGCTGCACGTTCTCCATGTCGAAGGGGACGTACTGCTCGGCCTCCCAGCGGATCACCTCGCGGGCGTCCGCCTCCTTCATCCGGTCCATCTGGATCTTCTTGACCATCACGTCGCGCCCGCCCACGGACACGACCACGTTCCTGGACTTGATCCCGGCGGTCTCGAAGATGGAGCGCACGGTCTCCGCGACCAGCTGCGGGTCCATGATCTCGCCTTCGACGATCGCGTCCGTGATCAGCGGGGTGTGCGACACGTGCACCAGCTCCGGGGCGCTCCCGGAGTGGTCCACGACGGCCACCTTGATGAAGCCGCTGCCGATGTCCAGGCCGACGGTGCTCTTGCCGCGGCGAAGAAGAGAAACCATGGGGAAAGCGATGTGTTTACGGAGCGTGGGCAGGGTCGCCCGCGATCGGGAGAAGGCGGGGCGGCCCGGAAGGGCCGCCGTCGTGTTTTGGATGGTGTGCGGAAACGATACGGGGTGCGACTGCGGGCGTCAAGGATTGTTACAGGGCAATCCCTGTCAGCGTACCACTTCGAACCAGGCGAACGGTGCCTGTGTCGTGGGTAATCCCCCGTCCGCCGACGCGTTCCTGAACGCCTGTTCCGCGGATAAGATGGAGCACCGGTTGAACTGCACCGTCACGTGGCCGGCCAGCACAGCATCCGAATCCAGGTTGATGATGTTGCCCGCCGCCGTCTCCTGGATGCCGAGGCTGATGAGCGCGCCGTTGACCGTCGGAGTGCCGGCCAGGTCGAAGTTGCCCTCGACGATGATGATGCCCTTGAAGACCGTGCTCCCGCGCATGCGGACGTGGCCGTTCTTGATGATCACGACGCCGGAGTCCCCCAGCAGGTCGACGGTGCCGCCGTTCGCGTCCACCACCGCCACCTTGTCCAAATAGTCCACACGGCCGTCGAACGCGGACGTGGGGGTCCCGAACTCCGGCCCGAACTTCTTGTTGTCGGGGAGCGAGTTGATGAGGTCGTCCAGCGTCTGCCCCGCGGTGAGCCCCAGCGCCTCGTAGGCGAGCTGCTGGCGGGTCTTGTCGGCGATGGTCCGGATCGAGTTCCACCCCGACGTGTTGTTCCCCATCGTGTCCTGGCCGATGAAGTTGTTCATGTGGTTCTGATTGTTCGCCGTGATCTCAGAACCTGTCGTGCGCTGGACCGCGTCCACGCCGCGGGTGGCGCAGGTGTCGCTGCTCTGGCGGCGGCCGCTGACGGTGAAGGCGTTGCCGTTCACGTCCAGGTTTCCGCCGAGCGCGATGGCGGACTTGACGTTGGTGTTGAACGGCATGGGCGGCGGCGTGTTCTGGGCGACCATCGCCACCACCGCCCGGCCGCGCGCCACGTTGCCGCGCATGGGCTCGGAAAGGATGGAGAAGGTGCGCGTCACCGCCCCGTTGGCGGCCGTCACCGCCGACAGCGTCGTGGTGGTGAACTGGAGGCGCGGGTCCGTGGTGTGCGGGTCCTGGTCCGCCAGGGTGTAGGTGCGCACCCCGGCGCTGTCCTGGAGCCGCGCCCCGCCCGCCGCCACGGCGGACAGGTAGCGGTCCACCGCCGCCTCGGCCTGGTACAGCCCCGTGGAGCCGTCCGTGCGGGCCTGGCTGGTGGCCATCTCGGTGGAGGACGAGAGCAGGGCGGCCGTCACCAGCAGGGTCACCACCACCAGCCCCATCAGGGCCAGCGGGAGCGCGATGCCGCGCTCGTCGAGGCGGAGGGACTTCACGCGCCGTGGGGTCAGGGGCATGTCAGGCCTCCGGTTCGGTTCCGAAGTGAGACCGTCATCGAGTCCGACTGCTGCTGCTGGTCGGTGTTCGCGGCGAAGGTGCTGCTGGTCAGGCTGCGGCTCTGCATGGCGACCGCCACCCGCACGCGGGCGATGCGGGTGAGGTTGGACGCCGTCCCCAGCTCGGAGGCGGTGAGCGCGCGCCCGGGGCACAGGTAGGTGAAGCGCAGCCCGTTGCTGCCGCTGGTGCCCGTGGTGAGCAGGGGCCCCGCGAGCGGCTCGGGGTTCCCCGCCCCGCTGCGGCGGCGCACCCAGTAGCCCTTGGGGCCGCCGCTGGAGCTGAGGGCCACGTCGTACTCCACCCGCTGGTAGACGAACACCGGGGTGCCGGCCGTGGCGCCGACCGCGGCCGGCAGGGCGTTGTAGGTGAACTGGCGCATCACCGCGCCGTTCCCCGCCGGCACGCCCAGCGAGTCCGGGCACGCCCCGTTGGCGAGGGTGGAGGCGGTCACCCGCGCGGCGACGTAGTCCCTGCCCGTGCCGGGGATCGCCAGCCCCCACCCGGTGTCCTGCGTCAGGTCGGTGGGGAACTCCGCCGGCCAGCTTCCCGGGGGGAACACCACCCCGACGGTGCCGCTCGCGGGCGGCGCGGTGCACACCAGACCCCAGGCGCGGGGGAGCAGGAAGCGGATCCCGTTGGCGCCCGCCGCCTCGATGCTCCCGGCCGGGAGCGAGCGGATCTCGCTGGTGATGAGCTCCAGCGCCCCGCGGCTGTTCTGCTGCACCTCGGCGCGGGCGCCCTGGATGGCGCTGAAGCGGCTCTGCCCCTGCACCAGCTGGAAGATCACGGTGGCGAGCACGCCGGAGATGACCAGCGCGACGATCAGCTCGACCAGCGTGAAGCCGCCCTGGCCCCGGGCCGGGGCACGTTCACTGGAAGACATTGCCGGTGATGCGGAGGCTGTCGGCGCGCCGGAGCACGACCGAGCTCGGGCTGGGGATGGCGGTGACGCTCACCGTGCGCAGGCGGGTGCCCGCCCCGGTGACGCTGACGCGGATGGTGTCGTTGCGGTCGGTCCGGAACGCCTGCTCGACGTCCGGCAGGGCGGCCGGGGTGGCGGAGGTGCGGATGCGGCTCAGGGTGCGCTCCAGGGTGTCGCTGGCGATGGCGACCAGCGCGCCCTGCCGCTCGGCGCGGTTGACCATGCGCGAGGCGCCCACGCCGAGCGCCTCCAGCCCCAGCAGCCCCACCGACAGGATCACCATTGCGATCAGCACCTCGATCAGGGTGAACCCGTCCTCGCCCGCGGCGCGGGCACGATCAGTAGTCACGGTAGGTGCGTCCGACGGAGGAGATGGTGACGGAGTCGCTGCGGGACTGGTACGTCGCCTTGACCCGGGTGGGGGAGCCGCTCTGGAGGAGTCCGCGGGAGTCGAAGGTGAGCTGCCCCGTGGCGGGGGTGAGCTGCACGCCCACGGCGTCGCGCGCCAGGTTCACGATCTTGATGGTGTCCGTGGCGCCGGTGTACGGGAAGCGCACCACCGCGTAGCGCGTGGCGGAGGTGATCGCGAGCCGGGTTCTGAGCCCGTCCCGCACCGCGTACATGCGCGCCAGCGCCAGGTCGGCCGTGACCTGGTCGATCACCCCGCGGGTGCGCGCCCCGGACGCGACGCCCCTCAGGGAGGGCGCGGCCAGCGACACGATCACCGCCAGGACGACCAGCGAGGTCAGGAGCTCCAGCAGCGTGAAGCCGCTCTGGGAGCCGCGGAGGGAAGGACGTGTGGGAAGCATGCCGCCTCCCTAAGGAAGTTGCGTGCCTCCCGGCGCAACGTTGCAGGGCAACGACTTACACCGTCTCCGCCCCCTCCGGGTGGCACAAATCTTTGCTCCCCAGGAAATCTTTTCCACGGCGCCGTACCCAAACCGCGCACGCCGTTCAGTAGTATCGGAAGGTGCGCCCGAGCAGCGAAAAGGTGAGCGAGTCGGTCGTCCCGCCGAGGTCCACGCGGACCTTGCGCCCCACGCCGTCCGGCAGCCCCCGCGAGTTGAACGTGACGGAGTCCACCGTCCCCAGCCGCAGACAGGCGGACGCCGGCAGGTCCAGCACGGTGGTCCACGCGGTGCGCTCGGGCACGGTGCGCACCGCCACGGAATAGCCCGCGGCGTGGCACTCGGAGCGGTCCGTCCGCCGCGTGAAGCGGACCACGGTGCGCGTGCCCTCCCGGATGGCGAGCACCCGCGCGTGGTACAGGTCGGACGCCACCTGGTCCAGCGCGGCCCGCGCCCGCAAGCGCGCGGTCATGGCGTTCAGCCGCGGCGCGGCCAGCGACGCACCCACCGCCAGCACGACCATCACGGTGAGCAGTTCCAGCAGGGTGAAGCCACGCGAATCACGGACGCTGCGCATGGGAGTACCGGGAGCGATAGTGGACGAAGAGCACAGCCGGGAAGGCCAAGGTAAACGACGCTTGTTCCCCATACAATGCTCTCAAGTGAGCGCCCGAACCTGCCGATAATCCCCTGTTCTGTACCCCTGGAGACGTGGCGCGACGGCCTGACCGCGCGCCGCTTCGGCTGGCTCCGGTGCAGGGGGTCGGCCGGCGGAGGGTGGCGAGCCGCACGCGAGCCGGGTGGGGGCCCCCGCGGACGCAGATCGCCGCCTGTTCACGCACGAGAAAAAGCCCTTCCCCCGCGTGCGGGGGAAGGGAGGGGGCAAGTCGTGGGGAGGGGCCCCCGGCGGACGCCAGCACCAGCCCCGCGTGAGGGATGTCGGCCCGTCAGGGGCGAGACCGCGCGGCTGTTTGCGCGGGCTCGACTCCGTTACGCACAGTTGTATCGTGCGTTACGGAGCCGCAGCCCGACCCCGCGCCAGCGGGGGCACGCCCAAATCTGCCGTTCAGTCCAGCCCGTAGTCCTGGATCTTGTACGACAAAGCACGCACCGACAGCTCCAGCAGGTCCGCCGCACGCGTCCGGTTCCCCTGCGTCCGCTGCAAGGCACGCGCGATCAATTCCCGCTCCAGCGCCGGAAGCCGCCGCTTCACGGACAGGTCCGCGTCGTCCGGGAGCATGTGGAAGGGATGGTTGCCGGAGCGCACGTGGGCCGGCAGGTGCTCCTCGCGCACGTCGCCCCCGGAGAGCACCAGCGCCCGCTCCACCACGTTCTCCAGCTCGCGCACGTTCCCCGGCCACGGGTACGAGGCCAGCGCCGACACCACGCCCGCGGGCAGCTCGCGCGCCTGGATGCCGAAGCGCGCGGCGTGCCGGGCCAGGAAGTGGCTCGCCAGCAGCGGCACGTCCTCGGGGCGGGCGCGCAGCGGCGGCAGGTGGATCTGCACCACGTTGACGCGATAGAACAGGTCGTCGCGGAAGCGCCCCTCCTGCACCTCCTCCACCAGGTCGCGCGCGGTGGCCGCCAGCACGCGCACGTCCACGGCGACCTCGGCGGAGGCGCCCACCCGCCGCACCCGGCGCTCCTGGAGCACGCGCAGCAGCTTGACCTGCAGCGGGTGGGGGAGCTCGCCGATCTCGTCCAGGAACAGGGTGCCGGCGTCGGCCTCGGCGAACAGCCCCTCGCGGGTGCGGTCGGCGCCGGTGAAGGCGCCCTTCTCGTGCCCGAACAGCTCGGACTCCAGCAGGTTCTCGGGGATGGCGCCGCAGTTGACGGCCACGAACGCCCCCCCGGCGCGCGGCGACGCCCGGTGGATGGCCCGGGCGATGGCCTCCTTGCCGGTGCCGCTCTCCCCGGTGATGAGCACGGTGGAGGGGTACGGGGCCACCCGCCCGGCCAGGTCCAGCGCCTCGCGCATCACCTGGGAGCGCCCCACCACCTCCTCGAAGCCCTGCACCTCGCCCACCTGCTTGCGCAGGCGGTCCACCTCGCGCCGGAGCTGCTCGCGCTCCTCGGCCTTGCGCAGGGTGAGCAGGATCTCGTCGGCGTTGAAGGGCTTGGACACGTAGTCGTAGGCGCCGCGCCGCATCGCCTCCACGGCGGTGTCCAGCGAGCCGTAGGCGCTCATCACGATCACCAGCGCGGTGCCCTCGGCCTCCTGGTAGCGGTCCAGGAACTGGAGCCCGTCCAGCCTCGGCATGCGGATGTCGCACAGGATCAGGCCGGGCGGGTCGGCCAGGGCGGTGCGCAGGCCCACCTCGCCGTCCTCGGCCGTGGCGACCTCGTACCCCTCCTCGCGGAGGAGGAGGGAGAGGGTGTGGCGGAGCCCCGCCTCGTCGTCGATCACCAGGATGCGGCCCGCGCTCACGTTGGCTCCCTGCCGGTGGGAAAGGAAAGGGTGAACACCGCGCCCCCGCCGTTGGCGGAGGTGACCTCCACGCGCCCGCCGAACTCGGTGACGGTGGCGGCGACGATGGCGAGCCCCAGCCCGGTGCCCTCGCCGGGCTGCCGGGTGGTGAAGAAGGGGTCGAACACGGCCTCCACCAGCTCGGGGGGGATCCCCGGCCCGGTGTCGGCCACCACCACCTGCACGATCTCGTCGCCGGCCTCCAGCCGGTGCGCGTCGCGCTGCGAGCCGTGCCGGGGGCGGCGCAGGTGGCTGTAGTCCACCCCCGGCGGGTCGTCGGCGCGCCGGGGCGGGATGCGCCGCGCGGGCTCGAAGCGGCGCAGCGTGGTGTTGATCGTCAGCACGCCCCGCCCCTCCATCGCCAGGTCGGCGTTGGCGACCAGGTTGACGAACACCTGGTCCACGTCGTGGGCGACGGCCTCGATGGGGGGGAGGTCGGGCGCGAGCTGGAGGCGCACCTCCACCTCCGCGAGCCGCCCCTGCTGCCGGAGCAGCTCCACCACCCGCTCCAGCGAGGCGTTGACGTCCACGGGCTCGCGCTCGCGCTGCCCGGCGTGCGGCCGGGCGTACTGGAGCAGCGAGCGGACGATGCGGTCGATGCGGCGCGCCTCGCGCTCCACGCCGCCCAGCAGCTCCTCGTCGCCGCCGCGGCGCTTGAGGATGCCGGCGTAGCCCAGCAGCGCCCCCAGCGGGTTCCCCACCTCGTGCGCCACCCCCGCCGCCAGCCGCCCGATGCCGGCCAGCTTCTCGGCCTGCACCAGGTCGCTCTGGGTGGCCACCAGCAGGCGGTTGGTCTCGTCCAGCGACCTGACGTTCTCGGCCAGCCGGGTCTGGTTGTGGAGCATCTGGTCGGTGAGGCGGTTGAGCGCGACCGCGAGGGCGTCCATCTCGCGGGTGCCGCCCTCCGGGACGCGGCGCTGGTA
Organism: Gemmatimonadota bacterium; assembly: GCA_040752145.1. Classification (GTDB taxonomy): domain Bacteria; phylum Gemmatimonadota; class Gemmatimonadetes; order Longimicrobiales; family Longimicrobiaceae; genus JAFAYN01. The sequence goes on from JBFMFL010000023.1 coordinate 28,850, forward strand.
GTCGCCGTCGGCGATGGCGCCGGCCGCGTCCACGGCCTCGGAGATGGGGCGGACCACCAGCCGCCGCAGCAGGTAGCTCCCCAGCACGGCGAACACCGCGGCGTCGGCCGCGGCCAGGAGGAGGATGGCCGCCAGCCTCCGCCCGCCGTCCATGGCGGGGACGTCCAGGACCGTCGCGGTCCAGAGGGCAAGGACGACGGCGGCGAAGGCGAGGAAGGAGAGGTTGAAAAGGACCTCCGCGCGAAGGGAGCCCCGGGACTTCCCGGGGCTCCCCGACGCGTCCGCGGAGCGGCTCAACGAGCCTCGGCGCGGTGAGCGGTTGCGCGGCGGCGGCTACTCCTGCTCCACCTCCAGCTCGTCGAGGTCGGTCAGCTCCTCCGGTCCGCCGACCGCGGCGGGGACGCGCTCCCGGCGGGCGGCGTCGCGCCCCGAGGGCTTCTTGCCGCCGCCAAACGCTTCCTTCTCCAGCTCGTGCCAGACGCGGTCGATCACCGACCCCGTCGGATCGCTCCATGTCACAAGACCTTCGTCCTGGACTCTTTCCAGGGCGCGGCGAAGGGCGTGCTTGCTGATGGGCTTTCTCATGCAACCTCCTTGCTGGAACGGGAACCCGGGCGCCCGGCGCCGGCCCTTGTCCACCGGCCCCTCCGGCGCGCCCCCATGGCTAGTGTAATACGATCGGACCCGGCGCGCGAGTTCCCGGGGTCTGTCTTGTTCTGCAGGTGGGCTGCTGGTTCGGGGCGTGGGCGTGGGCCGCTACGGAGCCCGGCGGTACTGCTGCCGGTCTCCTCCGCGGGCTCCGGGAGCCCCGGGAAACTGCCCCCGGGTCTCCCTGCGCCGGAGTGAGCCAGCCGAAACTGCCCGGCTGTCTCCCTCCGAACGAATTCATGTGGGTACTGCGGAACTGCAACGGCAAAAAGAAGCCCCTCCCCCGGACGGGTCCGGACGAGGGGCGATGCGCTCAGCGGGGTTCCGCGGAAGCCGCGCTCGCACTTTCGCACTCACGCACTTCCGCACTCCCCGCGCAGCGGGGCTACTTCCGCCGCTTGGCGCGGTTGTCCTCGATGCGGATCATCGCCAGGCACGCGCCGTAGATGGCGAGCGTGACCAGGCCGAAGACGCCGGCGTTGCGCAGAACCAGGAGTGCGGACTCGCTCACGTTGCTCGATCCTGTTGAAGGGGTACCGGTCGGGCCGGCAATCTACAGCGTCGGGGCGCGCCGGGCCAGCGGGCGCGGCTTCAGGGCGCCGGGCGCACGGAGATGCGGCCGTCCACGGCCACGCCTCCTTCCGGGAAGGCGAGCCAGGGGTTCACGTCCAGCTCGCGGATGGCGTCGTGGTCGGCCACCAGCTGGCCGATGCGCTGGATCACCTCCTCCACCGCCGCCAGGTCGGACGAGGCCTCGCCGCGGACGCCGCCCAGGAGCGAGGCGCCGCGGATGGACCTCACCATCTCGTGCGCGTCCACGTCGGTCACGGGGGTGACGCGGAACACCACGTCGTGCAGCGCCTCCACGTAGATCCCCCCCAGCCCGAACATCAGCAGCGGCCCGAACTGCGGGTCGGAGTGCATCCCCACGATGGTCTCGCGGCCTCCCGAGACCATCTTCTGCACCAGCACCCCCTCCACCTCGTCCGCCCCGATCCCCGCCCGCTCCGGCACCTCCGTGGTGAGGCGGGCGAAGACGGCGCGCGCCTCGGCGGCGTCCTCCACGCCCACCACCACGCCGCCGACGTCCGACTTGTGGACGATGCGCGGCGACAGGACCTTCATCACCACCGGCCAGCCGATCGACTCCGCGGCGGCCTCGGCCTCCTCCGCGCTGCGGGCCACGGCGTACGGGGCCACGGGGACGCCGTACGCCTCCAGCACGCGCATCACCTCGGTCTCGGACAACTTCTCGCGGCCCCCGGCGCGGGCGGTCGCCAGGATCGCCTCCACGGCGGCGCGGTCCACGTCGAACGTCCTCACCTCGCCCACGGGGCGCTCCAGCCAGCGGCGCTGGCGGTACATGGCGGACAGGGCGCGCACGGCGGACTCGGGGAAGCGGTAGCCGGGGATCCCGGCGGCGTTCAGCTCGGCCAGGCCCTGCGGCAGCCCCTCGCGCCCCATCAGCACGGCGAGCACCGGCTTCTCCTTCTGGCCGGCGGCCACGTCCACGATGGCCTCGGCCACGTCCTCCTGGCGCACCCCCAGCGGCGGGACGAAGGTGGCGATCACCGCGTCCACGTTGGGATCGGCGAGCACGGCCTCCACGGCGACGCGGTAGCTCTGCGGGTTGGCGGAGGCGATCATGTCCACCGGGTTGCGCAGCGACGCCTCCTCGGGGAAGTGGGCCGCCAGGTGGGCGCGCGTGGCCTCCGTCAGCTCCACCACCTCCAGCCCGTGCGCCTCGCAGGCGTCGGCGATGATGATGCCGGGGCCGCCGGCGTTGGTGATGATCGCCACCCGGTTGCCGCGGGGGATGGGCTGGTGCGAGAAGGCCATGGCCAGGTCGAACATCTCCTCCACCGTCTCGGCGCGGAGCACGCCGCACTGCCGCAGCAGCGCGTCGGTGGCGGCGTCGGTGCCGGCCAGCGCCCCGGTGTGCGACGACGCGGCCCGCGCGCCCACCGCGCTCCTCCCGCTCTTCACGGCGACGATGGGCTTGCGGCGGGTGATCTCGCGGGCGAGCTGGGTGAAGCGGCGGGGATTGCCGAAGTTCTCCAGGTACATGAGGACCACGCCGGTGCGCTCGTCGTCCGCCCAGTACTGGATCAGGTCGTTGCCACTGACGTCCGGCTTGTTCCCCACGGACACGAACTGCGAGATGCCGATGCCGTACTCGGAGGCGTAGTCCAGGATGGTGACGCCCATCGCCCCGGACTGGCTGAGGAAGGCGACCGGGCCGCCGGGGGGCATGGTGGGGGCGAAGGTGGCGTTCATGGACACGCCGGGCTCGGTGTTCATCACTCCCATGCAGTTGGGCCCCACCAGCCGCATCCCGTACTCCCTCACCGTCTCCACCAGCCGCCGCTCGCGCTCCCCCCCCGCCCCGCCGATCTCCCGGAACCCCGCCGAGATCACCACCAGCGCCCCCACGCCCTTGCGCCCGCACGCCTCCGCCACGGCCTGCACGTGCTGTTTGGGGACCACGATCACCGCCAGGTCCACGGCGTCCGGGATGTCCTCCACCGAGGCGTAGGCGCGGATGGAGTGGACCGACGCGGCGGAGGGGTTCACCGGGTAGACGGCGCCGGTGAAGCCGTGCCGCACCAGGTTGTCCAGGATCTGGTAGCCGATGGTGTGGGGCGTGCGGCTCGCCCCGACGACGGCCACGGAGCGGGGGCGGAGGAGCGCGTCGAGCATATGGGGAACGAAGTGCGAAAGTGCGGGAGTGCGTGAGTGCGAACGTGGCCCCGGCGCGAGGCCGGGCCACGGCGCGACAGGGCGGGAATGTACGGGGAGGGGGCGGGGGCAGGAAGTAGGGGTTTGTCCGCGGCGGCGGTGGGGAGGCTCCCGGGGCGTTCGGGCGGATCGCGGCGATTGGAACGGGATGCTTGACAGGCCGGCGGGCGCGGCGCATTTTACCGACAGGTTAATTAACCATGGGGTTAAGCAGATGCCACCGGACCAGCTCAGCACCATCTTCGCGGCGCTCGCGGACCCCACCCGGCGGGCGATCCTCGCCCGGCTGGCGGGCGGCGAGGCGTCGGTCACGGAGCTGGCGGAGCCGTTCGACATGAGCCTCCCGGCCGTGTCCAAGCACCTCAAGGTGCTGGAGAAGGCGGGGCTGATCGAGCGGGGGCGGGAGGCGCAGTGGCGTCCCTGCCGGCTGCGCGCGGAGCCGCTGCGCGAGGTGGACGGCTGGGTGGAGCAGTACCGGCGGCACTGGGAGGAGAGCTTCGACCGGCTGGACGAGTACCTACGTCAACTTCAGCAGGAGGAGAAGAGCGATGACGGCGGCAACGAGTAGCGCCGGCCCCGCCCCGACGGCGGTGGCCTGGGAGGACGGCGACCTGGTGCTGGAGCGCGTCTTCGACGCGCCGCGCGAGCTGGTGTTCCGCGCCTGGACGGAGCCGGAGCGCTTCGCGCGCTGGTTCGGCCGCGGGGCTCCTCCCTCGACCTGTTCCGGATGGAGGTGCGCCCCGGCGGGGCCTTCCACTACTGCCACGGCTTCCCCGACCACCCGGACGTCTGGGTGGCGGGCGAGTACCGCGAGGTCGCCCCGCCGGAGCGCCTTTCCTTCGCCTGCTGGTTCTCGGACGCGGAGGGCGGCCGCGTGGAGCGCCCCGGCTTCCCCGCGCGGATGGAGATGGAAGTGAAGTTCGAGGTGCTGGAGCGCGGGACCCGCGTGCGCGTCCGCCACGCCGGCCTGGTCGAGGACCAGGGCGAGGTACAGGGCTGGCGCGAGTCGCTGGACCGGCTGGCCGAGCTGCTTGCCGCACACCCCACCCCCAACGGAGAGGACCGATGATCACCACCCTCACGGGCGTCGGCCCCGCGCCCGCGTCCACCGCCCCCGACAACCGCGAGGCCACGGCCGTCCGCGTGTTCGACGCCCCGCGCGAGCTGGTGTGGGAGGCGATGACCAGCCCGGAGCACGTCAGGCACTGGTACGGCCCGCGGAGCACCACGCTGGCCTCGTGCGAGATCGACCTGCGGCCGGGCGGCCGCTTCAGGTTCGTGATGCGGCTTCCGGACGGGCAGGAGTTCGGCTTCGGCGGCGAGTACCGCGAGGTGGTGCGCCCCGAGCGGATCGTGAACACCTGGGGGTGGGACGGGATGCCGGGCCACGAAGCGCTGGAGACGGCGACGTTCATCCAGGAGGAGGACGGGCGCACCACGGTTCGGCTCAGCATCCTCTTCTCGACCGTGGAGGACTACGCCGGCTGGGCGGGCTCGGGCGCCTTCGGCGGCTGGGCGGAGACGCTGGACCGCCTGGCGGAACTGGTCGCCGGGCTGCGCGCCGGGCAGGGCTGATCCGCCCGCCCGCCGAACCGAATCCATCCACCCGATCCAGGGAGCACCACCATGGCGGCAGCACATACGGTCGCGGGCGCCTCGTCCGCGGACACGGCGGAGCGGGAGATCGTCCTCACGCGCGAGTTCGACGCGCCGCGGGAGCTGGTCTGGCAGGCGTGGACCGACCCGGAGCACATGCCCCGCTGGTTCGGCCCCAACGGCTTCACCACCACGCTCCTGTCGATGGACGTGCGGCCGGGCGGCGTGTCGCGCTACACCATGCACGGCCCGGACGGCACCGACTACCCCAACCGGGTGATCTACCAGGAGGTCGTTCGCCCGGAGCGTCTCGTCTACCTGCTCGACGACGACGCGGACGACGGCTCGGACGCCTTCCACGTGACGGTCACCTTCGAGGAGGTGAACGGCCGCACGCGGCTGACGCAGCGGATGCTCTTCTCGACCGTGGAGAAGCGCGAGGGCGTGGTGAGCTTCGGCGCCATCGAGCTGGGCAAGCAGACGCTGGAACGCCTGGCCGAGTACCTCCGGACGATGTGATCCGCGCGGCGTCGGGGGCCGCCCGCAGGTCGGGCGACCCTCCGACGCCGAAGTTGCGAGGTCGGCAGATCCGATGTCGAGAACGCGGTGCCTGCTCCGACTTACAGGTGAAGCCCCGGCCGACACGCGGTCCGGAGCCGAGCCCACACCGCACGCGGAGCCACCCTTATGACCACCACCACCGGCACCCTGACCCTCGGCGCGACCCGGAGCCCTCGCCGCACCCTGCGCAGCACCGGCGCCGTGCTCGCCGGCCTCGTCGCCATCGTCGTCCTGTCCACGGCCGCGGACGCCGTGCTGCACGCCACGGGCGTGTACCCGCCGTTCCCGGAGGTCATGGCGGACGGGCTGTTCCTGCTGGCGACGGCCTACCGCGTGGTCTTCGGCGTGGCAGGGAGCTGGCTCACGGCCCGGCTGGCGCCCCGGAGCCCGATGAAGCACGCGCTGGTGCTGGGCGCGATCGGGACGGCGCTCTCCGTGGCGGGCGCGACGGCGATGGGGGAGTACGGACCCGCGTGGTACAGCCTGGCGATCATCGCGATCTCGTTCCCCTGCGCCTGGGCGGGAGGGAGGCTCCACGAGCTGCGGACGCGCGCACGCTGACGGCCCCGGCGGCCGGCGCGCTCATCGACACCACACCAGAAAGGAGAGGACCCATGGCCACGGCGAACGCTTCCGCCGCCACCCGGCACCCCACGACGGTCGCCACTCCGTCCGACCTGGAGGTCACGGTCACGCGCGTGTTCGACGCGCCCCAGACGCTGGTCTGGGCGATGTGGACGGACCCGGCGCACCTGCCGCACTGGATGCTGGGCCCGGACGGCTGGACCATGCCGGTCTGCGAGATCGACCTGCGCCCCGGCGGCAGCTGGCGCTTCGTCTGGCGGCGCGGGAACGGCACCGAGATGGAGATGAACGGCGAGTTCCTGGAGGTAGAGCCGCCCGCGCGCCTGGTGCAGACGGAGCGGTGGGGCGGCGACTGGCCGGAGACCGTCAACACGCTGCTCCTGGACGAGGCGGACGGCCGGACGACGATGACCCACACCATGCTCTTTCCCTCGCGGGAGGCCCGCGACGCGGCGCTCCGCACGGGGATGAACGACGGGACCACCGTGTCCTTCGACCGGCTGGACGACTACCTGCGCACCCTCGGCTGAGCCCCCGCCGCGGCTCCCGCAAGCGACGCCCGCTCCCCATCGGGGCGGGCGTCGCGAGTCTCCCGCGACGAATGCGAACTGCCGCTTCCGCCGCGTGTCGAATTCCCGCGGCGCCGTTCGACGTACTGGCAGAAGCAGCGCTCACCCCCGCACCCCACCGTGAACCGAACCATGTCGATCTACGAAGCCTCGCCTTCGCCCTGGACCAGCCGGATGCTGAGCATCTTCCGCATCGTGGCCGGACTGATCTTCATCACGGCCGGGACGATGAAGATCTTCGGCTACCCGGCCAACCCGATGCCCAACGCGCCGCCGATCGAGCTGACGTCGCAGATGGGGATCGGCGGGCTGCTGGAGGTGGTGGGCGGGCTGCTCATCGTCATTGGCCTGTTCACGCGCCCCACCGCGTTCATCCTCTCGGGGATGATGGCGGTGGCGTACTTCCAGTTCCACGCCCCGCAGGCGTTCTGGCCCACCGTCAACATGGGGGTGGCCGCGGTGCTGTACTGCTTCTTCTTCCTGTACCTGGTGTTCGCCGGCGCCGGGGAGTGGAGCGTGGACGCGATGATCGCCCGCTCCCGGAGGCACGCATGATCGCCCTCGCCGCGCGCCCGCCCGTGCCCCTTTCCGCGCCGGAGCCCCCGCGGATCGACCCGGCCCGGCTCCGCCCCTGCCCCTTCTGCGGCGGCGCGCCGGCGCTGGAGCAGGATCCCTGGCTGGGCGAGAGCTTCCGCATCGGCTGCGGCAACGACGCGTGCCGGGTGGCGCCCAAGACGGAGTACCTGCTGCCGGGCTACGCCGACGAGCTGTGCGACGCGTGGAACGCGCGAGACGGCGGGACGGGCGAGCGGGGCTGAGGAGGCCGAGCGAAGGAGAGAGCGGACGGGCAGGAAAAGCGAACGACGGAACGGCCCCGTTGCAGGAGGCGGTTCCGCCGTTCTCTCGTCGGGGCTCCGGTGCCCCTGACACCCACCACGCGGAGACCCGGATGCGAAAGCTCAGGATCATCGAACACATCTCGCTGGACGGCGTGATCGAGGTCTCCGGCGAGAACGGCGACTTCCCTTACCCCGACTGGACCGCGCCCTACCGGACCCCCGCCGGGCGGGACGCGATACTCGCCGCGCACGGCGAGAGCTTCGACCTGGTGCTCGGCCGCCGCACCTACGACGAATGGTCGGGCTACTGGCCCAAGGCGCCGAGCAGCCCGTTCGCGGACCGCCTCAACGCGGCGACGAAATACGTGGCCACCCACCGTCCGGAAAGTCTCGAATGGGGCCCGTTTGCGGACCTCGGACCGGACGTCGTCGAGGGCATACGCCGCATCAGGTCGCAGCACGGCCCGGACCTCGTCCTGTCGGGCAGCTGCACGCTGACGTCGATGCTGCTCGAACGCGGGCTCGCGGACGAAGTCGTGCTGGCCGTCTATCCGGCCCTGCTGGGCACGGGGAAGCGCTTCTTCGCGGAGGGAACCCCGGCACGCTCACTCGAGCTCGTCGGCACGAACGCGATGCCGTCCGGCATCATCCTCAGCACCTACAAGGTCGCCGGGCCTTTGAAGACCGGATAAGACACGCTCTCAGGGCTGGACCACCGTGTTCGCCGCGGGCTCGTCCCGGCCGTGGTCGCGGACCGTCTGCACGGCGATCCGGAGGGCGAGCGCCAGCCCCGCCAGCGACAGCGCGAATCCCAGCCGGCGCAGGCGGAGTGGTTTCGGTGGACCCGGTGCGGCGAGCCGCACCGGGTGTGCGACCGGGATCAGACCTGCGTCGCCGCCGGAGTGGGGCGGCGAGGAAGCGGCTCCGGGCTGCGCAGCCGGCGGTGGTTGACGGCCTCCACGCCCAGCCGCTCGGCGAGGGCGCGGACGGCGGCCTTCTGGGGGCCCTTGAGGCTGTCGTGGAAGACGACCACGTCCACGCCGCCGGCGATGGAGCGCGCGCACGCCTCCAGCTTCTCCACGCCTCCGGGCTCGCCGTAGCCGCCCCCCGCGAGCCAGTGGCTGGCGAGGATGTGCGACACGAGCAGATCGTCGCGGGCGGCGTCCCCGACGCTTGCGTCGCGGATGCTGGGCTCGAAGTGGACCCCGCCGACGTACAGCACCGACGCGCCCCGCGGCTCCTCGTCGAACACGCGGACCAGGGCACGCGCCAGCACCTCCGCCGCCGCCGGGTCGCCCCAGTACGCGGGGCCGCTCCCGATCTCCACGTCCAGCAGCGGCACGGTGTAGCGCGTCAGCAGCCCGGGCGCGTGGCCGTAGACCACGCCGGACCAGTGCGTCGCCTCCGTGACCGTGCGGTACCCGTCGAGCCCGGCCTCCGCGCGGGCGCGCTCGATGGCCCGCAGCATCGCCGTGGTCAGCGCGGGGTCCGCCGGGCCGTACTCGCCCGAGACGACGTCGCCGGTGGTGTGCGCCATGAAGATGGCGTCCGGCGCGTTGGCCCCCTCGTGCCAGTTGACCACGCATCCCAGGTCGAAGCCGGAGAAGCGCTCCGCGAGCGCGGGTAGGTAGCGCGGGTAGTCGTGGCTGAGGACTTCGGCGGTGCGGACGTACACGAACTCGCGCCCCGCCGCGTCGCGGTGGGCGAGCACCGGAAAGCCATCGACGTCGTCGCCGGTCCCGGCGAGCGAAAAGAGCCGGCTCGACGCGTCGAACACGTGGCTCGCTACGGGATCCTTCGCGGGGTCCGCGCAGAAGAACAGGACGGCGCGACGCTGGGTCATTTCGGACGTTCGGTCGGAGGAAGTCGGCGGGCGCATGCCGACGCGAAGAGGCGAGCGGGAACGGCGGAACGGCAGCCCGCGAGCGCCGTTCCGCCGTTGCCGTTCAAGCAGTACCCATAGAAATCTGTTCGGAGGGAGACCCGCCGGCAGTTTGGCGGGGCTCACTCCGGCGCAGGGAGACTCGCCGGCCGTTTGGCGAGGCTCCCGGAGCCCGCGGAGGAGACCGGCAGCAGTACCGCCGGTCTCCGTAGCGGCCCGCGAAACCCGACGAAGAGCCCCGGACCTACGGAGCCACGGGAACCGTCAGATCCGCCGTCGGCAGGAACCGCGGCGCCTTGCGGTGCTTCGTCGCCTGCTCGTACGCATACGCGAGCCGGATCAGCGTCGGCTCGCTCCAGGCGCGCCCGAAGAACGAGATCCCCACCGGCAGCCCGAAGCTGTACCCCATGGGCACCGTCAGATTCGGGTACCCCGCGACCGCCGCCGGCGACGAGCTCGCCCCAAGGAAGTGGTCGCCGTTGACCAGGTCGATGGTCCACGCCGGGCTCCCCGTGGGCGCCACGATGGCGTCCAGCTTCAGCCGCCGCATCACAGAGTCCACCCCCACCCCCGCGAGCCGCGTCTTGCGCTTGGCGTCCCGGTACGCCTTGTCGGTGAGCGGCCCCTTGGCCTGCGCCGCCAGCATGATCTCCTGCCCGAAGTAGGGCATGGAGCGCCCCTTCTCGCGCTCGTTGAAGGCGATCACGTCCGCCAGCGACTTCACCGGCGCGTCCGGCCCCAGCCCGGCCAGGTAGCGGTTCAGCTCGTGCTTGAACTCGTACAGCAGCACCGTGTACTCGGCCTCCCCGTACTCGCCGTAGTGCGGGACGTCCACCGAGTCCACGACCGTCGCGCCCGCCTGCCGCATGGCCGCGATGGCGCGGTCGAAGAGCTGGTCCGTCTCCGGGTGGTACCCGGTGAACCCCTTGCGCGCCACGCCGATGCGGGCGCCGCGCAGCCCGTCGGGGTCCAGGAAGCGGGTGTAGTCCGCCTCCGCCTTGCCGCGGGCGGCGGCCGTGGTGGTGGACGGGTCGCGCGGGTCCGGCCCGGCCAGCACGTTCAGCAGCGCCGCGGCGTCGGCCACGGTGCGCGTCATGGGCCCGGCGACGTCCTGGCTCCCGGCGATGGGGATGATCCCCGCGCGGCTCACCAGCCCGACGGTGGGCTTGAGCCCCACCAGCCCGTTGGCCGCCGCGGGGCAGACGATGGAGCCGTCCGTCTCGGTGCCCACGCCGGCGGCGGCCAGGTTGGCGGCGACGGCGACGCCGGAGCCGGAGCTGGAGCCGCAGGGGGAGCGGTCCAGGGCGTACGGGTTGCGGGCCTGCCCGCCGCGCCCGCTCCAGCCGCTGGACGAGCGGGTGGAGCGGAAGTTGGCCCACTCGCTCAGGTTGGTCTTGCCCAGGATGACGGCGCCGGCCTCGCGCAGCCGCGCCGCCACGAAGGCGTCGCGCGCGGCGACGGAGCCCTCCAGCGCCAGCGAGCCGGCGGTGGTGGTCATGCGGTCGGCGGTGTCGATGTTGTCCTTGATCACCACCGGGATGCCGTGCAGCGGCCCGCGCACCCTCCCGGCGCGGCGCTCGGCGTCCATGCTGTCGGCGATGGCGAGCGCGTCCGGGTTCAGGTCCAGCATGGAGCGCAGCGCGGGTCCGCGGCGGTCCAGCGCCTCGATGCGGGCCAGGTACGCCTCGGCCAGCGAGCGGGCGGTGTGCGTCCCCGCGCGCATCCCCTCCTGGAGCTGGGCGACGGTGGCCTCCTCCAGCGCGAACGGCGCCGCGGCCGGGTCCAGCACGGCCTCGGGAGCCGGGGCGACGGGAGCCTGCGAGAGGATGGGGCCCGCGGGCGAGGCCTGCTGCGCCGGGACGCACGCGCCGCCCGCGGCGGCGAGCAGCAGCCCGGCCGCGAGGCCGCCGCGGAGGCGCGGGGCGCAGCCGGCGGGTTTCCGGTTTCCTGCTTCGACGGGTCCGGCGTTGCTCATGGGCTGGGTGGCTCCGGGGTGTGGCGTCCGAGCGGCGCGCGTGCCGCGCATCGGCGCAAAATCTTCTGTTTGCGGCCGATGCGCAACGCCCCCCACCCCCGCAGGCCCTCACCCGGCTCGCTTGAGGCTCGCCACCCTCTCCCAATTCTGGGAGAGGGGGCAACTACAGGAGGGGCAGGCAGTTCTCCCCTCCCCTGCTTGCGGGGGAGG
>JBFMFL010000230.1:0-11739 GCA_040752145.1 Gemmatimonadota bacterium
CGATGACGCCCCACTCTTCGGCAAGGATATCGGATCTCATGAAGCCCACGATAAGCCGGTCTCGCGTGGGCTGCAAGCCTTAAGTTAACGCCTATGGGGTCGGGGGGTGAGGGGTAGACCCGCGCGCCGGACCCGCCCCCGCATCGTGCAGTTCTCCCCTCCCCCTTGCGGGGCGGGGCCGGGGGAGGGGGTCGCCGTTGCAGTTCCCGCAGTACCCACATGAATCTGTTCGGAGGGAGACAGCCGGGCAGTTTCGGCTGTCTCCCTCCGGCGCAGCGAGACACGGGGCAGTTTCCGTGGCTCGCGGAGCCCGCGTAGGAAACAGGCCGGCAGTTTGGCCTGGTTCCGGAGCGGCCCCCTCGCTCCAGAGCCCGCCTCGAACGACGGCGCCGCGTTTGCAAGACCAAACGCCCCACGTAGATTGCCCGACAGGACGGGACGGACGAAAAGAGCCACACGCGCAAGACGGGACGGCACACCATGAGCGGCAGCGGCTACGAGGAACCCTACGTCCCCCGCGTGGTGATCGTGGGCGGCGGATTCGGCGGCCTGTACGCGGCGCGCGCCCTGAAGCACGCCCCCGTGCGGGTGACCATCATCGACCGCCACAACTACCACCTCTTCCAGCCGCTGCTGTACCAGGTGGCCACCGCCACCCTGTCCCCCGCCGACATCGCCCGCCCCATCCGCCAGGTGGTCCGCCGCCAGCGCAACACCGAGGTGCTGCTGGCCGAGGTGGCCGCAGTCGACACGGAGCGCCGCGCGCTGACGCTGGCGGACGGCCGCACCCTCCGCTACGACTTCCTGATCCTGGCCGCCGGCGCGGTGGACCAGTACTTCGGCCACGAGGAGTGGGCCCCCGTGGCGCCGGGGATGAAGACCATCGACGACGCCACGGAGATCCGGCGGCGCTTCCTGCTGGCCTTCGAGCACGCGGAGCAGGTGGACGACCCGGAGCTGCGGCGGGCGCTGCTCACCTTCGTGGTGATCGGCGGGGGGCCCACGGGGGTGGAGATGGCCGGCGCCTTCGCGGAGATCGCCCGCCACACGCTGAGCCGCGACTTCCGCAACTTCGACCCGCGGGCGGCGCGCATCCTCCTGATCGAGGGCGGGCCGCGCCTGCTCTCCGCGTACGACGAGGAATTGTCGCGGAGCGCCCTGGAGCAGCTGCAGGCGCTGGGCGTGGAGGTGCGGCTGAACTCCATCGTCACGCGCATCGAGCTGGGGGCCGTGTACATCGGCGAGGAGCGCATCCCCACCTACCCGGTGGTGTGGGCCGCGGGGGTGGCGGCGTCGCCGCTGGGCAAGGGGCTGGGGGTGCCCACGGACCGGATGGGGCGGGTGGAGGTGCTGCCGGACCTGTCCATCCCCGGGCACCCGGAGGTGTTCGCCATCGGCGACATGGCCTCGTTCCCGCACCAGACGGGGAAGCCACTGCCGGGGGTGGCGCAGGTGGCCATGCAGGGCGGCCAGGCGGCCGCGCGCAACATCCGCCGCACGCTGGCCCGGGAGCCCCGCGAGCGCTTCCGCTACCGCGACAAGGGGAGCATGGCCACCATCGGCCGGGCCAAGGCGATCGCGCAGATCGGCCGCCTGCGGCTCACGGGGTTCGTCGCCTGGCTGGCCTGGCTCTTCATCCACGTCCTCTTCCTGATCGGCTTCCGCAACCGGGTGGCGGTGTTCATGGAGTGGGCGTGGAGCTACCTGACCTGGCAGCGCGGCGCCCGCCTGATCACCGGCGAGGTGCGGCCGGACAACGCCCTGCGCAAGCTGGGGCTGGCGCCCCCCGCGGAGGGCGGGAGCGAGACGGAGGCCGAAAAGGCGGTCGCGGCGCCGACGCCGGGCGGGGGCGGCGGGTGGATGGAGGGCGACTCGGAGCAGGCGCGCGCCGCCGTCCGGCCGGCGGGGGGATGAGGGCCCCGGCGCACCACCGCGGGGCGGAGCGCTGGCTGCGCGCCTCCGGCTTCGGCTGGGAGCGCGTCCGGTACGCGCGCCCGGAGGCCGGCGGCGAGACGGCGGGGTTCCGCCTGCTGCCGCGCGGCGAGCCCGTGGGGCGGGTGGTGGCGGCGCACGGCGCCTGCGACGATGCGCTCTTTCCGCTGGTGGCGCTGTACGCGGCGCTGTTGGGACGGGGGTTCGAGGTGTTCGCCTCGGACCTGGACGGCAACGGCTGGGAGAGCACCACCCGCTTCTCGCCGGAGGGGATCCGCGGCGCGGTGGCGGCGGCGGTGCGCGAGGCGGAGCGCGGCCGGCCGGCGCTCCCGCTGCACCTGCTGGGGCACAGCCTGGGCGGGGCGCTGGTGCTGGACGCGCTGGCGCGCGGCGAGGCGGCGGCGGAGTCCGCGGTGGTGGTGGCGACGCCGCTGGAGGTGCGGATCACGGCGCGCACCGCGCTGGCGGAGCTGGGCTCGTTCTTTCGCCCGGCCACGCTGCGGCAGTGCGCCTACTACGGCGTGGCCGGCGTGGTGCCGGCGTTCGGGCCGGTGAAGCGCGGCGCCTACCCGTTCCGCGGCGACGCGCGCACCGGCAACTTCGACTACGTGGCCGTGTTCGACGCTCTGCTGCGCGCGACCGACCTGCGGCGCGCGGCCGGGCGGGTGCGCGTCCCCGTGCTGCTGGTGTACGGCGGGCGCGACGGGATCGCCCCTGCGGCGCACGGCGCGGAGCTGGCGCGCCTGCTCCCCCACGCGGAGCTGGTGACGGTGCCGGGCGCCACGCACTTCTCCACCGCGTCGTCCCCCCTGGCCGCGGAGACGGCGGCCGCGTGGCTGGCGGCCCGCGCGGGGGTGCCGGCCGCGTGAACACGCCGCTCAGGATCGACGTACACGTGCACCTGGCCGGGGTGGGGACGGGGGGCTCGGGGTGCTGGCTCTCGCCGCGCTTCGCCGGGCGCTACACCTTCCGCATCCTGCGCCGCTGGTACGGGATCACCGACGCGCAGATGCGCGAGTCGGTGGACCAGGAGTGGGCGGCGGCCATCGCGGAGCGGGTGCGCGGCAGCGAGCTGGACCGGGCGGTGGCCCTGGGGTTCGACGGGGTGTACGACGCCCGCGGCGAGCTGGACCCGGCGCTGTCGCAGATGGTGGTGCCCCCGTCGTGGGCGCTGGAGGCGGCGCGCCGGCACCCGGAGCTGCTCCCCGGGCCTTCCGTGAACCCCTGCCGCCGGGACGCGCTGGAGCGGCTGGAGGAGTGCATCGACGGCGGCGCCGTGCTGCTCAAGTGGCTCCCCTCGGCCATGGGGATCGACCCGGCGGACCCGCGGCACCGCCCTTTCTACCGGCGCATGGCGGACGCGGGGCTGCCGCTCCTTTCCCACTCCGGCGGCAGCGAGAAGACCTTCGCGGAGGTGGCGCCGGAGTACATGGACCTGCGCCGGCTGCGGCTGCCGCTGGAGATGGGGGTGCCCGTCATCGTCGCCCACAACGGCGTGCCCGTGCACCTGTCGCGCGACCCGGACCAGCTGCCGCTGCTGCGCGAGTGGCTGCGCGAGTTCCCGCACCTGTGGGTGGACAACTCCGGCATCTCCAACCCCTCTCGTTTCGCCCACCTGCCCCGGCTGGCGCGGGACGAGGAGTTCACGGAGCGGACGCTGTACGGGAGCGACTACCCGGTGCCGTCTCTCGCCGCCTACTACGTGCGGGAGCTGGGGCTGGCGCGCGTCCGCTCGCTCCAGGCGGAGAAGAACCCTTTCCAGCGGGACGTGGCGCTGAAGCGGGCGCTCGGCTACCCGGACGAGTCCCTGACGCGAGCCTCCCGGGTGCTTCCGACGCTGCAACGGCTCTGAACGGCGGGTTCGGGCGTGCCCCCGGCTGGCGCCGGGGTCGGGCTTCGGCTCCGTAACGCAGCAAACAACGCTGCGTAACGGAGTCGAGCCCCGGCGGAAACTGCCCCGCCGGGTCTCGCCCCTTCGGGCCGAAATCCCTCACGCGGGCATCGTGCTGCGCCCGCCGGTGAACGGCTCAGGTGCCCGAGCCGATCGTCCCCCCGCCGCCGCTCTCCGACTTCTCCCCTCCCCCGGAGCCCAGGGTGCCGCCGTCCTCCGCCCGGCCGCCCGATCCCAGCCAGCCGCTGTCCTCGGCCGCCGTCGCGGTTCCGTCCGTGCCGCCGTCGGTCCTGCCTCCTCCCGAGCCGAGGAACCCGCCGTCCTCGGCGCGGCCGCCGGTCGGGCCGACGACGCCGGTGTCGCGGCGCGCGTCGGCGGGGGCGCTCGCGCCGGTGGGGTCGGCGGCGGAGCAGGCGGTGGCGGCGGCCAGCGCCGCGAGCAGGATGAGCCTGGAGTGCTTCATGGTACCTCTGGGGATGGCGTTGCGGATCGGCCGCCGGGCGCGTCGTGCTGCCCGGCGCCGGTGAATGCATCGCACCCCCTCCCCGCGGGCGACAATCGAGGCGGGGTGAAACGCGTGTTCCCGTGGGTGGAATGCGGGATTCCACGGGTGGGCCCGGCGCGCGGCACTTGCCCGCGCCGCCCCCGAACCGTGAAGTTTGGCCGCCGTCCGCCGGGAGCCCCGCTCTCCCGCACCGTTCTTCGCGTACGCCGACCCGGAACATGCACGCGCTCCGTCTCCTCCCCTTCCGCATCGCCGCCGTTGCGGTTCCGCTGCTCTCCGCTCCGCGCGCCGAGGCGCAGCTCCGGCCGCTGGACCCGGCGGAGTGGCGGGTGTGGGAGGCGGGGCGCACCGTGGTGGCCGGGGTCGGCGGCGGCGCGTTCGCGGGCCAGCGGGCCTCTCTGGCGGGCACGGAGGGGCGGCTGCTGGAGGCGGGGAATTTCTCGGTGACCCTGCGGACGGGGCGGGTGGCGTTCGAGGCGGGGGGGACGGTGCAGCGCTTCTTCCGCGAGGAGCGCGCGTTCGCGGCTCCCCTCGGCGACGCGCGGGCGGACCCGGACGGGCGGCGGCACGACTCGGGCGACTACCGCATCGCCACCGTGGTGCGGCTGACGCCGGAGGCGGCCCCGGTGCTGGGCGTGCTGCGCTTCGGGACGCGGCTCCCCACCACCGACAACCGGGTGGGGCTGGACCGCGACGCCACGGACTTCTTCGCGCTGCTGGGAGCGCGGGTGCGGCGGGGCGCGCTGGCGGCGAGCGCGGAGGCGGGCGTCGGCATCCACGGCACGCGCGACCCGGAGTTCGAGCAGCGGGACGTGCTGGTGTACGCGCTGGCGGCGGAGTACGCGGTCCACCCGGCGCTGGTGCCGACGCTGTCGCTGGTGGGGAACGTGCCCGGCCTGCCCTCGCGTACCATCCGCGGCAACGAGGACCTGGGCGAGGTGCGGCTGGGCCTCCGCGCGGGAGGGCGGCGCTGGGCGCGGGTGGAGTTGGTGCGGGGGCTCACGGAGTTCAGCCCCTCCGCGGGGGTGATCGTCGCCGCGGGGATCGCCCGCTGATCAGGCGGCGGGCGGGGAGAGGAGCCGCGCCAGCATCCACAGCACCAGCACCCCGCGGAGCGTCCACGCCGCGGTGCGCACCCAGTTGCCGGCCACCAGCGAGCGGTGCGCGGCCGGGTCCCAGCCGCCGGCCAGCACGCGGTGCCGGGGCACCTGGAGCAGCCCCGTGGAGGCCCACGCCACGGCGACCAGGGCGAGCCCGGCCCAGGTCGCCGCGGGCGGGATCCCCGGCGGCGGGCGGAGCGCCAGCAGCACGCTGGTGGCCAGCTCCAGCAGCATGGGCGGGCCCACCACCCGCGTGGTGCGCCGCCCGTGCGCCGCGGCGTAGGCGGTCCACCCCGGGCTCCCCACCCCGCCGAAGAGGGGGTAGTGGACCACCTGCACGAACCAGATCACCCCGATCATCACCCCGGTCGACGCCAGGTTCAGCAGCAGCACCCACTCCATCGCGCCCTCCTCCTCGCTCGCCGTCCCACGCCGCTGAAACTTCCCCGCGGCGGCCCCCGTACCACGTCCCATGCCGGCGGCGGACGCCGCGGCGCACGATGCACCACGTATACCGGACCGCGGGGAGAGAGGCGACATGAACGGCGACGAGATGACGCGGGGAGTGCTGGTGCGGGACCTGGTCCTCTTCCAGATCAAGCTGGTCCTGGACTCCCTCAAGGACCTCGCCCTGTTCCAGGCCTCCATCGTGGCGGCGGTCATCGACGTGGTCTTCATGCCCGTCACCCGCGGGCGGCTCTTCTACGGGGTGCTGCGGTTCAGCGAGCGGGCGGACCTGTGGCTCAACCTGTACGGCGCCTCCGAGGGCGCGCAGGGCGACGCGGACGGCCTGTTCGGCAGGAGCCGCGCGGGCGCCCCCTCCTACCTGGGCAAGCTGGAGCAGATGGTGCGCGAAAAGGAGCGCGAGTTCGTCCGCACCGGCTTCCGCGGGGGGCGCAAGGCCGCCTGACCCGGCCGCCCCAAGCCGACGGAGACAAGAAGCGCCGCCCGGGCATCCCCGCCCGGGCGGCGCTGCGTCGTTCCGGCAGACCGGTGGGAGCGCGTCAGGGATGGCCGATCCCCGCCGCCGCCATGGCCCTGCCGACGTACTCCATCACGTCGGGCGTGGGGATGGAGTCGCCGTGCCGCTCGCGCAGGCCGGCGTGCTCCTCCTTGTTGAGGCGCTGCGCGGCCCGCGCGATCTCCGGGTCGCCGCCGGTGAACTCGCGGACGAGTCCCATCCAGCGCCGCGCCAGCTCCTGCACCCGCGGGTCGGCGGGATCGGTGCCGCGCCCCATCTCGGCGCGCACCTCGGCGATCAGGCGGGGCCACTCGGCCTCCACCTCGCGGATGCGCGCCTCGCCCACGGTCTCGCGCCGGCGCTCCAGCTCCTCCAGCTGCTCGGGCGTGTAGTATTTCTCGTACATGGTCATCATCTCGATGGTCCTGAGCAGATCCGCCGCGGAGACCTCCTCCGCGCGGTCCAGGCTGGCCGCGATCGCCTCCAGCCGCTCGCACAGCCTGCGCTGCACGGCGATCTGCTCCCGCAGCCGCTCCACGTGCATCCGCACCACCCGCCGGGGCGAGGCGTCCGGGCGCTCCAGGAACTCCCGCACCTCGTCCAGCGAGAAGCCCAGCTCCCGCAGCGAGCGGATCTGCTGCAGGCGGGCGACGTCCGCGGCCACGTACAGCCGGTGCCCGGACGCGGTGCGGCCCGACGGCGAAAGCAGCCCCACCCGGTCGTAGTGGTGGAGGGTGCGGACGGTGAGCCCGGTGCTCCGGGCCAGCTCGCCCACCTTCCACGTGTCCTCGCGCATGCGCTCTCCCTCCGTTGTCCCGGGTGCTCCGTGGCCACACAGGCATGATAAGACCTGACGCCGCGTCAGGATCAAGGGGCACGTGCGAGGCGGTGAAAAAAGCACCCCCCGGAAGCGGTCTCCGGGGGGTGCTCGGGGGTGGAGCGGCGGGAGGGCGTAACCCGGGCCGCGGGCGGCGCGGAACGCGGGGCGGGCTTACAGCGCCTTGACCTCGGAGACCAGCCGCTCCAGCGACTTCTTGGCGTCGCCGAAGAGCATCTGCGTGTTGGGGAGGTGGAACAGCTCGTTCTCCACCCCGGCGTACCCGGCCGCCATGCTGCGCTTCATCACGATCACGTTCCGGGCGTGGTCCACGTTCAGGATCGGCATCCCGTAGATGGGGCTCGCCGGGTCGCTGCGGGCGGCGGGGTTGACCACGTCGTTGGCCCCGATCACCAGCGCCACGTCGGTCTGCGCGAACTGGTCGTTGATCTCGTCCATCTCGAAGAGGTGGTCGTACGGCACGTTGGCCTCGGCCAGGAGCACGTTCATGTGCCCTGGCATGCGCCCGGCCACCGGGTGGATGGCGTACGACACCGTGGCGCCGCGCGCCTGCAGCAGGGAGGCAAGCTCGCGCACGGCGTGCTGCGCCTGCGCCACCGCCAGCCCGTAGCCGGGGACGATCACCACCCGGTCGGCGTAGGCCAGCAGCACCGCCGCGTCGTCGGCGCCCGTCTCGCGGATGGCGCGCCCGCCCGCGTCCGCCGCGGCGCCCGCCGCCGCCCCCCCGCCGCCGAACCCGCCCAGCAGCACGTTCAGCAGCGAGCGGTTCATGGCGTCGCACATGATCTTGCTGAGGATGATCCCCGACGCCCCCACCAGCGCGCCGCTCACGATGAGCGCGTAGTTCTGCAGCACGAACCCGGTGGCGGCGGCGGCCAGCCCGGAGTACGAGTTGAGCAGCGACACCACCACCGGCATGTCCGCCCCGCCGATGGGGATCACCAGCAGCACCCCCAGCGCCAGCGCGAGCGCCGCGAGCGACCACGCGGCCAGCCAGAGCGGGCCGGCGTCGAAGCGCGAGTCGCCCAGCGCCGCCAGCGGGTACGCCAGCGCGGCCAGCGCCACCAGCCCCAGGAGCACCGTGAGAGGGCGCATCCCGGGAAAGGCCAGCGGCTTTCCGGAGACGCGGCCGTTGAGCTTGCCGTAGGCGACGAACGAGCCGGACAGGGTGACGGAGCCGATCAGCACCGACAGCAGCACGGTGACGGTGGTGGTGGCGTTCAGCGGCTCCAGCCCGTGCCGCGCGAAGCCCGCGCCGGCCAGCCCCTCCCGCTGCGCGTCCAGGTAGCGGGCCACCTCGGCGATCGCCACCAGCACGGACGCCCCGCCGCCGAAGCCGTTGAGCGCGGCCACCATCTCCGGCATGGACGTCATCTGCACGCGGGTCGCCAGCAGCGCGCCCAGCGCGGAGCCCACCGCCAGCCCGCCCACGATCATCCAGGGGTCCAGGATCTCGCCCCGCAGCAGCGTGGCGACCACGGCGATCAGCATCCCCACCGCCGAGAGCCGGTTGCCGCCGCGCGCGGTGGCGGGGGAGTTCATCCGCTTCATCCCCAGGATGAAGAGGACGGAGGCGAGGAGGTACGCGAAGTTGACCAGGGTCTGCATGCGCCCGGCCTCCTCAGCGCCCGCCGTCGGCGGAGGGCGCGGGGCGCGCCGGCTCCTTCTTCCTGAACATCTGCAGCATGCGGTCGGTGACTAGGTAGCCGCCCACCACGTTGACGGTGGCCAGCACCAGCGCGCCGAAGCCCAGCCACTGCGCCCAGCGCGAGTCCACCATCCCCGCCACCACGAGCGCGCCGACGACCGTGATGCCGCTGATGGCGTTGGAGCCGGACATCAGCGGCGTGTGCAGCGTCGCGGGGACCTTGCTGATCACCTCGAAGCCGACGAACGAGGCGAGGACGAAGACGATCAGGAGCGTTTCGAGCATGGGCCGGCGGTCTCCGGGCAGGTGTGGCGGTGGGCCCGGTCGGGGAACCGGGGGCAGGACGGGGACGGGAAGGAGGAGAGGGGCCGCGGGGTAGAGTAATACCCGCGGCCCCCCGCATCAACACCCCGCCCCCGCCGCGCCTCAGGCCGGCGGCAGCTTGTCCGGGTTCACCACCAGGAAGACGCTCCTGATGCGCCCCTCCTCCACCTGGATGGCGAGCACCCCGTGCGGGTGCCCCTCCACCAGCCCCACCATCCCGGTGCGGCCGTTGACGGGGACCAGGCGCGGCTCCCACAGGGCCGGCGCCTTGCCCGCGATCCCCAGAAAGAAGCGCGCGACCTTGTCGGCGCCGAAGACGGGGTTCTGGGCCGCGCGCGCCTTGCCGCCCCCGTCCGAGTAGGCGACCGCGTCCTCGGCCAGCACCTCCAGCAGCCCCTCCATGTCCCCGTCGCGCACCGCGGTGAGGAAGCGCACCAGCAGCCGGTCGTGCTCGGCGGGGTCGGCGGGGACGGGGCGCCGGGCCTCGGCCAGGCGCTGGCGGGCGCGCCGCTCGATCTGCCGGCAGTTCTCCTCGCTCTTGCCCACCACCCCGGCCACCTCGCGGTGGCTGAAGCCGAACGACTCCCGCAGCAGGAACACGGCGCGCTCCACCGGGGTGAGCCGCTCCAGCATCAGCAAAAAGGCGAGCGACAGGTCCTCCGCCAGCTCGTGCACCGCGGCCGGGTCGTCGTCCGCGGCGCCCACCAGCGGCTCGGGGAGCCACACGCCGTAGTACTCGGTCCGGCGCGCGTGGGCGGACTTGAGCGCGTCCAGGCAGAGCCGGGTCACCAGCTGCGCCAGGTACGCCGGGGCGTGCGCCACCGCCGCGTGGTCCACGCCGTGCCAGCGCACGTACGCGTCCTGGAGCACGTCCTCGGCCTCGCGCACCGAGCCCAGCATGCGGTACGCGATCCCGAACAGCCGCCCCCGCTCGCGCTGGAAGGCGGCGAGCGCGGCGGGGGAATCGCCCGGCTCCCCCTGCACGGCGTCGCCGGCCAGGCGCATCACCGCCCCCCCTGGAGCGCCAGCTCCGCCGCCTCCCGCGCCGCCGGCGTCCGGCCCGGGCCGGGCCAGCGGTACAGCGGCAGGCCGGTCTTCACCTCGTTGCGGACCACGAAAAGCGTCATGCGGCAGATCGCCTCCTTGGTGAGCACTGCGGCCTTCCCGGTCCACACCCGGCCGCGCGGGGCGTCGTCCGGCGCGACCCACTGCACCACCGCCTCGCGCCGCCCCAGGCTGACGCAGCGCGCCACGAAGCCGAAGCGGAGCTCTTCCGCCTCCTCGCCGCGCAGCAGGCGCGCGACGTTCGCCCCGGCGTGGGCGCCGGTGGGGAGCGCCGCCGCGCACGCCATGCGCAGCGCGCGCCCGTCCGCCCCCGCCACCGCGGCCGCATCGCCCGCGGCGAACACCCGCGGGTGCCCGGGGACGCGCAGCGCCGCGTCGGTCCGCACGCGGCCCCACGCGTCCGTGGCGAAGCCCGCGTCCCACGCCAGCGCCGGGGCCTGGAGCCCGCCGCACCACAGGCACAGCCCGAAGTCCTCCGCCGTGCCGTCGGCCAGCCAGGCGCGCCCGGCCTCCACCTCGCGCACCGCGGCGTGCTCGCGCACCTCCACCCCCAGCACGGCCAGGCGCCCCCGCAGGTGCGCCGCTCCGGCGGGCGAGTACCCCTCGTCCACGGCGCCCGCGGTCGCCAGCGCCACCCGCAGCCCCGGGAAGCGCTCCGCCAGCTCCGCGGCGCTCTCCACGCCGGTGAGCCCGCCGCCCACCACCAGCACGCGCCCGCCGGAGGCCGCCAGCTCCCGCACGCGCGCCCCCGCGGCCCGCACCTCCGCCGGGTCGTCCAGCCGCACGGTGTGCTCCGCCGCGCCGGGGACGCCGTCGCTCGTGCGGCTCCCCACCGCCAGCACCAGCCAGTCGTAGCCCAGCTCCAGCCGCCCGCCGTCCGCCGTCCGCCCCGACACCGCGGCGCGGGCCGGGTCCAGCCGCTCCGCCCGGCCCTGCACGAAGCGGATCCCCCGCCGCGCCAGCAGCGGCGCGTAGCGCGGCGCGTCCGGCTCCGAGCCGGCCAGCAGCTCGTGCAGCCGGATGCGCTGCGTGAAGCGGTCGCGCGCGTCCAGCAGGGTCACCTCCGCCCGTCCACCGCGCGAGGCCCGCGCCGCGGCCATCATCCCCGCGTACCCGCCCCCCAGCACCAGCACGCGCGGCATTTTTCGAAGATGCGTCATGGTCGTTCTCCCTGGTCGTCGTCCGGAACAGCCCGGGATCCCGGGCCTCCGCAGCTGAGACGAGACAGGGGGTGCGAAGCGTGACAAGGTGTTCTAAACCGCTTTGGAAATACGGGTTTGGGCGTGCCCCCGGCTGGCGCCGGGGTCGGGCTGCGGCCCCCTCCCCCGCACGCGGGAGAGGAGAGAACGGCTTGCCCTACCTGGATCTCCAGCCGTTGTCCCCTCTCCCAGAATTGGGAGAGGGTGGCGAGCCTCAAGTGAGCCGGGTGAGGGCCGCCGTTGCAGGCTGTTCCCTGTTCCCTATTCCCTGTTCCC
>JBFMFL010000231.1:0-11707 GCA_040752145.1 Gemmatimonadota bacterium
CCGGCACGGGCTGGTCGTCGGCCAGGTCGCGCTGGCCATCGTGGTGGTGGCGGGCGCGGGGCTCCTGGTCCGCAGCCTGGCGGCGCTCCAGGGGGTGGAGATGGGCTTCGCCGCGGAGCGGCTGCTGGTGCTGGAGACCAGCCTCCCCCCCGGGCTGGTGCCGGAGCGCCCCGCCCAGGTGGCGCTCCAGGAGGAGGTGCTCGCCCGGGTCGCCGCCCTGCCGGGGGTGGCCGCCGCGGCGGCGCTCCCCCGCCCCCCGTTCTCGGGGGAGGGCGGCTGGACCGCCATGTACTCCGGCGAGGGCCAGGCCCCCGGCACCCAGGCCACCAACCCGTGGGTCAACTTCGAGGTGGTGGGCCCGGAGTACTTCCGCACCCTGGAGATCCCCCTCCTGCGCGGGCGGGGCTTCGGCCCGGGGGACCGGGAGGACGCGCCCCGCGTGGCCGTGGTCAGCGAGGCGGTGGCCCGGCACACCTGGCCCGGCGAGGACCCCGTGGGGAAGCGCGTCAAGCTGGGCTCCGCCGACGCCCCGGGCGAGTGGCACACGGTGGTGGGGGTGGTGGGGGAGACGCGTTACCGCGAGCTCGCCGACCCGCAGCCCAGCCTGTACCTCCCGGTGCGCCAGTTCGAGGGCCCGGTGCCCATGACGCTGGCGGTCCGCACGCGCGCCGGCGCCGCGGGCGTGGTGCCGCGGGTCCGCGGCGCGCTGCGGCAGGCGCACCCGGAGCTGCTGCTGGCCGGCGGCGGGACCATGCGCCGGCTCATGGCCGAGCCGCTGGCGCGGCCCCGCTTCGGCGCGCTGCTGCTGGGCAGCTTCGCGGCGATGACGCTGCTGCTGGCGGCGGTGGGGATCTACGGGGTGATCGCGGCCACGGTCCGCCAGCGCACCCGCGAGATGGGGATCCGCCTGGCGCTGGGCGCGCGCGCCGGGGAGGTGCGGGGGCTGGTGCTCCGCCAGGGGATGCGGCTGGCGCTCGCGGGGTGCGCCCTGGGCACGGCGGGGGCGCTCCTGGGGACGCGCGCGCTCCGCGGCATGCTGTTCGGCGTCCGCCCCAGCGACCCGGCCACCTACCTCGCCGTCGCCGCGCTGATCCTGGCCGTGGCGGCGCTGGCCTGCTGGCTCCCCGCCCGGCGGGCCGGCCGCGTGGACCCGGTGAGCGCCCTGCGCGCCGAGTAGCACTGCTTCTCCAGGAGAGCGGCGCCACCGACGGACACTATCTCACCCTGCGGCCCGGCATCTCCCGGCCGCCAGCGCGCAGCACGATGTCGTCCACGGCGCCCGCCGCGCCGCGGATGAACGTGATCCGTGCGTCGAATGCCTCCGGAAAGAACCGGTTCTCGGATTCGGCGAAGAGGGGCGCCCTTTCCTCACCGAACGCCTCGAAGAACAGTGTGCCGCCCTCGCGGCTTACCACGATGGAGATGTCGGGGTCCACCGCGTACTCGCCGACGTATCGCTCCAGCACGGATGCGGGGACGTCCACTGGGCGCGGGATCGGCGGCGGAGCCCCGAGGGGAAGGCTCGGCTCGATCAGGTGGAACCCGACGTCGTCCACTTCGATGGCAGTGTTCGAGAGCACCACCACACCCACGCGCCGCTCGGGATCGAAGCCGATGAACGTCTGGAAGCCCGCCGTGCCCCCGTCCTTCCACACGATCCTGCGATTCCCCACGGTGCGGATCTGCCACCCCATCCCCATGGCGTTGGTGCCGGTGCGCGCCGCGGCCGAGTCGGAGACCGCATGCTGGGGCTGGTGCGTGACGTGGATCGAGCGATCCAGGCCACTCTTCGGCGCGCGGACGTTGGCTGCAAGGTAGCGCAGCAGATCGTCCATGCTGGACCGGAAGGCACCCGCGCCGGCGATCGTGGGCAGGTCCCAGTACGGCACCACGAACCCGCGGTTATTGTGGCCCCGTGCCATGCGATCACGTTGCCCACCGCGCAGCTCGATGGCGGTCCCGTCCATCCCGAGCGGCGCCAGGATACGCGCGCGGACGAGATCCTCATAGGGAGAGTTCGCCGCGCGCTCCAGGGCGTGGCCGAGCAGCCCGAAGCCGATGTTGGAATACTCGTACGACGTGCCCGGGTCGCTCCGCAGCCGGTGGCCCGACACGAACCCGTACATCTGCTCCACGGAGTAGTCCGCGTACGGGTTGGTGTGATCCGCCGGGGACAGGTTGTCGGGCATCCCCGGCAACCCCGAATGGTTTGTGGCAAGGTCCAGGAGCGTGATCTCGCGCCCGTTGCGCGACGGTACGCGAACGCCGTGAGGGAGGTAACGCGACACCGGGTCGTCGAAGCGCACCTCCCCGGTGCGGACCATGTCCGCGAGCAGGACACCGGTGAACGTCTTGGTGATCGAGCCGATCTCGAACCCCGTGCGGCCGCCCGGCGCCCCGGCGCCCGCGCCGGCATCCCCGGCGAACGCCGTCGTGGTGGTGCCATCCGCCTCCAGCACCCCCACCGCGATCCCGACTGCCCGCCGGTCCCGGACGCGCTCCTGGAGCAGGGCCGCCAGCTTCGCCTCCGGCGGAAAGTGCCGGACCGCGGGCGCGCACGCGCCGAGGAGTCCCGCTACCCCCACGAGGGCACAGAAGCGCATCCGAACGATCACCTTCCAAAGACCCCGACTCCTCTCGATCATGGCGCTGTTCCGGGAAGAAGTTTCATCCCGAGTCCCCGTGAGCAGAGCATCCAGGGCGGTTCATGCCGCCTCCCGGCATTGAGCCCGGATTCTACACGGTGGAGGAACGCTGGGGCAGGTCGGATGCAGAACACTGTCTCGAGCCGCTGGTTCGTGGAACTTCCTGGCAAGTGTATTCCTGATGAACGTAGGCTCCTGGACGGTCCGAGTCCATACGATCGCCTGTCGGCTCCAGCTGGAAGACAGCCCGGCCCGCGGCGAGTCCGCCTCTGATGGCTGGGGGTGCGCACCCGGTCATGGGTCGCGGGTGGATGGTTCGGCGGCGACACGGTCACGGGCCGCCGGGGAGACGGAGGATCCATGCCGCCCGGACGCGGCAAGGCCCCCGCGGCGCAGTGCGCCAGGGGGCCTCGGTTCAGCGACGTGCGGTCCAGCGCGAGATCCTGCGTGAGGGATTTCGGCCCGAAGGGGCGAGACCGCGCGGCTGTTTGCGCGGGCTCGACTCCGTTGCAGACGGTAGTTTCGTCTGCTACGGAGCCGAAGCCCGACCCGGGCGCCAGCCCGGGGCACGCCCAACCCCTGCCCTTCAACCGATCAGTGGAACTGCTCCGCCTCGGTTGACCCGGCCAGCGCCGCCGTGGACGCCTCGCCGCCGGAGAGCGTCTGCAGCACCTGGTCGAAGTACCCGGTGCCCACCTCGCGCTGATGCTTCGTGGCCGTGTACCCGGCCTGCTCCAGCGCGAACTCCTCGTCCTGGAGCCGCACGTACGCCGGCATCCCCTCGCGCGCGTACTCGCTGGCAAGCTTGAAGGTCTCCAGGTTGATCAGGTGCCACCCGGCCAGCGTGATGAACTGGAACCTGTAGCCCATGGCCCCCAGCTCGCGCTGGAACTTGGCGATGGTGCCCGCGTCCAGCTTGCGGCTCCAGTTGAAGCTGGGCGAGCAGTTGTACGCCAGCATCTTGCCCGGGTGCTCGGCGCGGATCGCATCGGCGAACGTGCGCGCCTCGTCCAGGTCGGGCGTGGAGGTCTCGCACCACACCAGGTCCGCATACGGCGCGTACGAGAGCCCGCGCGCGATGGCCGACTCCAGCCCGCTGCGCACGCGGTAGTACCCCTCTGCCGTGCGCTCCCCGGTGAGGAACTCGCGGTCGCGCTCGTCCACGTCGCTGGTGAGCAGGGTGGCCGCGTTGGCGTCGGTGCGCGCCACCAGCCAGGTGGGCACGTCCAGCACGTCGGCGGCCAGGCGCGCCGCCACCAGGGTGCGGATGAACTGGCTGGTGGGCACCAGCACCTTGCCGCCCAGGTGGCCGCACTTCTTTTCGGCCGCGAGCTGGTCCTCGAAGTGGACGCCCGCCGCGCCGGCCTCGATCATCCCCTTCATCAGCTCGTACGCGTTCAGCGGCCCGCCGAAGCCGGCCTCCGCGTCCGCGACGATGGGCACCAGCCAGTCGCGCCCGCCACTGCCCTCGCTCCACTCGATCTGGTCGGCGCGGAGCAGCGCGTTGTTGAGCCGCCTCACCACCGCGGGGACGCTGTTGGCCGGGTACAGGCTCTGGTCGGGGTAGGTGTGCCCGGCCAGGTTCATGTCGCCGGCCACCTGCCAGCCGCTCAGGTAGATGGCCTGCAGCCCGCCCCGCACCATCTGCACCGCCTGCGCGCCGGTGAGCGCCCCGAAGGTGCGGACGAACTCCTCGCCCTCCAGCAGCCGCGCCAGGCGCTCGGCGCCCATGCGAGCCAGGGTGTGCTCCACGCGCACCGAGCCCCGCAGCTTCACCACCTCCTCCGCCGTGTACGGGCGGGTGATCCCCTGCCACCGCGGCTCCACCGCCCACCGGCCCTCCAGCTCACGCACCTGCGTCTCGCGGTCCTGTCTCATGTCGTCCTCGTCGTCTGCGCGATGGGTCCAGGGATTTCTGCTCACCTCGGTACAAAACCGGGAGCGGGCCCTCGCCCGCTCCCCGCGCCGCCCTCACTTCAGGCGCGCGTACGCCGGCAGCGTCAGGAACGCCGTGAACTCCGCCCCCAGCACCAGCTCGTCCAGCAGCTCCACGGCCATCTCCAGGCAGCGCGTGTCCTCGCGCTCCGCGCGGAGCCCGGCCACCTCCTCGTCGCGGATGGAGCAGTACACGTCCGGGTTCATGGCCCGGCCGTCCGCCAGCGGGGTGCGGTGGCGGATCCACTGCCACAGCTGCGCGCGCGAGATCTCGGCGGTGGCGGCGTCCTCCATCAGGTTGTGGATGGCCACGGCGCCGTTGCCGCCCAGCCACGCCTCCACGTACTGCAGGGCGACGTTGACGTTGAGGCGCACCCCTTCCTCGGTCACCTGGCCGCCCAGGATCCCGGTCTTGAGCAGGTCGCAGTCGCCGTGCCGGACGTCGTCGCGCTGCCGGTCCTTCTGGTTGGGCCTCTCGCCCAGCACCCGGTCGAACTCCTCGCGCGCGATCCCCACCAGGTCCGGGTGCGCCACCCAGGTGCCGTCGAACCCCTGCCCGGCCTCGCGCTGCTTGTCCTCGCGGACCTTGGCGAGCGCGCGCTCCGTGACCTCCGCGTCGCGGCGGTTGGGGATGAACGCGGCCATGCCGCCCATGGCGTGCGCGCCGCGCCTGTGGCAGGTCTTCACCAGCAGCTCGGCGTAGCACTTCATGAACGGCACGGCCATGGTGACCTGCGCCCGGTCCGGGAGGACGAAGTCGCCCCGGTTCCGGAACTTCTTGATCATGCTGAAAATGTAGTCCCAGCGCCCGGCGTTCAGCCCCGCGGCGTGCTCGCGCAGCTCGTACAGGATCTCGTCCATCTCGAACGCCGCCAGGATGGTCTCGATGAGCACCGTGGCGCGGATGGTCCCCCGCGGGATCCCCAGCTCCTCCTGCGCGGCCAGGAACACGTCGTTCCACAGCCGCGCCTCGCGGTGGCTCTCCAGCTTGGGGAGGTAGAAGTACGGGCCGGAGCCGCGCTCCAGCAGCTCCCGCGCGTTGTGGAAGAAGAAGAGCCCGAAGTCGAAGAGCGACGCGGAGACCGGCTCGCCGTCCACCGTGACGTGGCGCTCGGGGAGGTGCCAGCCGCGCGGCCGGACGATCAGCGTCGCCGTCTTCTCCGCCAGCCGGTACGACTTGCCCTCGGGCGAGGTGAAGTCCACCTGGCGGCGGATTGCGTCGGCCAGGTTCGCCTGCCCCTCCACCACGTTGCGCCAGGTGGGGGAGAGCGCGTCCTCGAAGTCGGCCATGAAGCAGCTGGCGCCCGAGTTGAGCGCGTTGATCACCATCTTGCGGTCCGTGGGCCCGGTGATCTCCACCCGCCGGTCGTCCAGGTCGGCGGGGGCGGGGGCCACCTTCCAGTCGCCCTCGCGGACCGCGGCCGTCTCTTCCAGCCAGGCGGGAACGGCGCCGGCGTCGAACTCTTCCTGGCGGCGCTCGCGGTCGGCCAGCAGCTCCTGCCGGGTGGGGTTGAAGCGGCGGTGGAGCTCCGCCACGAAGCGGAGGGCGTCCGGCGTCAGCACCCTCGCCGTGGCCTCGTTCTCCTCGCCGAGGATCCGCACCCCTTCCAGGGCGGTTTCCGTCGCTGCCGTCATGCCGTCCTCCATGGGATGAGTGATGTCGCGACCACAGGGGCCCGCGCGGCGGGGCCGCGCGGGTACACGTCCACTCCCATCGCAATGATGGTTCCGTGAGCCCGGCTCATCCACGCCCCGACCGGACGGCGGCGCTTCTTGTGGGGTAGCGGGGCCCGGAAGGGCGGGTGGGGCGGGGAGGGGGGACCTACCCGAACGGGTGGGAAACGGCGGGGTGGGGGAGGGGAGAGAGGGTCAGCCGCCCAGCCTGTACAGCGTGAAGTCCGCGAGCGGGCGGTAGCCGATGCGGGTGTAGATGGCGTTGGAGGTGGGGTTCGCCAGGTCGGTGAAGAGCACGCAGAAGCGCCGCCCCTCCGCCAGCAACCCCGCGCTCAGCCGGGCGACGGCGGTGGTGGCGTAGCCGTGCCCGCGCCACCACGGCGGGGTGTACACCGCGTTCACGGCGACTCCGTTCCGGGTGGGCCTGTCGCTGGCCGCCATGGCG
Organism: Gemmatimonadota bacterium; assembly: GCA_040752145.1. GTDB lineage: Bacteria > Gemmatimonadota > Gemmatimonadetes > Longimicrobiales > Longimicrobiaceae > JAFAYN01. Next base: position 6,700 of record JBFMFL010000231.1, read on the forward strand.
CGCGGCTCGCCCCCCGCCTCCCACAGCCACACCTCCCCCGCGGCGATGCGGCGCCGCGCCGCCGCCCGCGCCCGCTCCACGTCGGCCTCGCCCAGCGCCTCCTCGTCGAAGGCGGCCATCCAGCGCGCCACGGTCTCCGCGTCCGCGGCTTCGGCCCGGCGGAGGTCGCCGGGGGCCTCCGGCACCGGCTGCACCTCCGTGAGCGCGAACAGCCGCTGCCGGATCTCCGCGCGCGCGGGCTCGCCCGTGGCGTGCCTCCACCGCTCCACGAACCCATCCGCCAGCGCGTCGGGCCCGAACGCGCGCGCCGGCCGCCCGGCGATTTCTCGCACGTCCGCGGCGACGCGCTCCAGCGCCGCGTCCGCGCCCACCCCGCCGCCCGCGAGCAGCAGCGGGAACGGCGGGGTCCATACGGCCGCCACGCGCAGCTCCCCGCCCTCGCGCACCGTGGCGAACCAGCGCGGCCGCTCCGGCGCCTCCGGCCTGCCCACCAGCCGCAGCGCGCCGCCCAGGACCATGTTGCTCAGGGCCTCGTCGCGCTCCAGGTCGGGCTGGGCGTCGCGGAGGAACGACTCGGCGTCGGGGTGGCGGACGAGCTGCACGGCGGCGCGGGGGTGGAGGGTGGGCCGCCCCGGGGGCGGGGCGGCCCGGGGCTTCATCGCCCGGCGTCGGCCGGCCCGCCGGCGGCCCTGAGGTCGCGGAAGAGCTCCACCAGGCGGACGAACTCCGCCCGGTACCCCTCACGATCCTCGCCGCGCGACTCCCGCGCAAGGGCGATCACCTGCTGCGGCGTCAGCCGGCCGGCGTGCTCCGATTCGCGCAGGAGCATCCCGAACCCCGCCACCGCCGCGGCGAAGGACAGCTCGCGCGAGGCGGCGCCGGCGCGCTCCGCCACCGGGTGCTCCAGGAGCCGGCTGCGCTCCCCGTCCGGCCGCTTGTAGCGGACCTTGACGAAGGCCAGCTCCCCGCGCCCGCGCGACGCGGCCGGGCGCGCCGGCGCCTGGTAGCGGAGCGGGTCCACCCCGCGCGCCGGGTCCCCGCCCGCGGCGCCCACGGGGACCACCTCGTACAGCGCCACCACCGAGTGCCCCGCGCCCAGCTCGCCGGCGTCCTTGCGGTCGTCGTTGAAGTCCTCGGCGGCCAGCACCCGGTTCTCGTAGCCGATCAGCCGGTACGAGGCGACGCGCGCCGGGTTGAACTCCACCTGGAGCTTGACGTCCTTGGCGACGGTGAGGAGCGTGCCGCCCATCTCGCTCACCAGGACCTTGCGGGCCTCCAGGAGGTTGTCGATGTAGGCGTAGTTGCCGTTGCCGTGGTCGGCGATCTGCTCCATCTTGGAGTCCTTGAGGTTCCCCGTCCCGAAGCCAAGAACCGTCAGGAAGGTCCCCTCCCGGCGCTTCTCCTCCACCAGCCGGATCATCTCCGCGTCGCTGGAGACCCCCACGTTGAAGTCGCCGTCGCTGGCCAGGATCACCCGGTTGTTGCCGCCGCGGACCTGGTTCTCGCGGGCCACCCGGTAGGCCAGCCGGAGCCCCGCGCCCCCCGCGGTGGAGCCGCCCGCCTCCAGCCGCTCCAGGGCGTCCAGGATGCGCCCGCGCTCGCTCCCCGGGGTGGAGGGGAGCACCAGCCCCGCCGCGCCCGCGTACACCACCAGCGCCACCCGGTCCTGGGGACGGAGCTGGTCCACCAGCATGCGCAGCGACTGCTTCACCAGGGGGAGCTTGTCCGGACTCTGCATGGAGCCGGAGACGTCGACCAGGAAGACCAGGTTGCTCGGGGGGAGCCGGTCCGTCTCCACGCGCGGGCTGTGCACCCCGATCCGCAGCAGCCGGTGCCCGGGCGCCCAGGGGGCGTCGGCCACCTCGGTGACCACCGAGAACGGGTGCTCGCCGCGCGGCTCCGGGTGGGCGTAGGAGAAGTAGTTGACCATCTCCTCGATCCGCACCGCGTCCCGCGGGGGGAGCTGTCCGTCCAGCAGGAAGCGGCGGACGTTGCTGTACGAGGCGCGGTCCACGTCGATGGAGAAGGTGGAGAGCGGGTTCCGGTCCGCGGCCTGGAAGCCGTTCTCCGCCACGTACGCGTACGACTCGGTGTTCCACTGCGGCCGCCCGTGGACGGGCATCCGGGTGGGCACGCCCAACCTGGGGGCGGCCGCGCCGATGGACACCGGCGGCGGGGGCGGCGCGGGCAGCGCAGCGTCGCCGATGCGCTCGCGGCGCGAGCCCTGCTCCGCGCCCGCGGCGGCGACCACCAGGCCCTCCAGCGCGAGCGCCGCGGGGCGCAGGCGCAGATCCACGCGGACCTCGTCGCCGGCCACCCGCACCTCCTCGCGGATCGGTTCGTAGCCCAGCATCCGCGCCTCCAGGACCACCTTGCCGCCCCGCACCGCGCCGGCCGGGACGGCCAGCCGGTAGGCGCCGTCGGCGGTGCTCACCGTGCGGGTGCGCGTCCCCGCCACCTCCACCGTCGCCCCGGCGAGCTGAGCGCCGCCCGCGGCGCTCAGCACTCGCCCGGCGACCACCACCCGGGCCACGTCGGGCCCCGCCCGCAGCGCGGGCGCGGCGGCGAGCGTGGCCGCCATCCCCAGCACCAGTGCAGCGCTCCAGGCCGACATCGTCTTCCACATGCGACCACCCCCTGTCCGAAGGGTCCACGGATGTACCGCCTCGCCAGGGATGACGAATCCGCCGCGCCGGCTTGCACACGCCCCCGAGCTCCGGGCCCGGTGTGCAAGCCGGGAGGGCTGGCGCGTCGTAGTGGGGGAAGGCGCCCGGGGCCGGACCGGGGAGCACCCTTGAGGGAGGCCGCCATGACAGGGGGAGACCGCGGGTGAGCGTCGACTGGGGCGAGGTGTACCGCGCGACGTTCGTGGAGCTGGTCCGCTTCCTCCACCGCAAGGTGTGGGACGTGGAGCGCGCGCGCGACCTGGCGCAGGAGACCTTTGCGCGCGCCCTGAAGCAGGAGCCGGACAACCCGCGCGCCTGGCTGTTCCGGGTGGCCTCCAACCTGGCCCGCGACGAGGCGCGGCTGGTGGTGCGCCGCAAGCGCCACCTGACGCTGCTGCGCGCCGAGGCCGAGCAGGCGGAGGCCGACGCGCCCGGCGCCGCCGCGGAGATGGAGGCCCGCGAGCGCACGGAGCGGCTCCGGCTGGCGCTGGAGCGGCTGAGCGAGCGCGACCGTGAGGCGCTGCTGCTGTGGGACGCCGGGATGAGCTACCCCGAGATCGCGCGGGAGACGGGGCTCTCGGTGGGGGCGGTCGGCACCACGCTGGCCCGCGCGCGCCGGAGGCTGGTGGAGGCACACCTCGCCCTGGAGGAGAAGCATGCGGCACGTGGATGAGGGGCTTCTGCACGCCTGGCTGGACGGCGAGCGCGCCGCGCTGGAGCCCGGCGCCGCGGACGAGGTCCGCCGCCACCTGGCGGGGTGCGGCGAGTGCAGGGCCCGCCTGGAGGAAGCCCGCGGCCTCCGCGACCGCGCGGAGGCCCTGCTGCGCGGCGGCGACCCGGCGGGGATGGAGGTGGACGTGCCCCCCTTCGAGGCGCTGGCCGCCCGCCCCGCCCCCGCGCGCCACGGCCGCGGGCGCATGCTAGCCTGGGCGGCGAGCCTGGCCCTCGCGCTGGGGGCGGGGTGGCTCGCCCGCGCCGCCATGGACCCCGGGGAGCCGCCCACGCGCACCGCGGCGACGCCCCGACCGACCGCCCCGTCCGCGCCGGCCTCCCCGCGGACCCCCGCGGGCGCCACGCCGGGCAACACGGTCGGGGAAGCGGCCGCGCCGGCGGAGACGGCCGTTTCCGAACCGACCGTCGCGCCGCGGCCCGTCCCCGAGCCCAGCCTGCGGGTGGCGGCGCGGGAGGAGGGCGGCAGGGCCGAGCCCGCGGGCGCTCCGCCCGCGGAGTTGGTGCCGGACGTGTCGCCCCCCCCGCCTCCGCCGCCCCCCCCGGCGGCCATGGAGAGCGCCCCGCCGACATCCGCGCCCGCGGCGGACGTCGCGGCGCCCCAGGCGCGCACTGCGCGGCGGGCGGAGCGCGCCGCCCCCTCGGCACCCGCCCCGGCGCCCCCGCTGGCGGACTCCGCCGGGGCGGGGAGGCCCGCCCTCGGCCCGGAGGCGCTGGAGCTGGAGGGGCTGGTGGTCGCCGCCAGGGGCTCGGAGGCGGGCGTGCTCGCCGGGGCGACAGTCGAGGTGGCGGGGACGCGCACCCGCACGGTGAGCGCCGCCGACGGCACCTACCGGCTGGTGGTGCCGCGCAGCGCGGTCCGGGACGGCAAGATCGCCCTGGAGGCGCGGATGCTGGGCTACGAGCCGATCCGCGAGGAGGTGCGGGTGGCCGGCGACGAGGTCCGGCTGGACCTGCGCCTGCGCCCCGCGGTGCTCGCGCTGGAGGGGCTGGTGGTCACCGGCACGGGCGCGGAGGCGGGCGTGCTCGCCGGCGCGGTGGGCCCCGACGCGGAGGGGTGGTTCAGCGCGCGGCCGGACGCCCCGCGGCGCCTGCTGGGCCGGGAGCCGCTGCGGGTGCGCGGGCTGCCGACGGTCTCGGTGCAGGTGGGGCGGCTGGAAGGGCGGACCGTGGTGCGGGTGCGGCAGCGGCTCGCGGGGGGCGGGCTCCTCACGCTGGTGCAGGCGCCCGACCGGCCGGCCGGCGCCGCCGCGCCCGCCGACAGCAGCTCGCTCCCGGAGGCCCGGGACGAGGTGCCCGCCGAGCAGGCCCGCCTGGTCCGCCGGGTGGGCGGCATCACCGTGACGGCGAGCGCCCCGCTCCCCGCGGACGCGCTGGCCCGCCTGCTGGACGGCCTCCGCTAGCCGGCCCCGACGACGAGCCCCCGGACGACGAGCCCCTCCCCCGACGCGGGGGGAGGGGCTCGTCTTTTCGCCGTTCCTCCCTCGCGGACGCCAGCGCGATGCCCGCGTGAGTCTTCCACCGTCTGCCGCCGACCCTGTCGAATGAAACGCTTGTCGTTCGGCTAAGAGGCGACGGCTTAATCAGATGCGACTCCGGAGGGCGTCCTGAAC
>JBFMFL010000232.1:0-11700 GCA_040752145.1 Gemmatimonadota bacterium
CGGCAGTTTGGCGAGGCTCACTCCGGCGTAGGGAAACCCGCCGGCTGTTTGGCGGGGTTCCCGGAGCCCGCGTAGGAAACAGGCCGGCAGTTTGGCCTGGTTCCGGAGCGGCCCCACGCCCAAGTCCATCCGAAGCGCCACCAACGAAAAAGGGCCGACCCGAAGGCCGGCCCCCAACCGCTCAACGAGAAACCAAAAAGCTCACGGCGTCCCCCGCCCGTACACCCGGCCCAGGTCGTCGATGCGGCGGTACCGGTCCCTCAGCTCCGTGTGCCGCGAGGTGAGCGGCACCTCGCGCCCGCCGATGAACACGTGCTCCACGCCGGTCATGAGCTCCAGCGGGTCCCCGTCCCACACCACCACGTCCGCCACCTTGCCGGGAGCGAGCGAGCCGTGGGTGTCCGCCACGCCGAAGATCTGCGCCGGGACCAGGGTGACCGCGCGCAGCGCCTCGTCGTAGGGGAGCCCGTGGGCCACGGCGTTCCCCGCCTCCTGGCGCACGTTGCGGGCGTTGTGCGTGTCGGCGGTGGTGATGGCCACCTGCACGCCGGCACGGCGGAGCAGCGCCGCGTTGTCGAAGCGGGAGCCCAGCCGCTCGAAGCTGGCGGGGAGGCTCTGGAGCACCTTGACGATCACCGGCACGCGTGCGCGGGCGATCTCGTCGGCCACCATCCACCCCTCGGAGGCGCCCAGCAGGATCAGCTTGAGGTCGTACTCGTCGGCCAGGCGCAGCGCGGTGCGCAGGTCGGCGGCGCGGTGCGCCTCCACCACCAGCGGGAGCCGGCCCTGGAGCACCGGCTGCAGCGCCTGGAGGTCCAGCCGGCTGGCCGCGTACTCGCGGGTGGAGCCCCGCTCGAAGTCGCTGCGGCTGCGGGCGTAGGCGCGGGCGTCCTCCAGCACTTCGCGCAGCCGCATGGTGGCGCCGCCGCGGGCGCCGCCGGAGGCGGCCTCCACGCTCTCGCCCAGGGCGGCGTACATGGCGACCGGGTCCCGGACCAGCATGTCGCGCGCGTCGTCGCCGGCCAGGTCGATCACCACCCCCTTGCCCCGGATCAGCCCGCCCCCGCCGGGCGCGGCGACCGCCGTGGTCACCCCGGCGATGCGGGTGACGGGGATCACGATGGAGTGCGGGTTCAGGCCGTCGGCCACGTCGAACGCGGCCATGACCTGGTCCTGGTCCCGGTCCGCCAGGACGAAGTCGTTGGTCTCGGGGACGCTCCCCACCTGGGTGAGCCCGGTGCGGGTGTGCGACTCGAAGAGGCCGGGGGTGACCCGCTTGCCGCGGGCGTCCACGCGGCGCGCCCCGGCGGGGACCGCGACGTCGCGCCCCACGGCGGCGATGCGCCCGTCGCGGATCAGCACCGTGCCGCCCTCGATGGGCGCGCCGGTCATGGTGTAGACGGTGCCCCCCTCGATGGCGACCACGCCCTGCGCGGCGAGCGGCGCCGCGACCAGCAGCGGCAGGGTGGCGGCCAGCAGTGCGCCTTGCTTGATCGTGCTCATCGGCTGCTCCCGGGAAGGATGCCCACCTCGAAGTCCGTCACCGGCTGGCGCGAGGGGTCGTTGCGGTCGTACATCAGCGCCCCGTCGATGTACACCTTCTCGGCGCGGCTGTAGACGCTGAACGGGTTCCCGGACCAGATCACCACGTCGGCCTGCTTGCCGGGCTCCAGGGTGCCCACGCGGTCCTGGATCCCCAGCGTCCAGGCGGGGTTGGCGGTGAGCCAGCGGAGGGCGTCGTTCTCGGTGACCTGGATGCCGGCGCGGCGCCCGGCGGCCATGGCCTTGGCGGCCTCCTGGTTGAGCCGCTGGATCCCGCTCTCGTCGTCGGAGTGGACCACGGCGCGCGCCCCGGCCTCGTGCACCAGCGCCAGGTTGGTGTCGATGCCGTCCAGCGCCTCCATCTTGAAGCCCCACCAGTCGGCCCACAGCGAGCCGGAGATGGAGTCGCGCGCCATGAGGTCGCGCACCTTGTACGCCTCCACCCCGTGGTGGAAGGAGCGGATCCGGTAGCCGAACTCGCGGGCGACGTCGATCATCTGCGCCATCTCGTCGGCGCGGTAGCAGTGGTTCTGCACCAGGATGTTGCCGCGCAGCACCTCGGCCAGCGTCTCCATCTCCAGGTCGCGGTTGGGCATCTTGTCCGCCGCGCGGCCCTGGGCGTCCCAGTCGTCCCACAGCTTGCGGTAGCGCTGCGCGGCGATCCACTGGGCGCGGTACCCGGCCACGTTCCCCATGCGCGTGGAGGGGGCGCGGTTGCGGGCGCCGTACACCCGCTTGGGGTTCTCGCCGCACGCCATCTTGAGCCCGTACGGGGCGCCGGGGAACTTCATCGCCTGCACGGTGCGGGCGGGGACGTTCTTGAGCACCACGCTGCGCCCGCCGATCAGGTTGGCGGAGCCGGGGAGGATCTGCAGGCTGGTGATGCCGCCGGCCAGCGCCCGCGCGAAGCCGGGGTCCTGCGGCCACACCGAGTGCTCCACCCACACGTCGGCGGTGACCGGGTCGGTCATCTCGTTGGTGTCGGAGTTGGCCTCCACGCCGGGGCTGGCGTTCGATCCCAGGTGCGAGTGCGAGTCGATGATCCCCGGGGTGACGAACTTGCCCGTGGCGTCCACGACCGTGACGCCGGCGGGCGCCTCCACCGTGGCCCCCACGGCGACGATCTTGCCGTCGGCCATGAGGAGCTGCCCGCCCGGGATGATCTCCCCGGCGGCGGTCATCACCGTGGCCCCGCGGATCAGCGTGGGGCGCGACGGGAACGGGGTGTAGGTGGAGGGGAACGGGGCCGGGACGGCCGGGGCCCGCGACGCGGCGGCGGGGGCCGGCGCGGAGGCCGGGCTCCCGCCCTGCGCGCACCCGGCGGCCGTGGCCGCGAGCACGAGCGCGGACAGCGCACGCTTCATGGTGACTCCTGGTGCTGGGGAGACGCGCGAGGCGGCCGCGCGCCCGGAGGGGCGCCGCGGCCGTTGCTGTATGCTGAGGGCCAGGCATTGTACGGCGCCCCCGCGCCGCCGGTCAAGTGCGAACGTCCGTCCGGCGCCCCGGGGTGTCCCCCGCCCCGCCGCCCCGCGTCCACCCTGGGGGACGGTGCGCGCGGGCGGCGGGGCAAGAAACACGTGATTACAAGCCATCTCCCAGCGATGCAGGCACTTGGCACCGGAGTTGCCCAAGGGATCCGCACACCCGCACGGCTGTACCCAACAGGAGGACTCCGAGAATGCGCATCCGAAACCTGAAGCTTTCCCTGATGGTGGCGCTCGCCGCCGCCCTGGCCGCCGCCCCGGCGGACGCCCAGGGCAAGGGGAAGGGCAAGGACAAGAACCGCGAGCGGACGGAGCAGGTCCGCTTCCGCGAGGACGACCGCCGCCGCGACGACGACGACCGCTGGGACGACGACGACGTCCGGCTGGAGCGCCGCGACCGCCGCCAGGTCCCCCCGGGCTGGTGCAAGGGCAGGGGCAACCCCCACAACACCCCCGAGAACTGCGGCTACGACCGCCGCCGCGACGACCGGCGGCGCGACGACGACCGGCGCTACGACGACCGCCGCTACGAGGACCGCCGCTACGACGACCGCCTCGGCCGCAGCGGCTCGTACCAGGAGGCGCACCAGGCCTTCCACCGCGAGCACGACCGCATCTGCCGCGAGCGCGCCTCGCAGCGCGCCTTCGACCCGGTCTGGCAGCTCCGCGTGCGCAACGAGTGCAAGGTGGAGCACGACCGCTGGCACGCGAGCACCGGCACGAGGCACTGAGGGAACGGCAGGGAACAGGGAACAGGGAACAGCCTGCAACGGCAACGGCGCCCCCACCGGGAGATCCCGGTGGGGGCGCCGTTTTGCCGTTCGCCGTTCCGCAGTACCCCTCGAATCTTCTGCGGAGGGAGACCCGCCGGCAGTTTGGCGGGGCTCCCGGAGCCGGAGCGGAGACAGCCGGGCGGTTTCGGCTGGCTCCGCGACCCGCGCAGGAGACGGACGGCAGTATCGTCCGGCTCCGGAGCGGCCCCAGCCCCGCGTCAAGCTCAGATCACTGCATCGACTGGAGCTCGATGGTCACCGGCTGGCCCTGGAGCGCCTGCTTCACGGTGACGTGGGGCGCGTCCTTGCGCACCCACACCGTGGCCGGCTGCGGGCCGGACAGCTCCACCTTCCAGGTGTCGAAGGTCCCCGCCGGCACCGTCACCTTCTCCTCGCCCGACACCTTGAACGACACCGGGGCGGCGCTCCCGCTCTGGGCGTTGAAGGTGGGGAAGGCGATGGTCTTGCCCGGCGCCAGGTCGGCGACGGCCAGGATCCACGGGTCGGTCCCCGGGAAGCGGGTCCCCGCCACCGCCTCGGCGTCGATCGCCTTCTCGCCGCCCATCTGCGCGGGGAGCTTGGCGGTGCCCTTGATCCGCCCGTTCTCCATGCGCAGGTCGGTCTCCATGGACATGGCCCCGGCGGTCATGCTGGTCTTGCCGGACACCGGGGTGAAGTCGCCGGTGAAGCGCACCTCGGAGCGGGTGCTGGTGGGGCCGGCCTGCACCGTCTGCGTGGACACCCAGGCGGCGCCGTCGCGGGCCAGCGTGGTGGTGGCGGTGCCCACGGCGTTGCCGCCGGCCACGATGGCGTAGGTCAGCGTCGCCGGCCGGAGCCCCGACGCGTCGAAGCGGTCGGTGGAGGCGCGCACCTCCAGCGCGGAGCGCTCCAGCGGGCGCCCCTCCACGTCCACCAGCGTCACCGGGGCCACGGCCTCCAGCGGCTTCAGCACCTGCGTGGCGTCGCCCACCACCACGATGGTGGAGCGGTCGGGGTGAAGGTACCGGCGCGCCACCCGCTGCACGTCCTCGGGGGTGACGGCGGCCACCTTCTGCGTGTACTGCTGCAGGCTCTCGATGGGGAGCCCCAGCAGCCGGACGGTGGCGAGCTGCCCGGCGGTGGCGGAGGCGGTCTCGAAGCGCAGCGGGAAGGAGCCCACCAGGAAGCTCTTGGCGACGTCCAGCTCCTCCTGCGACACCGGCTCGTCGCGGATGCGGCGGAACTGGCTGAGCATCTCCACCAGCGCGCTGTCCGTCACCGGGTTGCGGACCTCGGTGAAGCCCAGGAAGACCCCCGGACCCTCGGGCCGGCTGAACTGCGAGCGGGCCACGTACGTCCACGCGTGCTCGCTGCGGATGATCCGCTCCAGCCGCGAGGTGGAAAGCCCGCCCAGGATGGCGTTCAGCACCTGGAGCGAGTAGTAGTCCGGGTTGTCCGGGGTGATGCCGGGGTGGCCCACCCGGATGCTGGACTGCACGGAGCCGGGGCGGTGCACCAGCACGATCCCGGCGCGCTCGCGCATGGCGGGCGTCACGAGCGCGGGCTCCGGGGCGGCACTCCCCTGCCAGGCGCCGAAGTGGCGGCGCGCCAGCTCCTGCACCTGCGCGGGCGTCACGTCGCCGGACACCACCAGCAGCGCGTTCCGGGGGGTGAAGTGCGCGCGGTGGAACTGCACCACGTCGTTGCGGGTGATGGCCCGCACCGTCTCCGGGGTGGGCGTCACGCCGTAGGGGTGCCCCTCGCCGTAGATCTCGCGGACGATGCGGCGCTGCGCGATCTGCCCGGCGTCGCCCAGCGCCACCTGGAGCCCGGAGAGCACCTGGCGGCGGCTGGTCTCCAGCTCGTCGGCCGGGAAGGTGGGGCGCAGCGCCACGTCGCTCACCAGGTCGAAGGCGAGCGGGAGCTGCTCGGACAGGACGCCGGAGGACACGGTCACGGCGTCGAGGTCGGCGCCGGTGTTCAGGGTGCCGCCGGCGCTCTCGATGGTCTCGGCGATCTGCCGGGCGCTGCGCCGGGCGGTGCCGTTGTCCAGCAGGTCCGCGGCCAGCGAGGCGAGCCCGTTCTTGCCGCGCGGGTCGTTGGCGGCGCCGGACTCCACGTACAGGCTGACGTTGGCCACCGGGAGGCGGTGGTTCTCCACCACCATCACCCGCAGCCCGTTGGGGAGCGTGGTCTCGGTGAACTGCGGGAAGCGGATGGGCCGCGCCTCCAGGGGCGCCGGCGGGGCCAGCCGCGCCGGGGCGGGGGCCGCCGCGGGCGCGGTGTCGGCGGGGGCGGGACCGGCCGCCGGGACCGGGGCGGTGGAGCAGGCGCCGAGGACGGCGGCCGCCCCCAGCGCGAACAGGCGTGCGTTGCAATGCTTCACGTTCGGCTCCTTAGCGGCTCGCGGCGCGGGCGGGGGCGGTGACGACCACCAGGCGGTTCTGCGGGTCCAGGTACTTGCGGGCGACGCGCTGCACGTCCTCGCGGGTGACGGCCATGTAGCGGTCCAGGTCGCCCCGGATCGCCGAGGCGTCGCCCAGGAAGAACTCGTAGCGGTTCAGCGCCTCGGCCCGCCCGATGGCGGTCTGGAGGCCGCGGACGCTCCGCGAGCGCAGCTGGTTCTTGGCGCGCTCCAGCTCGGCCGCCGTCACCCCGCGGTCGCGGACCTTGGCGACCTCCTCGTCCACCAGCTTCTCCAGCCGGTCGGCGCCCACCCCCTGGTTGGCGATGGAGAACACCACGAACAGCCCGGGGCCGCGCCGCGCCTGGTGCCCGGCGCTGGCGTTCTGCGCCGCCTTGTCGGTGCGCACCAGCCGCTGGTAGATGCGCGAGCTCTCGCCGCCGCCCAGGATGGAGCCCAGGATCTCCAGGGCGTAGCTGTCGGCGTGCGAGGCCGGCACCGTGCCGTACACGGCCTGGAAGGCCGGCAGGGTGGCGTTGGGGTCGCGGATGGTGTCGCGCGCCGGGAGCCGCGAGAACGGCTGGGTGCACTGCACCTCGGGCGCCTGCTGCGGCGAGCGGGGGATGCTCCCGAAGTACTCCTGGATCAGCTGCCTGGCCTGCGCCGGGTCGAAGTCGCCGGCCAGCGTCAGGGTGACGTTGTTGGGCGCGTAGTAGGTGCGGAAGAACTCCTGCACGTCCGCGAGCGTGGCGGCGTTCAGGTCCTCCATGCTCCCGATGATGGTGTGCCCGTAGGCGAAGCAGGTGCTGGGGTCGTACGGGCCGGTGTAGCGGGCGTGGTACACGGAGGAGGCGTAGGGGGCGTTGTCCACCCGCATCCGCTTCTCCTCCTTGACCGCCTCCTGCTGCACGCGCAGCTGCTCGGCGGTGACGTTGAGCGACCGCATGCGGTCGGCCTCCAGCCAGAGCGCCAGGTTCAGCCGGCTGGGCGGGACCACCTGGTAGTAGTTGGTGCGGTCCTCGTTGGTGGTGCCGTTGAGGTCGGTGGAGCCGGCCGCGCGCAGCAGGGCGACGTGGTCGCCGCGGGCCACGTTCTGCGAGCCCTCGAACATCATGTGCTCGAACAGGTGGGCGAACCCGGTGCGCCCCTGGCGCTCGTTGCGGCTCGACACGTTGTACCACAGGTCCACCGCCACGCTGGGGAGCGTGGAGTCGGGGGCGAGGATCACCTCCAGCCCGTTGTCCAGCGTGTACTTCTCGAAGGGGATGTCCACCGTGGTCCGCTGCTGCGCGGCCGCGGGGGCCGCCGCGGCGAGGGCGAGCGCGGCGGCGAGCAGCCGTCCCGTACGGAAGGGTCGAAGCATGGCTCCTCCTACTGGGGAAAGGGTGCGGCGCGCGGGGGTGCCCGCGGCCGCGGAACGACGTTTGGTCACGAACTGGGCTTGCCTGGAGGCCGGGTCCGCCGGGGGAGTGGACGCCGTGGCCGGCGCCCGCGGGAAGGGGAAGGCTAGCCCACGGGGATGGAAGCCGTCAAGAGTTTCGGGGGTTCTCGCGCCGCGGGTCAGGTGCCGGTGGCCCGGCCGTAGACTTCCTCGCTGAGGGGGCGGAAGGGCTCGCGGGAGAAGATGGCCTCGATGGGGAGGCCGAAGTGCTCGCTGATGCGGAAGGCCAGCTCCAGGCTGGGGTTGTAGTCCCCGCGCTCCAGGTAGCCGACGGTCTGGTAGTTGACCCCCAGGGCCTCCGCCAGCTCCTGCCGCGACTGGCCCCGCTCCGCCCGCAGCACGGGGATGCGGTTGTAGACGGTGGACCCGTCCCCGGATCGCGTGCTCTGCGAGCGGCCCTTTGCTTTCATGGGGCGTAGAGTATCATTAATACAACAGGGTGTCAAGTACGGGGGGGACGGATGCACGGCGGGGGTCGGGCGTGCCCCCGCTGGCGCGGGGTTTGTGCTGGCGTCCGCGGGGGCGGCCCCCCTCACCCCCCGGCCCCCTCTCCCACGAGGGGAGAGGGGGAGAACTGCTGTTGCAGTTCCAGGGATCTGCGCGGGGAGGTCGGGGGAGGCTGCGCAGGGGGAACGTCATGTTCGAAGCCAGCGTGATCCCGAAAGCGCAGACGGAGCGCCGGCGAGTTCGGCTCCCCCGGAGCAGCATCCCCCGGCCGACCACCTACACCGGAGTCCAGTCGAAGCGCGCCGTTGTTGAGCCGTTCCCGTCGGAGAAGTCCGAAGCTTCAGACCCCCGCGGCAGCGCCTTCGAGGACGGGGGCGAGCCAGCGGCCGGTGAGGCTCTCCTCCACCCGGGCCACTTCCTCGGGGGTGCCCATGGCGACGACGTGGCCGCCGTCGGGGCCGGCGCCGGGGCCCAGGTCCACGATCCAGTCGGCGGTCTTGATCACGTCCAGGTTGTGCTCGATGAGGAGCACCGTGTGGCCGGCGTCCACCAGGTCGCCCAGCACGCGGAGGAGCTTCCGGATGTCGTCCAGGTGCAGGCCCGTGGTGGGCTCGTCCAGCACGTACAGCTTCTTGCCGCCCCGGCGCGCGCCCATCGCCAGCTCGCGGGCGATCTTGATGCGCTGCGCCTCGCCGCCGGACAGGGTGGGCGCGGGCTGGCCCAGGCGCAGGTAGCCCAGGCCCACCTGCTGGAGGTGCCACAGCGCCTCGCCCAGCCGGTCCTCGTGCAGAAAGAAGCGGATCGCCTCGTCCACCGTGAGGTCCAGCACGTCGCGGATGCTCTTTCCGTTGTAGCGCACCTCCAGCGTCTCCGGCCGGAAGCGCGCCCCGCCGCACACCTCGCAGGGGACGAACACGTCCGCCATGAACACCATCTCCACCTGCACCTGCCCCTCCCCCTTGCACGCCTCGCAGCGCCCGCCCTTGACGTTGAAGGAGAAGTGCCCGGGCCCGTAGCCCCGCTTCCTGGCCTCGGGGAGCGAGGAGAAGATGCGGCGCACCTCGTCGTACGCCTTGATGTAGGTGACCGGGTTGGAGCGCGGCGTCCGCCCGATGGGCGACTGGTCCACCAGCACCACGTCGCGGAGCAGCCCCGCGCCGGAAAGGGCGTCGTACGCGCCCACCGCCTCGCCCAGGTGCCGCTTGGCGCTGGTCTCGCCGCCGGAGAGCTCGCGCTCCAGGGCGCGGTACAGGACGTCGTGCACCAGCGTGGACTTGCCCGAGCCGGAGACGCCGCTGACCACCGTGAGCGCGCCCAGGGGGATCTCCACGTCCACCCCGCGCAGGTTGTGCTCGCGCGCGCCGGTGATGCGCAGGCGCGGCCCGCCGGTGCGGCGGCGCCGCTCCGGCACCGCGATCTCCTCGCGGCCGGAGAGGTAGCGCCCGGTGAGCGTGTCCGCCTCCAGGATCTCGGCGAGCGTGCCCTGGAACACCAGGTCCCCGCCCCGCTCCCCGCTCCCCGGCCCCAGCTCCACCAGGTGGTCGGCCATGCGCATGGCCTCCGGGTCGTGCTCCACCATCAGCACGGTGTTCCCCGCCGCGCGCAGCCTCACCAGCAGCTTCAGGAGCCGGTCGTTGTCCGCCGGGTGCAGGCCGATGGTGGGCTCGTCCAGCACGTACAGCGTGTCCATCAGCTTGCTCCCCAGCGCGTTGGCCAGGGTGATGCGCTGCGCCTCGCCGCCCGAGAGGGTGCGCGTCTGCCGCTCCAGCGTCAGGTAGCCCAGCCCCACGTCGTTGAGGAAGCCCACGCGCGCCTCCAGCTCGCGCAGGATGGGCTCCGCGATCTCCCACTCCTGCGCGCGCAGCGGCGCCGGGCACCCGGGGTCCAGGCTCCCGTCGCGCCCGCCGCTCGCCATCAGCGCCGCCACCCACTCGCGCAGCCGGGCCAGCGGCAGGTCCGAGACCTCGGCGATGGTGTTCCCCGCCACGCGGATCCAGAGCGCGGCCGGGCGCAGCTTGGCCCCGCCGCAGGTGGGGCAGGGCTGCGCGCTCTGGTACTGGCGCAGGAAGACGCGGATGTACTGCTTGTAGCGCTTCTCCTCCAGCGCGGTCAGGAAGGGGATCGCCCCCTCGAAGCCGCGCGTCCCGTGGACGACCGTGCGGCGGAACTCCTCCGGCAGCTCCGCCCAGGGCGCGTCCATCCGCACCCCCTCGCGCCGGGCCAGCTCCGCCAGCTTGCGCCGCTTGGCGTCGTAGCGCGGCTTGCTCCACGGGTCCACCGCCCCCTCGTCCAGCGAGCGCGCCGTGTTGGGGACGATCAGCGACTCGTCGTACTGGAGCACCGCGCCGAAACCGGTACACTCCGGGCAGGAGCCGTACGGGTTGTTGAAGGAGAAGAGCTGCGGCGACGGGCGCGCGAACTCGATCTCCGGGTGGTCCGGGCAGCGGAAGCGCTCCGTGAAGCGCAGAGGAGAGCCGTCCTCCAGGATCACCGCCGCCTCGCCCTCGCCCTCCGCGAACGCCGTCTGCAGCGAGTCGGCCAGCCGCTCCGTGTCCCCGCGGTCCACCCGCAGGCGGTCCACCACCACCAGCAGCTCCCGCGCTTTCGTCAGGTCCACCGAGGGATCGTCCGCCAGGTCGTCCAGGTGCAGGTCGCGTCCGTCCGCGCGCACGCGCAGGAAGCCCAGGGCGCGCAGGTTCTCCACCACCAGGGCGTGCGTCACCTTGGCCGAGAGCGGCAGCGGAAAGGCCACCGTGAAGCGCGCCCCCTCGGGGAGCGCCAGGGTGGCGTCGGTGGCGCTCTGCACGCTGTCCGGGCGCACCTCGCGGCCGCAGGGGCGGTCCGGGTGCGAGCCGGGGCAGTAGGTGCGGCCGGCGCGGGCCCAGAGCAGGCGCAGGTAGTCGTGCACCTCCGTGGCCGTGCCCACGGTGGAGCGCGAGGTCTTGGTGGGGTTGCGCTGCTCGATGGCGACCGCCGGGGAGATCCCCTCCACGCGGTCCACGTCGGGCTTCTCCATCCGCTCCAGGAACTGCTTGGCGTAGGTGGAGAGCGACTCCACGTAGCGCCTCTGCCCCTCGGCGTAGACGGTGTCGAAGGCGAGCGACGACTTGCCGGAGCCGGACGGCCCGGTCACCACGATCAGCGAGCGGCGCGGGAGGTCCAGGTCCAGGTTCTTGAGGTTGTGCTGGCGGGCCCCGCGGATGACGATGCGATCTTTCATGCCGAAAGTATACCGAAGTCGGGGCTGCAACGTAAGCGGCGCGAGCGGGTTGTGGACGGCTGCATTTCAGGGGCCGTCGTCGTCGGTCCGTGGACGGGTCAGCTTTCGTGCGTGGGACCGCTCCGGAGCCGGACGATACTGCTGTCCGTCTCCTGCGCGGGCTCCGCGAGCCTCCTCGGTCGGCGCAAACAGCCGCGCCCGACGCTGCGGGGTCTCGCTCCGCCGGAGTGAGCCAGCCGAAACCGCCCGGCTGTCTCCCTCCGCAACGGACGATGTGGATACTGCGGAACGGCGGCCCTCACCCCCCGGCCCCCTCTCCCAATGCTGGGAGAGGGGGAGCACGACAATGCTTCGGTCGAGCATGGTACCGAGGGTCAGGAAGCCCTCCCCCAGAATTGGGGGAGGGTGGC
>JBFMFL010000233.1:0-11630 GCA_040752145.1 Gemmatimonadota bacterium
TCACGCTGCACCACGTGGTCGGCGACGGCTGGAGCATGCAGGTGCTGACGCGCGAGGTCTCCGCCCTGTACGGCGCCTTCGCCCGGGGCGAGCCGTCGCCGCTGCCGGAGCTCGCGATCCAGTACGCGGACCATGCCGTGTGGCAGCGCGAACGGCTGCGCGGCGAGACGCTGGAGGAGCAGGCCGGCTTCTGGAAGGAGGCGCTGCGCGGCGCCCCGCCGCTGCTGGAGATCCCCACGGACCGCCCGCGCGGAGCGGGGCGGAGCCCGCGCGCGGCGAGCCACCCGTTCGTGCTCCCGCCCGGGCTGTCGCGGGCGCTGCGCGGTCTCTCGCGCGGGGAGGGGACCACGCTGTTCATGACGCTGCTGGCCGGCTGGCAGGCGCTGCTCTCCACCTGGTCGGGGCAGGACGACGTGGTGGTGGGCACCCCCGTCGCGGGGCGGACCCGGCGGGAGACGGAGGGGCTGATCGGCTTCTTCGTCAACATGCTCGCCCTGCGCGGCGACCTTTCCGGCGACCCCACCTGGAGCGAGCTGCTGGGGCGGGTGCGCGAGACGGCGCTGGGCGCGTACGACCACCAGGAGCTGCCCTTCGAGCGCCTGGTCGAGGAGCTGGGGACCGGGCGCAGCCTGGTACACGCCCCCGTCTTCCAGGCGACGTTCGCGCTGGAGCCGTCCGGCGGCGAGCGGCTGGAGCTGGGGGACCTCGGCCTGGAGCCGTTCGGTGGAGGCGGGGGCGTCGCCAGGTTCGACCTGGAGCTGGTGCTCGCCGACACGGGGGAGGGGCTGGGCGGGGCGCTCGCGTACCCGGCGGCGCTGTTCGAGGCCGGGACCGTCGCGCGCATGGCGGGGCACCTGGAGGCCGTGCTGGAGGCCATGGCGGCGGAGCCGGGACGGCGCCTCTCCGGGCTGTCGCTGCTGCGCGGCGCCGAGCGCGCGCAGGTGCTGGAAGCCTGGAACGACACCGCGCGCCCGTACCCGGCGGGGCTGCGCGTACACGACCTGTTCGCCGCCCAGGCGGCCCGCACCCCGGACGCCGTCGCCGTCTCCCGGCGCGGCGAGCGGGTGACATACGCCGAGCTGGAGAGGCGGGCCAACCGGCTGGCCCACGCCCTGAGACGGCGCGGCGTGGGGCCGGAGACCCGGGTGGGCGTCTGCCTTTCGCGCACGCCGGAGCTGGTGGTGGCGCTGCTGGCCGTGCTCAAGGCCGGCGGCGCCTACGTGCCGCTGGACCCGGCGCACCCGCGGGAGCGGCTGGGCCGCATGCTGGAGGACGCGGACGCCGGCCTGGTGCTGAGCGAGTCGCCGCTCCTGGCGCGGCTCCCGGAGGGCGCCGCCGTGCTGGCGCTGGACGCCGCGCGCGACGCCCTGGCCGGCGAGCCGGAGGAGGCGCCGGAGAGCGGCGTCCTCCCCGAGAACCTGTCGCACGTGATCTTCACCTCGGGATCCACGGGGCGGCCCAAGGGGGTGATGATCCGCCACTCCTCCACCGTGGTCCTGCTGCACTGGCTGCGGGAGACGGTCTCGGACGAGGAGCGCAGCGCGACCCTGTTCTCCACCTCCGTCAGCTTCGACGTGTCGGTGGCGGAGCTGTTCGGGACCCTGGCCTGGGGCGGCAGGCTGGTGCTGGCGGAGAACGCGCTGGAGCTGCCCACGCTGGGCGAGCCGGTGGTCTACGCGAGCATGGTCCCCAGCGCCGCGGCCGAGCTGCTGCGCAGCGGCGGGATCCCGGCGAGCGTCAAGACCCTCAACCTGGGCGGCGAAGCGCTCCCCCCGGCGCTGGCGCGGGGACTGTACGCGCTGGGCACGGTGGAGAGGGTGGGGAACCTGTACGGTCCCACCGAGGACACCACGTACTCCACCTGCTCCCTGGTCCCGCGCGGCGCGGAGCAGGTGCTGGTGGGCAGGCCGGTGGCGAACACGCGGGCGTACGTGCTGGACTCCCGCGGGCAGCCGGTGCCGGCCGGGGTCGCCGGCGAGCTGTACCTGGCCGGCGACGGGCTCGCCCGGGGCTATCAGGCGAGGCCGGACCTCACCGCCGAGCGCTTCCTGCCGGACCCATTCGCGCCGGCGCCAGGCGGCTCGCGGATGTACCGCGTGATGGACCGCGTCCGCCGGCTGCCGACCGGCGAGCTGGAGTACCTGGGACGGATCGACCGGCAGGTGAAGCTGCGCGGCTTCCGCGTGGAGCCGGGCGAGATCGAGGCCGTCCTGGTGGGCCTGCCGCAGGTGCGCGAGGCGGTGGTGGTGGCGCGGGAGGACGCGCCGGGGAACCGGCGCCTGGTGGCGTACGTGGTGGCGGAGGAGGGCAGGGAAGCGAGCCGGCCGGAGCTGCGGGCGCGCCTGGCGTCGCGGCTCCCGGAGTACATGGTGCCGGCCGACTTCGTCGTCCTGGACCGGCTCCCCCGGAACGCGAGCGGCAAGCCGGACCGGGGCGCGCTCCCCGCGCCGGAGGCGAGCGGGACCCGCCGGGAGGGGGCGCATCCCGTCCCGCGCGACCACCTGGAGGTGGCGATCGCCGGCATCTTCGCGGAGGTGCTGGGCGTCCCCGGGGTGGGGCCGCACGACAGCTTCTTCGACCTGGGCGGGCACTCGCTGCTCGCGGTGCACCTCGTGACCCGGCTGGGCGAGGCCACGGGGGTCCGCCTCCCGGCGGCGTCGCTCTTCGCGGCGCCCACGGTGGAGCGGCTGGCCGAACAGGTGCGCCGCGGCGGGGACGCGGAGGTGCCGCTCCTGGTTCCCATCCGCGCCAGGGGGAGCCGCAGGCCGCTCTTCCTGGTGCACCCCGTGGGCGGGAGCGTCATGGCCTACGCCGCGCTCGCCGCGAGGCTGGACCCGGAGCAGCCGGTGTTCGCCCTGCGCTCCCGCGGGACGGAGCCGGGCGAGGAGCCCGGCGGGACGGTCGAGGAGATGGCGCGCGGCTACCTGGAGGCGGTCCGAGCGGAGCAGCCGGCCGGGCCCTACCGGCTGGGCGGGTGGTCCATGGGCGGCGTGGTCGCGTTCGAGATGGCGCGGCAGCTGGAGGCCGCGGGCGAGGAGGTGGAGACGCTGGTGCTCATCGACTCGCGCGTTCCCCGCCTGGCCGACCCGGGCCGGGCGGCGCCGCGCGACGAGGTCCTGCTGGTGCAGGGGTTCGCGCAGGACCTCGGGATCCCCGCCGACCGGCTGCCCGCGCCGGACGCGGAGGCCGGCGGCGCAGGCGGGGCGCCGTACCTGGGCCGGGTGCTCGGGAGCGCCCGCGCGGCGGGCCTGCTCCCCGGGGACCTGGACCTGGCGCGGATGCAGCACCTGTACGGCGTCTTCCGGTTCAACCTCCGGGCGATGCACGAGTACCGCCCGGGGAGCTACGGCGGGCGGGTCACCCTGCTGCGCGCCGGCGGGCGCGGGCTGGCCGGGCGGCTCCTGGGGAAGAGGGCCGCCGGGTGGGAGCGCGTGGCGCGGGGAGAGCTGGAGGTGAGGACGGTCCCGGGCACCCACCACAGCATGCTCCGCGAGCCCTGGGTGGAGACGCTGGCCGGGGAGGTGGAGCGGGCGCTCGGGTAGGGGCGCCCGCGCACGGCCCGGACCGGGACTCGGCCATCTCCCGGGGGTTCCGCAGGCGCGCGCCGGCTGCGATCATTTAACGACTGGTTTGTTAAGGACTTGCCAACCCGGCCACCGCCCCGATGCCGAACCCGCACGCCGTCTCCACCCTGGTCGAGCTCCTCCGCCTCCGGGCCGGCGAGGACCCCGCCAGGCGCGCCTACACCTTCCTCCTCAACGGCGAGACGGAGGAGGGGCACGTCACCTACGGCGAGCTGGACCTGCGCGCGCGTGCCGTGGCCGCCCGGCTCCAGGCGCTCGGCGCCCGGGGGGAGCGCGCGCTCCTGCTCTACCCGCCGGGGCTGGAGTACGTCGCCGCCCTGTTCGGCTGCTTCTACGCCGGGGTGACCGCCGTCCCCGCGTACCCGCCGCGCCGCAACAAGCCCGACCCGCGCCTGCAGGGCATCGTGGCGGACTGCGCGCCCGCGCTGGCGCTCACCACGCGGGAGCTGCTGGGCGAGGCGGAGCGGCTGTGCGCCCACACCCCCGAGCTGGCCGGGCTGCGCTGGCTTGCCACGGAGGACGTCCCCGACGAGGCGGCGGAGGGGTGGCGCGACCCGGAGGCGACGGGCGACACGCTGGCTTTCCTCCAGTACACGTCCGGCTCGACGGCCTCGCCCAAGGGGGTGATGGTCAGCCACGGCAACCTGCTCCACAACTCCGCCGTCATCGAGCATCTCGCCGGCTACACGCCTGCGACCCGCTCGGTGATCTGGCTGCCGCCGTACCACGACATGGGGCTGATCGGCGGCATCCTCCAGCCGCTGTTCACCGGCTACTGGGCGGCGCTGTTCTCCCCCGTGGCGTTCATCCAGCGCCCGGCGCGCTGGCTGGAGGCCGTCTCGCGCTACGGGGCCACCAGCAGCGGCGGGCCCAACTTCGCTTACGAGCTGTGCGTCCACGCCGTCCGCCCCGAGGAGCGCGAGGGGCTGGACCTGAGCCGGTGGGAGATCGCCTTCAACGGCGCCGAGCCCGTGCGGGCCGAGACGCTGCGCGCCTTCGCCGAGAGCTTCGCCCCCAGCGGGTTCCGGGCGCGGGCGTTCTACCCGTGCTACGGGCTGGCCGAGGCCACGCTGATGGTCACCGGCAGCCGCCCGGCGGAGGAGCCGGTGGTGCGCGCCGTGAACGCGGACGCGCTGGGCAGCGGCGACGTGGTGGCGGACCCGGAGGGGGAGTACCGCCTGGTGGGGAGCGGCCGGAGCGCGGAGTCGCAGCGGGTCCTGATCGTGGACCCGGCGACACTGCGCGAGTGCCCGGCCGACCGGGTGGGCGAGGTGTGGGTGGCGGGCCCCAGCGTGGCGCGCGGCTACTGGGGCCGGGCCGAGGAGACGGCGGAGACCTTCGGCGCCTTCGAGGCCGGCACTGGCGAGGGGCCCTTCCTGCGCACCGGCGACCTGGGGTTCCTGTGCGACGGCGGTGAGTTGTTCATCACCGGGCGCCTCAAGGACCTGATCATCATCCGCGGGCGCAACCACTACCCGCAGGACGTCGAGCAGACGGCCGTCCGCAGCCACCCAGGGCTGCGCGCCGGGAGCGGCGCGGCGTTCAGCATCGACCACGCCGGGGAGGAGCGCCTGGTGGTGGTGCAGGAGGTCTCGCGGCAGGCGGCGGCCGGGGTGGACGTGGAGGAGGTGGCGGAGGCGATCCGCCGGGCGGTGGCGGCCGAGCACGGGCTCCTGGTCCACGCGGTGGTGGTGGTGCGTCCCGGCGGCGTGCCCAGGACCACCAGCGGCAAGGTCCAGCGCCGGGCGTGCCGGGCGCGCTTCCTGGCCGGGGAGCTGCCCCTGGTGGGGCTGAGCGTCCGGGAAGACGCGGCCGTCGCGGCGCCGCTCCGGGCCCCGTCGGGGATCACCCGCGAAGCGCTGGAAGCGGTCGCAGCGGAGGAGCGGCAGGCGCTGGTGGAGGCGCTGCTGGTGGGGCACGCGGCCCGCGCGCTGGGGGTGGACCCGGCCCGGGTGGACCGGGAGCAGCCGCTGGCGGCGCTGGGGATGGACTCGCTCCGCGCCATGGAACTCAAGGGCGCGCTGGAGGCGAGCCTGGGTGCGGCGGTGCCGATCTCGGCGCTGCTGGACGACACGCGCATCGACCGGCTGGCGGCGGAGCTGCTGGAGCAGGTGTTCCTGGCGGACGCGGCCGTGCCCGCGGGCGAGGCGCCCGCCGGGGGCGAAGCGCCGCTCTCGTTCGCGCAGGAGCGGCTCTGGTTCCTGGACCGGCTGCAGCCGGGGAGCGCCGCCTACAACCTGGCCGGCGCGCTCCGCCTGCGCGGAGACGTGGATGAGGCCGCGCTGCGGCGCGCGCTGGACGGGACCGTGCGCCGGCACGAGACCCTGCGCACCGTCTTCGCCGAGGTGGATGGGCGGCCCGTGCAGCGGGTCCTCCCCGCCGCGGCGCTCCCGCTGCCGGAGGTGGACCTGTCGCGCCTGGCCCCGCGGGAGCGGGAGGGCGCGGCGCGGCGCGCGGCGGAGGCGGTCGCGCGTGCCCCGTTCGACCTGGAGCGGGGCCCCCCGTTCCGCGCCCGGCTGCTGCGGCTGGCGGACGACGAGCGCCTGCTGGCGATGGCGCTGCACCACGTCGTCGGCGACGGCTGGTCGGCCGGGGTGCTGACGCGCGACCTGGCCGCCCTGTACCGGGCACAGCTCGCGGGGGAGGATGCCCCCCTCGCGCCGCTCCCCGTGCGGTATTCCGACTGGGCGCGGGGGCAGCGCGCGGCGCTCCGCGAGGGGGCGGTGCAGGCGCAGCTCGCCTGGTGGCGGGAGCGCCTGCGCGGCGTGGCGCCGCTGCCGCTCCCCACCGACCGCCCGCGCCCGCCCGTGCAGAGATTCCGCGGCGCGACCCACCGCTTTGCGGTCCCCGCGGAGGCGGTGGAGGGCGTGCGCGCGCTCGCCCGCGCCGAGGGGGCCACGCTCTTCATGGCGCTGCTGGCCGCCTGGGACCTGCTCCTGGCCCGCTACGCCGGGGAGGGTGACGTGGCGGTGGGGACCCCCGTCGCCCACCGCGACCGGCCGGAGGTGGCCGGGCTGGTGGGGCTGCTCGTGGACACTCTGGTGCTGCGGGTGGAGGTGGCGCCGGAGGAGGGCTTCCGCGCCCTGCTGGCGCGCGCCCGCGCGGCGGCGCTGGAGGCGTTCGCCCGGCAGGACGTGCCGTTCGAGCGGCTGGTGGAGGAGGTGCAGCCGGAGCGCGACCCGAGCCGCAACCCGCTCTTCCAGGTGATGCTCGCGCCGCAGGGCGCGGCGCTGGAGCCGGTGGAACTCCCGGGCGCGACGCTGGCGCCCGAGCCGCTGGACGCGGGCGCGGCGATTCTTGACCTGACGCTCTACACCTGGGAGCGCAGCGAGGGCGGGCTTGCCGCGGCGCTGGAGTACGCCACGGACCTGTTCGAGGCGGGGACGGTCGAGCGCATGGCCGCGCACCTGGTGGAGACCCTGCGCGCCGTCGCCGCGGAGCCGGACCGGCCCGTGGCCGAGGTCGGCTTCCTCCTCCCGGAGGAGCGCGCGCAGATCCTGGGGGAGTGGACCGACACCGGCGCGGACTACCCGGCGGCCTGCCTGCACGAGCTGTTCGCCGCGCAGGCGGCCCGCACCCCGGACGCCGCGGCGGTCCGCTTCGAGGGCCGCGCCACCACGTACGCCGAGCTGGAGCGCGCGGCGAACCGCCTGGCGCACCACCTCCGCGCGCTGGGCGTCGGCCCCGAGTCGCGCGTCGGGCTCTGCACGGAGCGCACGCCGGAGATGGTCGCCGCGATGCTGGCGATCCTCAAGGCGGGCGGGGCGTACGTGCCGCTGGACCCCGCGTACCCGGCGGAGCGCCTGGAGTACATGCTGGAGGACGCGGGCGCGCGCCTGGTGGTGTCCCAGTCGCATCTCGCCGACCGTCTTCCGGCCGGTGTCCCGGCCGTGCTGGCGGATGCCGACGCCGAGCGGATCGCGGCACAGCCCGACGACGCCCCGGAGTCGGCCGTGGACGCCGGCAACCTCGCGTACGTGCTCTACACCTCGGGCTCGACCGGCCGGCCCAAGGGCGTGCAGGTGGAGCACCGCAGCGCCTCGCGGATCGTCCACTTCCTCCGCGACGCCGTCCGTCCGGAGGACCGCGCCGCCGTGCTCGGCTCCACCTCCGTCTCCTTCGACGTGTCGGTGGGCGAGATCTTCGGGACGATCTGCTGGGGCGGGACGCTGGTGCTGGTGGAGAACGCGCTGGACCTGCCGCGGGTCGCGGAGGAGGGGGTGCGGCTGGTGGTGGCCGTGCCCAGCGCGGCGGCGGAGCTGCTGCGCTCCGGCGGGATCCCGGCGGGCGTGCGCGCCTTCAACCTGGCCGGCGAGGCGCTTCCCGCCTCGCTGGCCCGCGAGCTGTACGCCCGGCCGAAGACGGAGCGGGTGCTGAACCTGTACGGCCCCACGGAGGACACCGTCTACTCCACCTGGAGTGCGGTGGAGCGCGGCGCGGAGCGGGTGAGGATCGGGCGTGCCGTGCCCGGCTCGCGCGCCTACGTGCTGGACCCGGCCGGGAACCCGGCGCCCGTGGGCGTGCCCGGGGAGCTGTGCCTGGCCGGCGCGGGGACCGCGCGCGGCTACCACGGCCGGCCCGACCTGACGGCCGAGAAGTTCGTCCCGGACGCGTTCTCGAAACGGCCCGGCGCGCGCGCGTACCGCACGGGCGACCTCGCCCGCTGGACGGCCGGCGGCGAGCTGGAGTACCTGGGCCGCATCGACCAGCAGGTCAAGGTGCGCGGCTTCCGCATCGAGCCGGGCGAGGTGGAGAGCGCCCTCCTCCATCACCCCGCCGTGCGGCGCGCCGTGGTCGTCGCCCGCGACGGCCGCGCGGGGGGGAGGCGCCTGGTGGCGTACGTGGTCCCGGCGGACGGCCCGCCCCCCTCCGCCGAGGAGCTGCGCGCGCTGCTGCGCCTCACCCTCCCCGAGCACATGGTCCCCGCCGCTTTCGTGGCGCTGGAGACGCTTCCCCTGACTGCCAGCGGCAAGACGGACCGCCGCGCGCTCCCCGAGCCGGAGGAGGAGGGCGGGGGCTCCGTGGCGGCGCGCACGGCGACGGAGGAGGTGCTGAGCGAGATCTGGGCGGACGTGCTGGGCCTGGAGCGGGTGGGCGTGGAGGAGAGCTTCTTCGACCTGGGGGGCCACTCGCTGCTGGCCACCCGGGTGGTCTCGCGGGTGCGGCAGGCGTTCGGGGTGGAGCTTCCGCTGCGGGCCCTCTTCCGGACGCCCACGGTGGGCGCGCTGGCCGCGTGCATCGAGGCGCTGCGCGGCACCGGGAGCGGGGCCGCGCCCCCGGTGGAGCCGGTGTCGCGCGAGGCGCCGCTGCCGCTGTCGTTCGCGCAGCAGCGGCTCTGGCTGGTGGACCGGCTGGAGCCGGGGAGCGCCGCCTATAACATGGCCGGGGCGCTGCGCCTGCGCGGGCCCCTGCGCGTCGCGGCGCTGCGGGCCGGTCTGGACGCGCTGGCCGAGCGGCACGAGACGCTGCGCACCACCTTCCCCGAGCACGGCGGCGTCCCCGTGCAGGTCGTCCACCCGCCGGCGCCCGTGGCGCTGGCCGAGCTGGACCTGCGGCGCCTGCCGGCCGCGGAGCGCGAGGCCGAGGCGCGGCGGCTGGCGCGGGAGGAGGCGCTGCGGCCCTTCGACCTGGCGCGGGGGCCGCTGCTGCGCGCCGCGCTGCTGCGGCTGGGCGGGGAGGACCACGTCCTCTGCTTCACCCTGCACCACGTCGTCGGCGACGGCTGGAGCCTGCGCGTGCTGGTGCGCGAGCTCTCCGCGCTGTACGCCGCCTTCGAGCGGGGCGAGGCGCCGCGCCTGCCGGAGCTGCCGGTGCAGTACGCGGACTATGCCGTCTGGCAGCGGCACCGGCTGAGCGGCGAGGCGCTGGAGGCGCAGCTGGCCTGGTGGCGCGAACGGCTGGCCGGCGCCCCGCCGCTGCTGGAGATCCCCACGGACCACCCGCGCACGGCGGGCCGGGACGCGCGCGCGGGGAGCCACCGCTTTTCGCTGTCGGCCGGGACCACGCGGGCGCTGCGGGCGCTCTCGCGGCGCGAGGGGGCCACGCTGTTCATGACGCTGCTGGCCGGCTGGCAGGCGCTGCTGGACCGCTGGGCCGGGCAGGGGGAGGTGGTGGTGGGGAGCCCGGTGGCGGGGCGGACGCGGGCCGAGACGGAGGGGCTGGTGGGGTTCTTCGTCAACCTGCTGGCGCTGCGCGGCGACCTGTCGGGCGACCCGAGCTGGGCGGAGCTGGTGGGGCGGGTGCGCGAGGAGGCGCTGGGGGCGTACGCGCACCAGGAGCTGCCCTTCGAGCGCCTGGTGGAGGTGCTGGGGGTGGAGCGCAGCCTCGCCCACGCGCCGCTCTTCCAGGTGACGTTCGCGCTGGAGCCGGCGGGCGGGCACCACGCGGGGCTGTCGCTGGGGGCGGTGCGGACGGAGCCGTTCGGGAGCGGGGCGGAGGCGGCGAAGTTCGACCTGGAGCTGGCGGTGTCGGAGGAGGGGGAGGGGGAGGGGCTGCGCGGCGAACTCCTCTTCCGCCGGGCGCTCTTCGAGGCCCCGACCGTCGAGCGGATGGCGGGGCACCTGGAGATCGTCCTGGACGCCATGGCGGCCGCGCCCGGAGGGCGGCTCTCGGAGCTGTCGCTGCTGCGCGGGGCGGAGCGGGCGCAGGTGCTGGAGGCGTGGAACGACACCGCCGCCGACGTGCCGCCCGTGTGCGTCCACGACCTGTTCACCGCGCAGGCGGCGCGCACGCCGGAGGCGGTCGCGGTGGAATGGGCGGGGACGGCGCTGACCTACGCCGGGCTGGAGCGGCGCTCGGCGGCGCTCGCCCGCCGGCTGCGGGGGCGCGGGGTGGGCCCCGAGACCCGCGTGGGCGTCTGCCTGGAGCGGGGCCCCGGGCTGCTGGCGGGGCTGCTGGGGGTGCTGCGCGCCGGGGGCGCGTACGTGCCGCTGGACCCGTCGTACCCGCGGGAGCGGCTCGCGTACATGCTGGACGACGCCCGGGTGCCGGTGCTGCTCACCGAAGCCGGCCTCGCCTCCACGCTCCCGGAGCACCGGGCGGAGACCGTGCTCCTCGACGGGGCGGACGCCGGGGGGGAGGGGCCGCTCCCGGACGGCGCCGCCGATCCGCGGAGCGCCGCGTACGTGATCTACACCTCCGGCTCCACCGGCCGTCCCAAGGGCGTCGTGGTGCCGCACGGGGCCGTGGTGAACCTGCTCGCTGCCATGCAGCGCCTGCTCCGCCTGGGGCCGGCGGACGAGCTGCTGGCGGTCACCCCGCTCTCCTTCGACATCTCCGCGCTGGAGCTGTTCCTCCCGCTCGCGGTGGGCGCCTCGGTGGCGCCGGCGGACGCCGCGACCGCCTCCGACGGCGCGCGCCTGCGCGACGTGCTTGCCGAGCGCCGCCCCACCGTGATGCAGGCCACCCCGGCGAGCTGGCGGATGCTGCTGGAGGCCGGGTGGGAGGGGACGCCGGGGCTGGCGATCCTGTGCGGCGGCGAGGCGCTCGCCCCCGAGCTGGCGGCGCGGCTGCGCAGGCGCGCCGCGGCGCTGTGGAACGTCTACGGCCCCACCGAGACGACCATCTGGTCGACCGCGGCGCGGATGGACGACGACGGCGGGCCTGTGACCGTGGGGCGCCCGCTGGGCAACACGCGCGTCTACGTGCTGGACCGCCACGGCCTGCCGGCGCCGGCGGGGGTGCCGGGGGCGATGTACATCGGCGGGAGCGGCGTGGCGCGCGGCTACCTGGACCGCCCGGAGCTGACGGCCGCGCGCTTCGTCCCCGACCCGTTCGGCGCGGCGCCGGGGGCGCGGCTGTACGACACGGGCGACCGGGCCCGCTGGCTCGCGGACGGGCGCATCGAGCACCTGGGCCGCGCCGACGAGCAGGTCAAGGTGCGCGGCTTCCGCGTCGAGCCCGGCGAGGTGGAGAGCTCCCTGCTGGAGCACCCCGCCGTGCGGCGCGCCGTGGCCGTCGCCCGGGACGACCGGGCGGGTGGGAAGCGCCTGGTGGCGTACGTCGTTCCCGCGGAGGGCGCGCAGCTCCCCGCCGCCGGGGAGCTGC
>JBFMFL010000234.1:0-11499 GCA_040752145.1 Gemmatimonadota bacterium
ACGCTGGCGGCGCTCGGGTTCCTGGCGGGGTTCTCGTGGGAGCGGTGCGGGCTCACGGGGTGCCCGTCGGTGGCGCGGCTGGCGTCGTTCCAGCCGGGGGGGGCGCCGGTGGTGTACGACGCGCGGGGCGGCGTGCTCGCCGAGCTGAGCCCGTCGCGCTGGGAGGTGGTGAGGATCCGCGACCTCCCGGAGTACGTGCCGGCGGCGTTCGTGGCGGTGGAGGACAAGCGCTTCTACGGGCACCACGGGGTGGACTGGCGGCGCTTCGCCGGGACCATGCTGCGCAACCTGAAGCCGGGGGCGCGGGGGCAGGGGGCGAGCACCATCACCATGCAGGTGGCGCGCAACGTCTTCCCGGACCGGCTCCCGGCGGCGGACCGCACGCCGCGCCGCAAGGTCCTGGAGATCCGCGTCGCGCGGGAGATCGAGGACCGGCTGAGCAAGGAGGAGATCCTCCAGCTCTACCTCAACCACATCTACTTCGGCGAGGGCGTCTACGGCATCGAGTCGGCGGCGCGCGTGTACTTCGGCAAGCGCGCCCGCGACCTCAAGCTCAGCGAGGCGGCGCTGCTGGCGGGGCTCCCCAAGGCCCCCTCGCACTACAACCCGCGCAAGAACCGGCAGCGCTCCCTCCAGCGCCGCAACCTGGTGCTGTCGCTGATGGCGCAGCAGGGCCTGGTCACCGCGGCGCAGGCGGCGGAGGCCAAGCGGGCCGAGCCGCGGCTGGCGCGCTGGACGCCGGAGCGGAAGCGGCGGCGCGCTCCCTACTACGTGGAGCAGGTGCGGCGGGTGATGGAGGCCCGCTTCGGGGAGGAGCTGTACGGGCGCTCGCTGCGCATCCACACCCCGCTGCTGCCGGGGGTGCAGTCCGCCGCGGAGCGCGCGCTCGTGCGGCAGCTGGAGCGCATCGAGGCGGGCGAGTTCGGGCGGATGGACGCGCCGAGGCGCGCCGACTTCGAGCCGGGGATGGCGGAGACGCCGTACCTCCAGGGCGCGGCCACGATCATCCGCGCGGAGACCGGCGACGTGCTGGCGCTGGTGGGCGGGCGCGACTTCTCGGAGTCGGAGTTCGACCGGATGACGCAGGGGTTCAGGCAGCCGGGGTCGGCGTTCAAGCCGTTCGTGTACGCCGCCGCCGTGGACGCCGGGATCCCGCCCACCGAGAAGGTGGAGGACGCGCCGCTGCGCCTCGTGCTCCCCGCCGGCGACGTGTGGGAGCCGCGCAACTTCGACGGCCGCTTCCGCGGGCCGGTGACGGTGCGGCGCTCGCTCCGCGAGTCGGTCAACACCGTGGCCGTGCGCCTGGCGCAGCGGGTGGGGATCGACCGGGTGCGCTCCGTGGCGCGGCGCATGGGGATCTCCACCCCCATCGCGGAGTCGCCCTCCGTGGCCATCGGGGCGTCGGCGGTGCGGCCCATGGAGCTGGCGGCGGCGTACACCGCCTTCGCCAACCTGGGCGACCGCGCCGAGCCCCGCTGGGTGACGCGGGTGGAGGACCCGGACGGGGCGGTGGTCTGGGAGCCGGGGGTGAGGAGGAAGGAGGTGCTGGACCCGCCCACGGCGTTCGTGGTCACCTCCATGCTCCGCGACGTGGTGGACCGCGGCAGCGGGCGCCGCGCCCGCGACGCCGGGGTGCGCGGCCCCGCGGCGGGGAAGACGGGAACCACCAACGACGCCACCGACGCCTGGTTCGTGGGGTTCACCCCGCGGCTGGTGGGGGCGGTGTGGATCGGCTTCGACCGGCCGCGCCCCATCGTGCGCGACGGCTCCGGCGGGGTGCTGGCCGCGCCGGTGTGGGGGCGGATCGTCGCCGCGGCGCAGGACGGGGCCGCCCCGGAGTGGGAGCCCCCGCGCGGGGTGGTGCAGCGCCAGGTGGCCGCCGCCACGGGCCAGGTGCTGGTGCCGGGGTGCCGGGCGCGCGGGGACACGTACACCGAGTCCTTTCTGCGCACCGCGGTCCCGGAGGAGGTCTGCCCGGCCGGCGAGCCGTACGGCGGCGGGATCGAGGGATGGATCCGGCGCAAGCTGGAGGGCCTCGACCTGGGGCTGGAGGACTGGGCCTCCCGCGCCCTGGACCGGGCGCTGCGCAGCATCGGCGACGCCCTGTCCGACGCGGTGAGCGGCGAGGGCGGCGGCGGGGAGGAGGCCCCGGCCGCGGAGGAGCCCCCGGCGGAGGAGGAGCCTTCGCCCGCGCCAGCGGAGGACGCTCCGCCACGCGCCCGGGAGGACCGCGCCGTGGTCCCGGCGGAGCCGGAGCCCGAGCGGCGCCCCCGGCGCGGCGGACCGCCCGACACGCTGGTGATCCGTTCCGGACCCCGCGACACCCTGGTGATCCCGGGGGCGCGCTGAGCCGGCCCCTGGTGGCACACTAGATGCGCGAGCACCCGTGGTTTCGGCTGGCATCTGTTTCCGCCGTCGGCCGGACCACGGTTCCGTCCCGCGGCCCGCTCCCCGCGGCGCGCCCCCCGGCGCGCTGCGGTCCGGGCGCCGCGCCCGTTCCACGCGTTCCCTTACGCATGCAGAACCGTTCCGAGCCGAGCCTTCCCGCGCGCCTCCGCCGCTTCGCGTGCCTCGCAGCCGCGTGCGCCGTGGCGGCGCTCGCCGCGTGCGCGCCCAACGTGCCGCAGACCGGGCCGTACCCGGGGCTCGCCGAGTTCGCGGGCAAGGAGGTGCGCAGCGTGGACTTCGCGGGCGAGCAGGTGGTGCCCCGCGACACCCTGCGCGCCGTGCTCTCCACCCGTCCCAGCAGCTGCCGCTCGCTGGGGCTCCCCGTCTGCCTGTTCGGGATCGGGCGGGAGACCAACCGGCTGGACCTCACCGACCTGCAGCAGGACGTCGCGCGCATCCAGCTGGTGCACCGCGACCACGGCTACTACGGCACCCGGGTCACCCCCACCGTGGAGAACGTGGGCGAGGACGAGGTGGCGGTGCGCTTCGGCGTCGTCCCCGGCGACCTGGTGCGGGTGGACTCGCTGGAGGTGGCGGGGACGGAGGGGATCGTGCCGCCGGAGGAGCTGGTCGGCAGGCTCGCTCTGGAGCGCGGCGGGCCCTTCCGCCGCAACGGCTTCCTGTCCTCGGCGGACACCATCCGCGGACGCCTGCTGGAGAGCGGCTACGCCTACTCGCAGGTGCTGCGCAACTACGACCTGGACACCATCGCCGACGTGGCCCGCGTGCGCTACGAGGCGGTGCCGGGGCCGCTGGTGCGGGTGGACACCGTGGTGATCGTGGGGGCGGAGCGGCTGGGCCAGCGCACGGCGCGGCGCCAGCTCAGCGTGCGGGAGGGGGACGTCCTCCGCCCCTCCAGGCTCAACCAGAGCCAGCGCAGCCTGTACGAGTTCCAGATGGTGAACTTCGCCTCGGTGGAGCTCGCCCCGGACTCGCTGCAGCTCAACCCGGACAGCGCCAGCGCCACCGTGCTGGTGCGCGTGGTGGAAGCGCCGCAGTACCTGGCCTCGGTGGCCGGCGGGTACGGCACCATCGACTGCCTGCGTACCGAGGCCCGGCGGCTGGACCGCAACTTCCTGGGCGGGGGGCGCACGCTGGAGCTTTCCGGTTCGGTCTCCAAGGTGGGCGCGGGGGAGCCGCTGGACGCCGGCTTCCAGAACAACCTGTGCAGCGCCCTGGAGAACGACACGCTGGGCAACGTGCTCAACTACCGCGTCGCCGTGGACTTCGTGCAGCCCCGCCTGTTCGGCACGCAGACCAGCACCACGCTCAACCTGTACACCGAGCGCATCTCCGAGCTGGAGACCTACCTGCGCACCTCCAGCGGCGGGCGGCTGTCGGTGATCCGCGAGGTCGCCACCCAGACGCTCGCCACCGCGGCGGTCAACGTGAACCGCGGCTCCACCCGCGCCGAGCCCATCTTCTTCTGCTTCTCGCTGGAGGTGTGCACGCGCGAGGCGATCGACACCCTGCAGGAGAACCGCTGGTCCAACTTCTTCACGCTCTCCATGGTGCGCGACCGCACCCGCTCGGACGTGTACCCGGTGGGCGGATACCAGGTGCGCGGGAGCGTGGACTGGGCCACGCGGTTCCTCGCATCGGACGACCGCTACCTGCGCCTGTTCGGCGACGCCACGGCGTACCGGCAGCTGCGCGAGGGGTGGGTGCTCGCCGCGCGGGTGCAGGGGGGGACCTTCTTGGAAGGGGTGGTGGGGAGCGGGGGGTACATCCCCCCCGAGCGCAAGTTCTACGCGGGCGGGCCCAACAGCGTGCGCGGCTTCCGCCGCAACGGGCTGGGGCCGCGCGTCTACCTGGACGCGCCCGAGCTGGGCGCCGAACCGGACAGCCTGGGTGTCCTGCCGCGCGACACCACCCCGGCGGGGATCGGCGGAACGCGGATGCTGGTGACCTCGGCGGAGCTGCGCATCCCCTCGCCGTTCTTCCGCGAGAACCTGCGGCTGGCCGCGTTCGTGGACGGCGGGCGGGTGTGGACCAGCCCGAGCGACACCCTGGTGGGCGAGTCCCGCTTCCGCCTCACGCCCGGGGTGGGGCTGCGCATCCTCACCCCCGTGGGCCCCATCCGCCTGGACGCCGCCTACAACCCGTATCCCGACCCCGTGGGCCCGCTGATCCGCTTCACGGAGGAGGGCGCCCCCGTCACGCTGGACCCCGACTACGACCCCGGGGACCAGTTCCGCCGCCGCTTCGTGTTCTACATCGCGGTGGGGCAGGCCTTCTGATGGCGCGCCTCACCCCTCCGCAGCGTGCCGGCATCGCGCTGGCGGGCGTCCTGATCGGCCTCCTCCTCCTGTACATCGGGGTGAGGGTGTACGTGCGCGAGGCGGCGCTGGACGAGGCCTCGCTGCAGGTGCAGAACCGGCTGCGCCTCCCGCCCTCGGCGTTCGAGCTGGAGCGGGTGGAGGAGGACGGGACCATGCGCGTGCTGCTGCGGCGCGTGGCCGTGCTGGACCCGGCGCGCGACACCATCCTGTACGCCCCCGAGGCGCGGCTCACCTTCCGCGCCGACGCGCTGGGCGGCACCGGGCCCATCCGCTTCGACCGGATGGACGTGGACGAGCCGTACGTGCGGCTGGTGGAGATGCCGAACGGGGAGTGGAACCTGACGCGGGCGCTGCGCGTGGAGGCGGACGGCGCCGAGGTGAGGTTCGCCGCGGGCGCCGACACCCTGGAGGAGGCGTCGCGCCCGCTGCTGTTCCGCGACGTGCGGATCACCGACGGGCGGGTGATGATGGCGACGGCGGTGCAGCCCGGCGACTCGCTCCCGGCGCGCTTCGCCTCGCGCGGGGGGCCGCCGCTGGTGCGCATCGGCGGCCGGACGATGATGGTGCGCCGCGCCCGCGACGTGGACGCGCGCCTGGCCTCCGTCCGGGTGGGCGGCACGCAGGGGTGGCGCGTGGACGTGTCGCAGCTCACCGCCCAGGTGTCCAACCCCGACCTGCGCGTGGCGGCTGCGTCCGGCTGGATCGAGCAGACGGGGACGGACCGCTACCGCTTCGACCTGGAGACGCTGAGGACCCCGTTCTCCACCTTCGCGGGGGCGGGGGCCTTCCGGCTGGCGGAGGACGGCATCCTCTGGGACGCGCGGCTGCGCGCCTCGCCGCTGGACTTCCGCGACCTGCGCGGGCTGGGCTTCGGCCTCCCGGAGGGCGGCCGCGCCGCCTTCGTGCTGGACGTGGAGTCGCTCCCCGGCGGGCGGACCGCGCTGCGGGCGGCGGACCTGGTGGTGACCACCCCCGAGTCGCGGGTGGCGGGCCGCCTGGCCGCCACCGTGGGCGGGGACGGGCCCTGGCGCTTCTACGACACCCGCCTGGCGCTGGACCCGCTGGACTTCTCCACGCTGGACCCGCTCGTGGACGCGGAGATCCCCTACGAGGGGGAGCTCCGCGGGACCGTCACCAGCCTGGAGACCATCGAGCAGGGGCAGGGGGGGGCGCTGCGCATCGACCTGGCCGCCCGCTTCCGCCCGGAGGGCGCGGCCGGCGAGCCCTCCGTGGTGTCGGCGGCGGGGAACGTGACCGTGGGCGGGGCGGCGCCCTTCCGGCTGGACGGGGTGCGCGTCGAGGCGCGCCCGGTGTACCTGGCCGCGCTGGCGCCGCTCATGTCCGACACGGCGCGGTCCGGCCTGCTGCGCGGGACGCTGCGCGGCTCGGCCGTCGCCAGCGGGACGCCGGCGGACCTGCGGGTGAGCGGGGGGACGCTGGCGTACGAGGTGGGCGACGCCCCGCCCCCGCGCGTGGGCGACCTGGAGGCGCGCTTCTCCACCGGCCCGGCGCTCCGCTATGAGGTCACGGGGCGGGCCGCGCCGCTGGCGCTCGCCACGCTCACCGAGCTGTTCCCGCAGCTCCCCTTCGAGTCGGCGACGCTGAGCGGCCCCTTCCGCGTGGCCGGCACCGCCGAGCGCGCCGCCTTCGACTTCGACTTCCAGGGCGCGGCCGGGCGCCTGGCCGCCCGCGGCACGGTGCTCCCCGGCGAGGTCCTCCGCTTCGACGTGGACGGCCGGGTGGAGGCGTTCCGCTCCGGGGTGCTGCTGGCCGCCTCCAACCCGGTGCAGGGGCCGCTCAGCGGCACGTTCTCGGCGCGGGGGAGCGCGCAGGACTTCGGCTTCGACGTGGACCTGGCGCACCAGGGCGGGACCTTCGACCTGGGCGGCCGGGTCCGCAACCCCGGCGACGGGATGCAGTTCGACGTGGACGGGCGGGTGGCGGACTTCCGCCTGGGGACGGTGCTGGGCCGCCCCGCGCTCTTCAACTCGCCGCTCACCGGTCCCATCTCGCTCAGCGGGGGCGGGCGCCAGCCGTACCGCTTCGACGTGGACCTGCGCGGCCCGGTGGGGGTGCTGGACCTGGAGGGGTGGTTCCGTCCCGGCGAGGTCCCCTCGTACTTCGTCACCGGGCAGGTGGCGGGGGTGAACCCGGCGGAGCTCCCCGGCGGGCGCGGGCTCCCCGCGGGGAACCTCACGGCGTCGCTCCAGGTCGAGGGGCGGGGGACGACGCCGGAGACCTTCGAGGGGCGCGTGGACCTGGTGGCGCGCTCGTCCACCCTGGCCGGCCAGCCGCTGGACGAGGCCACGGTGCGCCTCGCCGCCCGCGACGGCATCCTCCGGATCGACACGCTCCAGGCCAGCTTCCGCGGCGCGCGGGTGGCGGCCTCCGGCTCCTGGGGCCTCACCCGTCCGGCCCCGCAGCCGCTGCGGCTGTCGCTGGCCGCGCAGGACGGGGCCACCTTCGCGCCCATGCTGGCCCGCGCCGGCGTGGCCCCGCCCGACCTGGCCGGCTCGGTGGCGCTGGAGGGGTGGCTCTCCGGCACCTTCAGGAGCCCGGCGTTCAGCGTCTCGGGGAGCGGGAGCGGGCTGCGCTACGGCACCTGGCGCGCCGGCACCCTGGCGCTGGAGGCGCAGGGCTCGCTGGGGGCGCAGGGGTGGCGCGGCTTCGGCAACCTGCAGGCGGACGGGGTGCTCCTGGCCGGGCGCGAGGAGCTCCAGAACCTGCGCCTGGAGGTCAACGCCGCGCCGGGCCTGGCCACCTTCGGGGTGTTCGCCCGGCGGGACGGGGCCAGCGACCTGTCGGCCGCGGGGACGCTGGCGCTGGAGGGGCGCGAGCTGCGCGGGGTGGAGCTGCAGTCGCTCGCCATGCGGCTGGGCGACGCATCCTGGCAGCTGATGCAGCCCTCGCGCATCGTGTGGGGCGGGGTGCAGGGGATCGAGGTGGAGCGGCTGGCGCTGCGGCGCTCCGGCGAACGGGGCGGGGTGATCGAGCTGGACGGCCGCCTCCCGCCCACCGGCACCACCGACCTGCGCCTCAACCTGGCCGCGGTGAACCTGGCGGACCTGCGCCGCATCACCACCTCCGCGCCGGACGTGGGCGGCGTCCTCAACCTGAGCGCCGTGCTCTCCGGCCCCGTGGGGTCGCCGGAGATGATCATCGCGGGCTCCATCGACTCGCTGAGCTACGGCGGGGTCACCACGGAGCGGGTGGCGATCGACGGGCGCTACACGGGGCGGCAGCTGGTGGGGAACGCCCGCGTGCGCATGGCCGGGCAGGACGTCCTGGCGGTGGACGCCACCCTCCCCATGCTGATCTCGCTGGGCGGCACGGTCCCCGGCTTCGAGCTGCTCCGCGACGAGCCGCTGCGCGCCCGCCTGGTCGCCGACTCGCTCCCGCTGGGGCTGGTGGCCGCCTCCTTCCCCACCATGGTGGAGGAGGGCGAGGGCGCGTTCTCCGCCGACGCCACGGTGACCGGGACGCTGAACGACCCCACCGTGAACGGGGGGGCGCACCTCCACCAGGCGGCGATCACCGTGATCCCGCTGGGCCAGCGCTTCACCGGGATCGACGCGCGGCTCGCGCTGCGCGGCGAGGAGATCCGCATCGACACGCTCACGGCCCGCAGCGACGGCACGGCGAGCGTCACCGGGAGCGTCCTGCTGGACGAGCCGGGCCGCCCGCGGGTGCTCCTCAACGTGGTCGCGGACGGGTTCGACGTCATCGACCGCGAGGACGTGGCGAGCCTCAAGGTGTCGTCCAACCTGACCCTGTCCGGGCGCCTCCCCGAGGCGACGCTCTCCGGGCGGCTGGTGCTGGACGAGGGGACCATCCGCATCCCCACGCTGGGCGAGCGGGGCGAGGTCGCCATCGTGGACGCCGAGGTGGGCGAGATCGGCGCGGACAGCATCCCCGCGGAGGTGGCCGGCGCCTCCGGGTTGGACGCGCTGGGCGGGCTGCGCGTCTCCGCGCTGCGGGTGGAGGTGGACGAGGGGGTGTGGCTGGAGTCGGAGGACGCGCGCATCCAGATCCGTGGCGACATGCTGGTGACGCGGGCCGGGGCGGAGCCGCGCATCTACGGCGACCTGGAGGTGGTGCGCGGCTCGTACGCGCTGCGCGTGGGCCCGCTGCGCCGCGAGTTCGACATCGAGCGGGGGCTGGTGCAGTTCTACGGGACGCCGGACCTCAACCCCACGCTGGACATCGTGGCGGTGAACCAGGTGCGCACGCTGGACCCGGCGGCGAGCGGGTCGGTGCTGGAGGTGCAGGTGCAGGTGGGCGGGACGCTCCAGGCGCCCACGCTCCGGCTCAGCTCCAACACCCGGCCGCCGCTGCCGGAGTCGGAGCTGCTCAGCTACCTGATCTTCGGGCGCTCCACCGCCAACCTGGGCGGGAGCACCGGGACGCTGGCGCAGCAGATCCTGGCGCAGGAGCTGTTCGGCGGGCTGGTGGCCGCGGAGCTGGAGCAGGAGCTCTCGCGCTCCGGCCTGGTGGACTACGTGCGCGTCCGCTCGCGCCCGGGCGAGGCCACCACGCCCTTCGGCTTCGGCGGCGCGCTGGGCGCGGTGGGGCTCAGCGCCCCCACCTTCGAGTTCGGCTGGGAATTGACCAACGACCTGTTCCTCACCGCCGAGGTGGGCTTCCCGGCGCTGGAGCAGAGCCCGCTCTTCGGCATCGGCCTGGACTACCAGATCAACGAGCGCACCCGCGCCCGCCTGGCCCGCGAGGCCGTGCGCCGCGACGTGTTCACGCGCCCGTTCTACAACGGCCCCGACTACCAGTGGACGCTGGACATGCAGCACCGCTGGGAGTGGGGGCGCACCCGCCCGGACAGCACCGCCCTGGACTCGCTCGCCGCCGCCGCGGCAGCGGCCCAGGCGGCCGCCCGGGCCGCGCCCCCGGCACCCCAGCCGGCGCCGCAGCCCCAGGGTGCCGGGGCCGGGGTCCCGAACCCGCCCGCGGAGACGCCGAAAAAGGAGGAGGGGACCCGCTGAGGGTCCCCTCGCCTTTGGTGGTTGGGCCCTCACCCGGCTCGCTTGAGGCTCGCCACCCTCTCCCAATTCTGGGAGAGGGGGCAACTACGGCGCGCTCCGGGGTTGGTGGTCGGCCGGGGGATGCTGCTCCGGGGGAGCCGCACCCGAAGGGACTCGCAGAGCACTCGCCGGCGCTCCGCCTGCGCTTTCGGGATCACGCTGGCTTCGAACATGACGTTCCCCCTGCGCAGCCTCCCCCGACCTCCCTGCGCAGCTCCCAGGAACTGCAACGGCAACAGCAGTTCTCCCCCTCTCCCCTCGTGGGAGAGGGGGCCGGGGGGTGAGGGGGGTCGCGGACGCCATCGCGAAGCCCAGCCGTCCAAGAGCGGGTCAGAGGAACGGCCGCTCCCCGGCGTTCGCGCGCGACAGCCGGACGACGGTGCTGTCCCCCGTCACCTGCACGGGGAAGTTCCAGTACAGCTCGCTGTAGGGGAGCGTGTAGCGGGCGTACACCCACCAGCGCCCTGGCTCCGCGTTGAAGGTGACGGTCCCGGACGCGTCGGTGGTGTCGGCCAGCTCCTCGCGGTCGGCGGCGGCGGCCCGCGCCGCGGCCAGCGAGTCGAAGGGCGCGAACGCCTCCTGCGCCCAGGCGCGGCGCGCGGCGCGCAGCGAATCCGCCCGCGCGAACACGGCGCGCCGGGCCGCCTGGAAGCGGGCAAGCGCCGTATCCCCGCGCTCCCGCGCGGCCCGCTCCTCGGCAGCGAGGCCCTGCAATTGCTGAAGGAGCTCCGGCGGGATCGCCGGTTCGGGGTCGTCGGCGGCCCTGGCGAGTGAATCCAGCAGCTCGTCGCGGTCGTAGGGGAGCAGGCGCACGGGGAGGTCCGCGACGGGCGCGCCGTCCACGTCGGCGCGGACGGACACGCGCGGCCCGCCGTCGCCGCAGGCGGCGAGCGCGAGCGACCCCAGCAGCAGGGCGAGCGGGACGGGACGAGATCTCATCGGCGGCTCCGGCTGTGGAAACGAAACGGAAAACGACGTGAAGCAACGTACGGGACGACGAAAGCCGCAACAAGCGAGAAGCGTGCTCCCGCGCGGCGCGGCGCTGCTCGCGCTCCTCGCGGGCCTGCTGTGGGCGCCGCCGGCCGCCGCGCAGCTCCAGCTGCCGCGGCCCACGGGCTACGTCAACGACTTCGCGGACGTGATCCCGGCCGAGCAGGAAGCCGCCATCGACGCGGTGATCCAGGAGGTGCGGGCCAAGTCCGGCGGGGAGATCGCGGTGGTGACGCTCCCCTCGCTGGAGGGCCGCCCGCCGTCCGAGGTGTCGCTCCAGGTGCTGCGCGAGTGGGGGGTGGGCGCGAGCGGCCAGCCCGGCGACTCCCTGGCGAACACCGGCACCGTGGTGATGGTGGCGCCCCGCGAGCGTGAGGCGCGCATCGAGCTGGGGTACGCCACCAACACCTTCATCACCGCCGCCGAGTCCGGCCGCATCCTGGACCAGTACATGGTCCCGCACTTCCGGCAGGGCGACTACGGCACGGGGATCCTGGAGGGCGTCCGCGCGGTGGGGCAGCAGTACGCCGCGCGCTTCGGCTTCCAGCTCACCGGCCAGGTCCCCGGCGCGGCGGCGCCGGGGGCGCCGGTGCAGCGCCCGGTCTCCGGGGGCGGCGGGGGGCGGATCCTGTTCTACGTCATCCTCGCCTTCTTCATCTTCTCGTTCTTCCGGCGCGGCGGGGGAGGCGGCGGCGGCGGCGGGCGGCGGCGCCGCTACGGCGGGCCCATCATCCTCCCGTTCCCCA
>JBFMFL010000235.1:0-11483 GCA_040752145.1 Gemmatimonadota bacterium
GCCGTCCCCCAGGCCCGCGCCTGCGCCGCGGCGGGAGCGCGCCCGCGGGCAAGGACCAGCGCCAGCAGGGCGACGCCCGCCAGGAACGCCGTGGCGTGCAGCGCCACCACGTAGCGCGTCCACAGCCACGCCAGCTCGGCCGCCGCGTCGGCCGTCACTCGCCGCGCTCCCGCGAGCGGCGGATCATCTCGATCAGCTCCTCGCGCTCCCGGCCCGACATCCCCCGGTCGTCCAGGTCGAGCAGCGCCGCCACCACCGCCTTGGGCGACCCGCCGAAAAAGGTGCGCACCAGGTGCCCCAGGGCCGTGCGCTGCG
This sequence comes from Gemmatimonadota bacterium, assembly GCA_040752145.1. Taxonomy (GTDB): domain Bacteria; phylum Gemmatimonadota; class Gemmatimonadetes; order Longimicrobiales; family Longimicrobiaceae; genus JAFAYN01. The sequence continues at coordinate 316 of JBFMFL010000235.1, forward strand.
CCGAGTCGCGCGGGACGGTGGGCAGGTACACGTGGCGCGGGCCGTCCGTCTCGTGGCGGAGGTGTCCCTTCTCCTCCAGCGTGCGCAGCATGGTGCGCACGGCGGTGAGGCTGGGCGCGTCGGGGATGCGCTCGTGCACCTGGGCCGCGCTCGCCCGGCCCAGGCCGTACACCGCGTCCATGATCTGCCGCTCGCGGCGGCTGAGCTTCTGGTGCGGAGGCGTCTCGGGCATGGGGAGCGGCACGGGGGACCGGCGGAACGGGGCATGCCAGAATATTGGCACCCCTCCTCCTCCGGGGCAAGCATCCGGCGGTCCCCGGCACCCGGGCCGCCCGCCGCGGAGACCGCCACGGCTGGTGTACCGGGGGATGGGGCGGATCCGATCCCGGGGCTCAGCCGCGCGGGGCCGGCCCCGCGACGACGCCCGCGGGCGGCTCCTCCGCGGCGGCGGATACCCGCCTCGCTCCCAGGTGGTAGGCCGCCAGGCCCGCCGCCAGCAGCAGCGCGTAGTTCACGGACGCGAAGGCGCTCCGCAGCGCGGGCCGCCGGTGCAGCTCGATGGGCGGGCGGTAGAGGCGGCCCTGTCCCTCCAGCAGGAACACGATCAGCGCGCCGTGGATGGCCGTGTGGCCGATCACCTCCACCTTGCCGAAGACCAGCGTGGTGGTGAAGAAGACCAGGGTGACCAGCGCGGCGATGGGGCGCTCGAACAGGTTGATGACGAACAGGTAGCCCAGCGTGAACTCCACGAACGCCGCGCCCACCCGGAAGAAGTCCGGGTCCAGGCCCAGCGCCAGCTGCGGGTTCTGCTCCAGGATGTACGCCGTCCACTGCGGGTAGACCACCTTTTCCAGGGCCAGCCAGGCGAGCGCGAAGCCCACCGTCAGGTACAGCGCCGGGATGCGGCTCTCCCGGAGCCGCTCCCTCCGCGCCCCCGCCACCCCCAGGTACCAGGCGATCCCCAGGTAGTGCAGGTAGTCCAGCATGTGGAACAGGCCGTAGCGCCACACGGCCACCCCGTACAGCAGCGCCAGCCCCGCGCCCGCCGCCGGCACCGAGCGCCGGAACAGGAGGAGCAGCGCCAGGGCGAACTGGTACCACCCGGCCCACGCCGGCGCCTCCAGCTCGGGCGCCAGCATCGCCCCGGACTGCCAGGAGAGGAGCAGCGTCGCGCCGGTGGTCACCCGCAGCACCAGCAGGGCCTGGTCCGCTCGCTCGGCGAGCCAGCGGTCCACGCGCAGGTACCAGGGCGCCCGCTCCACCCGGCGCTCCAGCAGGGCCAGCACCCCCACCGCCACGGTGCCGAGCGCCGCCAGCGCGAAGAAGGTGGGGGTGAGCACGGCCGACAGCGGCGCCGGGGGGTCGCCCGCGCCGAACTCGGCGAACCACTTCACGTGCGCCCGGGCCGCGCCGGGGAAGAGCGCGGTCGCCGCGAGCGCGGCGGCCGCGGCCCACGCCGCGCGCCGCCGGATCCTGCCAGGAGCCATCGGGGCCGCCCCATGCTCGGGTGATCGGGACCGGGGGGCCGGCGGGCTCGCAAGACCCGTGCGCAGGAGCAGGGGTTGACCCGGCCCCCGCCGCGGGTTATCGTCAGAAGTAGTTCAGAGCTAAACTGATTTCGACGGACGAGACGATGAAGGCGATCCGCTCCACCTGCTGGCAGATGTGCATGTGTCACGGCCGTTCTCCCGCGGGAGGAGCGGACGGGCGGGCATGCGCGTACCCGGTGGACGTGTAAGCCCAGCGAGAACCGAAAGGTCTCCTGCCCGGCCCTCTCCCGCGAGAGGGCCGGGCTTTTTTTGTAACTACCCCAGGAAGGACCATCGACCATGAGCCCTGTCGGCAGCCAGCCGCGCCCGGAGGCGCGGCCCCCCCGGTCCGAGCCCGGCCAGACCCGCGGCGCCCTCTCCGAGCGGGAGCGGTGGGCCCTGGTCCACGCCGCGTACCCCCTGAACCGGGGGATCCCGCACGTCGTCGACTTCCCCGGGGACGCGCGCTGAGGCGCGTCCCCCGCACCCTACAAGGCAACAGGAACCGAGCGCATGCCGATCCCCGCCGACCGCCCCATCGCGGTCTTCTACGAGCACCCCGAGTGGTTCAAGCCGCTCTTCGCCGAGCTGGACCGCCGCGGCACCCCGTACGTCAGGCTGCACGCGGACGAGCACGGGTTCGACCCGGCGGAGCAGCCGCCCTACTCGCTCGTGTTCAACCGCATGAGCCCCTCCGCGTACCTGCGCGGCCGCGGCGACGCCATCTTCTACACGCTGTCGTGGCTCGACCACCTGGAGCGCAAGGGCGTGCGGGTGGTCAACGGCCGCCGCGCCTTCGAGAGCGAGGTCAGCAAGGCCGGGCAGCTGGCGCTGCTGGACGCGCTGGGCCTCCCCTACCCCCGCGCGCGGGTGATCCACCGCGCGGAGCAGGCGCCCGCCGCGGCGGAGGGGCTGCGCTGGCCGGTCGCCGTCAAGCCCAACATCGGCGGGAGCGGCGCCGGCGTGCGCCGCTTCGACTCCGCGGAGGAGCTGCGCGCGGCCGTGGAGTCCGGGGGGCTGGAGCTGGGGATCGACTCCACCGCGCTGGTGCAGGAGTTCATCCCCCAGGAGGAGAGCCGCATCGCGCGGGTGGAGGTGCTGGGCGGCGAGTACCTGTACGGCATCCGCATCTACACCCCCGGCAACTCGTTCGACCTGTGCCCCGCCGACGTCTGCCAGAGGGTGGACGGGGTGGAGCTGGACGCGCAGGTCTGCGCCGTGGACGCCCCCAAGCGGGGCTTGAGGGTGGAGGGGTACGAGCCCCCCGCGCAGCAGCGCGCCGACGTGGAGCGCATCATGAAGGCCGCCGGGATCGAGGTGGGCGGCATCGAGTACATGGTGGACGCCCGCGACGGGCGGCTGTACTACTACGACGTCAACGCCCTTTCCAACTTCGTGGCCGACGCCCCCAACGTGGTGGGCTTCGACCCGTTCGCGCGGCTGGCCGACTACCTGGAGCGCGAGGCCGGGGCGGCGCTCGCCCGCCCGGCGGCGGGGAAGGAGGCGGCCTGATGAGGTTCGGGTACTGGCTCCCGGTCTTCGGCGGGTGGCTCCGCAACGTCGAGGACGAGGGGATGGAGGCGAGCTGGGACTACGTCCGCCGCCTGGCGCAGAGGAGCGAGAAGATCGGCTTCGACCTGACGCTGGTGGCCGAGCTCAACCTCAACGACATCAAGGGGGTGGACGCCCCCTCGCTGGACGCGTGGAGCACCACGGCCGCGCTGGCCGCCGTCACCGAGCGGCTGGAGATCATGACCGCCGTGCGCCCCACCTTCCACGCCCCCGCCCTGCTGGCCAAGCAGGCCGCCAACATCGACCTCATCTCCGGCGGCCGGCTGGCGCTCAACGTGGTCTCCTCCTGGTGGGCGACGGAGGCCCGCAAGTACGGCGTGCAGTTCGACGAGCACGACGACCGCTACGCCCGCACCTCCGAGTGGCTGGACGTGGTGGACGGGATGTGGAAGGAGCCCGTCTTCTCGTACGAGGGCCGGTACTACAAGGTGGACGAGGCCGTGCTGGAGCCCAAGCCCGCCCGCCGGCCGCGCCCCACGGTGTACGCCGGCGGCGAGTCCCCCGCGGCCAAGGAGCTGATCTCGCGCAAGTGCGACGCCTGGCTCACCCACGGCGACCCGCCGGAGACCATCGCCCCCAAGGTGGCCGACATGCGCGGGCGCCGCGAGCGCCACGGCCTGCCGCCCATGAAGTTCGGCGCGGCCGGCTACGCCGTGGTCCGCTCCACGGAGGCGGAGGCGCGGCGCGAGGTGGAGCGCATCACCGACGTGCAGCAGAGCGCCAAGGGGTTCGCCAACTACCAGGACTGGATCGACAACACCCAGCTGGAGCGGCGCGTCTCCCTGGAGGACTACTCCGTCTCCAACCGCGGCCTGCGCTCCGGCCTGGTGGGCACCCCCGAGCAGGTGGCCGAGCGCATCCTGGAGTTCGAGCGCGCCGGGCTGGACCTGATGCTGCTCCAGTTCTCGCCCCAGCACGAGGAGATGGAGCGCTTCGCCGAGGAGGTGATGCCGCTGGTGAACGGAAGTGCGAAAGTGCGAAGTGCGTGAGTGCGAAAGTGGACGGCAGTACGGAGTACGCAGTTCGCTTGGCGGCGGGGTGGTTGAGGCGGGAGGCGCGGGCGGGTAGGTTGTCCGCTGGAGCTGTTCGCGGTTCCGCAGTACCCCCATGATCCGTTGCGGAGGGAGACAGCCGGGCAGTTTCGGCTGGCTCCCTCCGGCGCAGGGAGACCCCGCAGCGTCGGGCGCGGCGGTTTGCGCCCGACCGAGGAGGCTCCCGGAGCCCGCGCAGGAGACCGGCGGGGCAGTTTCCGCCGGACTCCGCAGCGGCCCCGACGACGCAACCCGACCCGACGGCACACGATGTCCCAACAGAACGACCATCGGCTCGCTCGACAGCTCCGCTTCGTCGTGGAGATCGACCGGCTCAAGACGGTGCTCCGCCAGACCCTGCTGACGGACGCCTCGCGCCGGGAGAACAGCGCCGAGCACTCCTGGCACCTGGCGCTCATGGCCGCCCTGCTCGCCGAGCACGCCGGAGCGGAGGTGGACGTCGCCCGCACCATGAAGATGGTGCTCGTACACGACGTGGTGGAGATCGACGCCGGCGACGCCTTCTGCTACGACGCCGCGGCCAACGTGGGAAAGGAGGAGCGCGAGCGCAGGGCGGCGGAGCGCATCTTCGGCCTGCTCCCCGCCGAGCAGGCCGCCGAGCTGCACGCGCTGTGGGCGGAGTTCGAGGCCGGCGAGACCCCCGACGCGCGCTTCGCCGTGGCGCTGGACCGGCTCCAGCCGCTGCTCCAGAACCTCCACTCCGGCGGCGGGAGCTGGCGCGCCCACGGCATCGCCCGCGCCCAGGTGCTGCGCCGCATGGACCCCATCCGCGCCGGGGCGCCGGCCCTGTGGCCCACGGTGCTCGCGGTGGTGGACGAGGCCGTCGCCGCCGGCCACCTGCGCGGCGACCCTTGACCGGCGGCCCCGCCGCGGCTAACCTCCGGACCATGAGCGCGAACCGCCGTCTCCTCGCCTGCGTCTATTATCTCGTCCTGCCCGGTGCCACGGGCCGGCGGGGGAGGCGCATGCGCGGCTGACGCGCGGCAGGACGCGCAGCAGACCTCACCGGGCGGCCCGTGACTCTCGCGGGCCGCCCGGTTCTTTTTACCCATACCGTTCCCATCGTGACCCATTCAGTGTGGCCCCCCTGTCCCGGCGTGGGGCGCGGGCTCCCCAGCTCTCCGGCCGGTGGCCGGAAACACCAGCGGGCGGGGGCCCGGGGACGTTCGCTCCCGGCCGAGACCTATGTGCAGCAGCCGCGGCGGGTTCCACGACAAGCTTGACGCCTGTCTCCCTGGGATCTATAGTTGCCGGGAGACACCGGCACATTTCCCGCCACGGATCAACAGGCGCACCCCACCGCCGGGGTGTGCCGGGAGTCCGTCGCCTTCAGAAACGCGGGCCACGCGAGCCCGGGAGGACCCGATGCGAGCAGTAGCCGAGGAACCGGTGGTCGATCCGGGCATCTTCATCCGGCAGGACTGGGACGCCTACACCCCCGAGGAGCACGGGACCTGGGGGATCCTGTACGAGCGCCGCATGCAGGAGCTGCGCGACACCGGGAGCCGGGTCTTCCTGGAGGGAGCGGAGACCATCGGGCTGCGGCGCGACTCGGTGCCCGACCTGGCCGAGGTCAACCGCCGCCTGGAACCCCGCACCGGGTGGCGGTCCATGGCGGTGGGCGGCTTCATCCCGGCGCGCGAGTTCTTCGGCTGCCTGGCCGAGCGCCGCTTCCCCACCACGATCATCGTGCGGCCGCGCGAGCAGCTGGAGTACCTCCCCGAGCCGGACATCTTCCACGACGTGTTCGGCCACGTGCCGCTGCACGCCGACCCGGTGTTCGGCGACTTCCTCCAGACGTTCGGCCGGGTGGCGCTCCGCGCCCGGAGCGAGGAGGAGATGACGCGCATGGCCCGCCTGTTCTGGTTCACGGTGGAGTTCGGGCTGGTGCGCGAGGACGGGCGCGTCAAGGTGTACGGGAGCGGGCTGATCTCCTCCATCGGGGACGCCGCCAACGCGCTGGGGCCCCGCTGCGACCGCCGCCCCTTCGACCTGGACGCGGTCATGGAGCAGCCCTTCGAGATCGACCGCTTCCAGGACGTGCTGTTCGTGGTGGACTCCTTCGAGCAGCTCTTCCACGCCGTCAAGGAGGCCGAGCGCCGCCTGGAGGAAGCATGATCATCGTCACCCGTCCCGACATCACCGACGCCGAGCTCGACGGGATCCGCGAGCGCGTGGAGGTCTACGGCCTGCGTACCCACATCTCCCGCGGCGAGCACCGCGTGGTGGTGGGGTGCATCGGCGACGAGACCGTCCTCCCCGAGGCCGCGCTGCGCGCCCTCCCGGGGGTGGAGTCGGTCACCCCCATCCAGAAGCCGTACAAGATGGCCTCGCGCGAGTTCACGGCCGACCCCACGGTGATCCGCGTGGGCGAGCGCGCCTCCGTGGGCGGGCGCGAGCTGGCGGTGATCGCCGGCCCCTGCTCGGTGGAGGGGCGCGAGATGCTGGAGGAGACCGCCCGCGCCGTCAAGGCCGCCGGCGCGGGGATGCTGCGGGGCGGCGCCTTCAAGCCGCGCACCTCGCCCTACGCCTTCCAGGGGATGGGCAAGGCCGCGCTCCGGCTGCTGGCCGACGTGCGCGCCCGCACCGGGCTCCCCGTGGTCACCGAGGTCATGGACACCCGCCAGGTGGAGCTGGTGGCCGAGTACGCCGACGTGCTCCAGGTGGGCGCGCGCAACATGCAGAACTTCTCCCTGCTCTCCGAGCTGGGCCGGGTGCAGCGGACCATCCTGCTGAAGCGGGGGCTCTCCGCCACCCTCAAGGAGCTGCTCATGGCGGCCGAGTACGTCATGGCGCAGGGCAACCGCGACGTCATCCTGTGCGAGCGGGGGATCCGCACCTTCGAGACCTCCACCCGCAACACCCTGGACGTGGCGGCCATCCCGGTCCTCAAGGCCGAGACGCACCTCCCCGTGATCGTCGATCCCAGCCACGCCGGCGGACGCGCCGACCTGGTGGCACCCCTTTCCTTCGCGGCCGTGGCGGCGGGCGCCGACGGCCTGATCGTGGAAGTCCACCCGTGTCCGGAGAAGGCGCTCTCGGACGGGGACCAGTCGCTCGGGCCGGCGGCCTTCGCCGACCTGATGCGGGCACTGCGCCCCTTCGCGCTCGCCGCCGGACGCACGCTCCCGGAGGTTCAAGATGGCGCAGGACGCGAGGCGGCATGAGCAGCCCGGCGAAGGCCGGTTCCGCAGGCCAAGATCTGCAACGGCTCCGCGCGGAGATCGAGCGGATCGACCGGGAGATCGTCGGCCTGGTGGCGGAGCGGGTGCGGCTCGCCCGGGAGGTCGGGAAGGCGAAACGCGCCGCCGGCCTTCCGACGCTGGACCCCGCGCGTGAAGCGGCGGTCGTGCGGAGCGCCGGGACCCTGGCGCGCGAGGCCGGGCTCGTCGACGAGGAGATGCGCGCGCTGTTCTGGCACCTGATCGGGCTGTCGCGGCGCGCGCAGATGGAGCAGGAGTGATCGTTTTTGAACCCCTTTCGAACTGCGGATTCGGGCGTGCCCCCGGCTGGCGCCGGGGTCGGGCTGCGCGCGCGGTAACGCACGAAACAACCGTGCGTAACCGCGGCGAGCCCCCGCGGAAACTGCCCCGCGGGGTCTCGCCCCTCCGGGCGCGCATCCCTCACGCGACTGCAGGCCCCCTCCCCCCGGCCCCCTCTCCCAGGATTGGGAGAGGGTGGCGAGCCTCAAGCGAGCCGGGTGAGGGCCCGGGGGCCGTCGCGTGACCCCCTTCCGCACCGCCGCGGTGGTCGGCCTGGGGCTCGTGGGCGGGTCCCTCGCGCGCGACCTGGCCGCGCGGGGGGTGCGCGTGCTGGGGCACGACCGCGACGCGGGCGCGGTGGAGGGCGCGCTGCGCGACGCGGTGCTGCACGCGGCGCTCGGGCCGGGGCTGGAGGGCGCGGAGGAGGCGGAGCTGGTGGTGGCGGCGGTGCCGGTGACGGCGGCGGCCGCGGTGCTGGGGGCGCTGGCGCCGCGGCTGCGCTCGGCGCGGCTGGTAACCGACGTGGGGAGCACCAAGGCCAGCGCGTGCGCCGCGGCCGAGGCGGCGGGGATCGGGGCCGTGTTCGTGGGCTCGCACCCGCTGGCCGGCTCGCACCTGTCCGGGTGGGAGGCGTCCCGCCCCGGGCTGTTCGCCGGGGCGCGCGTGTTCCTGTCCCCCGCCGCTTCTACGGGGGAACCCGCCCTGGCGCTCGCGCGGGGGCTGTGGTCCGCGCTGGGCGCCCTCCCGGAAGTCGTGGACGCGGCGGAGCACGACCTGCTGCTCGCCCGCACCAGCCACCTCCCCCACCTCGCCTCCGTCACGCTGGCCCGCGCCCTCGCCGACGCGGGCGTCCCCCGCGCCGAGCTGGGCCCCGGCGGGCGCGACGTCACCCGCCTGGCCGGCAGCTCCCCCGAGATGTGGACCGCCGTGGCCCTGGACAACGCCGCGCCCCTGGCCGAGGCCGTGGACGGGCTGCGCGCCCGGCTGGACGAGCTGCGCGCCGCCCTCCGCGCCGGCGACGCGGAGGCGCTCCACCGCTTCTTCGCCGCCGCCCGCGACTGGTGGAGGGAGTCGGAGGAATCGTAGCCGGCGCTCCCGAGGCGGGCCGGACAGGTTGACACTCCCGAGCCCGCCGGGCCATGTTCGCAGCCAGGACCCGTGCGAACCCGAGCCCGAGCGAGCCCGCGTGCTCCACCTCTTCCCCCGATGGCCGCCCACCTCTTCCCGGCCGGGACGCCGCCCGCGCCCCCCCGCGCGGCGCCGCGCGGGGGGGCGGACGCGGTGAGCCCCGCATGAAGTTCCTCCCCGCGCAGTTCGCCTACCTGATGCAGAACCGCGAGACGCGCCGCAACCTGCGGCTGCTCCGCGGCTTCCTCCTGTTCCTGCTGGCCATGGTGGTGGCGTACAGCGTCGCCTTCCACTTCATCATGGCGGCCGAGGGGCAGCAGCACTCCTGGATCACCGGCTTCTACTGGACGCTCACGGTGATGTCCACCCTGGGGTTCGGGGACATCACGTTCAAGAGCGACCTGGGGCGCGTCTTCTCCATGGTGGTGCTGCTCTCGGGCGTGGTGTTCCTGCTCATCCTCCTCCCCTTCACCTTCATCCAGTTCTTCTACGCGCCCTGGCTGGAGGCCCAGTCGCGGCGCCGCGCGCCCCGCCAGGTCCCCGCGGGGACGCGGGGGCACGTCATCGTCACCCACTACGACGCGGTGGCCATCTCGCTGGTGCAGCGGCTGGCGGACCACGGCCGGCCCTACTGGGTGCTGGAGCCGGAGCTGAAGCGCGCGCTGGACCTGCACGACGCGGGGGTCCGCGTGGTGGTGGGCGAGCGCGACGAGGTGGAGACGTACCGCCGTCTGCGCGCGGGCGACGCGGCGCTGGTGGTGGTGACCGGCGACGACTACGAGAACACCAACATCGCGTCCACGGTGCGCGAGCTGACGCCGCTCGCCCCCGTCGTCTCGGTGGCGCGGGCGGTGGACTCCGTGGACATCCTGGAGCTGGCCGGCTCGTCGCACGTGCTCCACCTGCCGGAGATGCTCGGGCGCTCCCTGGCGCGCCGCACCCTGGGCGGCGAGACGCGGGCCGGCGTCATCGGCCGCTTCGGGGAGCTGGTGATCGCGGAAGCGCCCGTGACGGGGACGCCGCTGGCCGGCCGGACGCTGCGCGACGGGCTCCTCCGGCGTGCGACGGGGCTCACCGTGGTCGGGGTGTGGGAGCGGGGGAGCTTCCGCATCCCGGGGCCGGACGACCCCATCGGGCCCTCGTCGGTGCTGGTGCTGGCCGGGTCCGACGAGCAGCTGGCCCGCTTCGAGGAGCTCACGGTGATCTACAACCGCCCGGACGCGCCGGTCCTGGTGCTGGGCGGCGGCCGGGTGGGGCGCGCCGTCGCGCGGGCGCTCGGGGAGCGCGAGGTGCCGGTGCGGATCGTGGAAAAGGACCCGGCGCGCGTCCGCGAGGAGCACACCTACGTGGTGGGCTCCGCGGCCGACCTGGCGTGCCTGGAGCAGGCCGGGATCCGCGAAGCGGGCGCGGTGGTGGTGACCACCAACGACGACGCCACGAACATCTACCTCACCATCTACTGCCGGCGGCTCCGCCCCGACCTCCACGTCGTCAGCCGCGCCACGCTGGAGCGCAACGTGTCCACGCTGCACCGCGCCGGGGCCGACTTCGTCATGTCGTACGCCTCCATGGGCGCCAACGCGGTGTTCAACGTGCTGGAAAAGGACGACGTGGTGATGCTGGCGGAGGGGCTGGACGTGTTCCGCTACACCGTGCCCCGGGCGCTGGCCGGCAGCGCGCTGGCCGCGACCCGCATCCGCGAGGCCACCGGGTGCAGCGTGGTCGCGGTGCAGACCGGCGGCGGCACCGAGATCAACCCGCCGGCGGACCGGGTGCTCCCGGCGGGCGGCGAGCTGATCCTGGTGGGCACCACCGACGCCGAGCGCGCCTTCGTGCGCCGGTTCGGGACGTGAGGCGCTGACCGTGTCCGCCTCCCGGGAGCTGCTCGACGTCCTGGTCATCCTGGCGGCGGCGGTGCTGGTGGTGCCGCTCTTCGGGCGGCTGCGCGCCGGCTCGGTGGTGGGGTACCTGGTGGCCGGCGCCCTGATCGGCCCGTACGGGCTGGACCTGATCCACGACGTGGAGCAGACGGAGGTGCTGGGGCACTTCGGGGTGGTGTTCCTGCTGTTCGCCATCGGGCTGGAACTGTCGCTGCGGACGCTGGTCTCGCTGCGGCGGCAGGTGTTCGGGCTGGGCACCCTGCAGGTGCTCGCCACCGGCGCGGCCATCTGGGCGGTGCTGCGCGCGGCGGGCGTGGACGGCGCGTCCGCGGCCGTGCTCAGCGGCGGGCTGGCGCTGTCCTCCACGGCCGTGGTGCTGCGCGTGCTGGTGGAGCGCGGCGAGCTGTCCTCGCGCCACGGGCGCGTCACCTTCGCCGTCCTGCTCTTCCAGGACCTGGCGGTGGTGCCGCTCCTCACCCTGGTGCCCCTGCTGGGCGGCCAGCGCACCGGGGTGCTGGGCGCGCT
>JBFMFL010000236.1:0-11452 GCA_040752145.1 Gemmatimonadota bacterium
GCGCGCGCGGGGCCGGCGGCCCGCACGTTGCGTGCGGCCGGGGGCGTCGCTATCATGCGAGCCGTTTGTCAACACCCGTGACTAATTGTGCCGGGCCCGCCGCCGCGCGCGGGCGCGCCCGGTCCGCACCGCCGCGCACCGAAACCATGCACCATCACCACCACGCCCCCGGGGAGAGCGCCCGGCCCACGCGCCGATGAGCGGCGTCCGCCCCATCCGCCGCATCGCCATCAACACCGGCGGCGGCGACGCCCCCGGGCTCAACGCGGTGATCCGCGCCGCCACGCTCGGCGCCCTCCAGAACGGCTGGGAGGTCCTCGGCATCCGCCGCGGCTACATGGGCCTGTTCCACCCGGAGATCGACGGCGAGCCGGGGATGTTCGAGCTCACCGCCCAGAGGGTGAGCGGCATCACCCACCTGGGCGGCACCATCCTGGGGACCACCGCCCGCGGCAACCTGTTCGGGATGGAGGTCCGCCAGCCGGACGGCACCTGGGGGAGCCGCGACCTGTCCGACGACATCATCCGGCGCTTCCGCGAGCTGGAGGTGGACGCCCTGGTCGCCATCGGCGGCGACGGCTCGCTGCGCATCGCCCACATCCTCTTCCAGAAGGGGCTGCACGTGGTCGGCGTGCCCAAGACCATCGACAACGACCTGGGCGCCACGGAGATGACCTTCGGGTTCCAGACGGCCGTGGACGTGGCCACCGACGCCATCGGCCGGCTGCACTCCACCGCCGAGGCGCACCAGCGCATCATGGTGGTGCAGGTGATGGGGCGGCACACCGGCTGGATCGCGCTGGAGTCCGGGCTGGCGGGCGGCGCCGACGTCATCCTGATCCCCGAGATCCCGTTCTCGGTGGACCGCATCGTCGCCAAGATCCGCGAGCGCGAGGCGTCCGGCCGCCGCTTCAGCATCATCGTGGTGGCCGAGGGGGCGAGCGAGCGGGGCGGCTCCCCCAGCTTCGTGGAGGGCACCCGGCGCTACGGCGGCATCGCCGAGCGCCTGGCCGAGGAGATCGAGCAGGCCAGCGGAAAGGAGACCCGCACGCTGGTGCTGGGCCACATCCAGCGCGGCGGCTCGCCCATCCCGTACGACCGCAACCTGGCGCTGCGCTTCGGGGCCTCCGCGGTGCGCTGCATCGAGCGCGGGTCGTTCGGCGCCATGGTCGCGCTGCGCGGCACGTCCATCTGCGCGGTCCCGCTCGGCGACGCGGTGGAGGAGCTCAAGCGGGTCCCCCTGGACAGCGACACCATCGGCACGGCGCGCCGCCTCGGCGTCTCGCTCGGCGACTGATCTTCTCGACGGCGTGAACCGCGGGTTCGGGCGTGCCCCCGGCTGGCGCCGGGGTCGGGCTTCGGCTCCGTAGGCGAGCAAACAACGCTCGCCAACGGAGTCGAGCCCCCGCGGAAACTGCCCCGCGGGGTCTCGCCCCTCCGGGCCGAAATCCCTCACGCGGGCTCCGCCCGTGCCCCGGGTTTGTCCCCACCGCGGTCTCAAGCTCCTCCCGACGAGCCCACGCTTCCCGCATCCTAGTTTGCACCCTGGCGGCGGTCCCGTCCCCGGTGGACGTCGTGGGCCGCCGGTCCCGCAACCGAGGGAGGACGCGATGATCAGGGCACTGACCTGGGCCGGGGCGCTCGTCCTGGCGCTGCACGGGCTCATCCACCTGATGGGCGCCACGGTCTACATGAAGCTGGGCACGGTGGAGGGGATGCCGTACCGGACCACGCTGCTGGACGGGCACTGGGACCTGGGCGACGGCGGGATCCGCGTGTTCGGGGCGCTGTGGGCGGTGGCCGCGGTGGGGTTCGTGGCGGCGGCGGCGGGGTGGCTGGGCGGGTGGAGACCGTGGCAGCCGGTGCTGGTGGCGGCGACGCTGCTGTCGCTCGCGCTCACCACGCTGGACGGGACGCGGGCGCCGGTGGGGATCGCGGTGAACCTGGCCATCCTGGTGGCGCTCTGGCTGGCGCCGCAGCTGGTGGAGCGGCTGGCGGGGCCCGTGGCGGGCTGACCGCGCGGCGGCGCGGGCCGGGATCCCGGCCGGGCGGCATCGGCGATCCCCCCACGGCGCGTCCGCCACGCTCCTACAGACGGCCCCACCCGCGGCGCCCACATTGCGCTGCGGTGCGGGGCCCGTCCCCGTTCCCGGAGCCATGCCCGGCCCGCGCCGCACCCGGGCCGGGACCATTCCTCATCCTCCGCTTCGCGCCCGGACCCGATGATCGTACTGAATCCCCGCAGGGTCGCCGCGGTCCTGCTCTGCACGGTGGCGGCCCTGGTGGCGGCCAGCTCCGCGGGCCAGCTGGTCGTCCACCTCACGGGCACGACCACGTGTACGGCTTCGTCCCCCGCTTCAGCCTGGTGGAGGAGGCGAACGTGCCCACGTGGTACTCGTCGGCCGCGCTCCTCGCCTGCGCCGCCCTGCTGGCGGCGGTCGCCCGCACCGAGCGGGAGGCGGGGAGCCGGTTCGTGCTCCACTGGAAGGTGCTCGCGCTCCTCTTCCTGGGTCTCTCCGTGGACGAGGCGGCCGCCCTTCACGAGCTGCTGATCGAGCCGGTGCGCGGCGCGCTCGGCGCCGGCGGGCTCTTCTACTTCGCGTGGGTGGTCCCGGCTCTCGCGGCGCTCGCCGTGCTGGGGCTCGCGTATCTTCGCTTCCTCGCCCACCTGCCGCCTCAGACGCGGCGCCTCTTCCTCGCGGCGGCGGCGACGTTCGTCGGCGGGGCGGTGGGGGCGGAGATGGCGGGCGGGGCGTGGGTGGAGAGCCGGGGGTTCCACAACGCGGGGTCGGCGCTGCTCTGGACGGTGGAGGAGTCGCTGGAGATGGTGGGGGTCGTGGTGTTCGTCTACGCGCTGCTGCGCCACCTGGAGCTGCGCGGGGGCGCCGTCACCATTTGGGTCCTGAGCACCGCAGAGGGGGAGACGAGCGCGGCGAGCGGGGAGGCGGCGTACGCACGGGAAAGAGCGCTTCAGGTGCTCCACACTCCGCAGAACGAGGGGACGCTGCACGGCCTTCCGGTGCGACTCGGAGACGCTGGTGCACTGATGCAGCCGTTCGCACGTCTTAGGGGCTGAGCTGAACCGTTCCTATAATCTGCCCTGCGTGCACCCCCAGGCTTTCCGGCGAGCCGGTCCGATAATCTGTGCGCAAGAACATTGATTTACCGTCGGAGAACCGCATACTGTTATTCAGAAAGTACCGCCCGGCTGTAGTGCACAGCAAAGTTGCGGAGGCTCTCATGGGGATGGTCGATGAGGTATTCAAGGAGTTCGTAACCTGGGCCAAGAACAAGGGGCGCTGGCCGTTATTGCTGCTGGTACTGATCATCCCAGCCTATTTGGTCGTTAGGTGGTGGAAAGGACTGGATTCTCGCGAAGCGGTGCTTGATGCGGAATTTTGGTTGCTTACGGCTGCCATCCTGTTCATCTGTGGTGTGCTTTTGACGTATACCCTGCGTGCCGGCCGCAGGACGCGGTGGTTTGTTCCCGGAATTATGCTCCTCGCTGCCGGAGTCATTGCTGTGGTTGCTGTTGCGCCTCCCCCACCTCCCCCTCCGGGTACCTTCGTCATCGCTATCGCACAGTTTGTGTCCGTGGATCCCGATGATAGGCATGAGGCGCGGGTCATAGCGTATGAGATCGCTCGAAAGCTGGAAGAAGAACGAGACAAGCACGATGCATCTTGGGTCGTGAGGCGGTTGTCCCGAGAGGTGACCGGTGCAACAGCGGATGAAAGACGCAGGACGGCTATAGAAATTGCTCGGGCACGGCATGTAAACGCCCACTTGATCGTTTGGGGGGAAGTGCTCAAAGATGGTGACCGGCTGCAGATTGTCGCGAATACGACGATTGCCCGTGAGATGGAAAGCCTGCCCAAAGCACCTGACGGGTTGCGAGTTGCGTCAGCAGAGCCGAGTCTCCTGTCCTTCAAGGATACTGTCACGGCAAGAATCGTCGCGGGAGTTGCCGGGCTGATTCACTATTCCTCTAGGGACTACCGTAAAGCCATAGGGGATTTTTCGAGATCCGGCAGCAATGCGGAACGAATCTATCGAGGCCTTGCTTTGTATGGTCACTCACAGTTGGTGGAGGAATCTCGCGAATCCCTCTTGCACGCGATTGCCGCGTACGACTCGGTTTTGATGTCGTCCGGGAGTGAAATGGAACGGGACGAGGCATTGTGGGCTGCGCGCATCAACAAGGCCAATGCTCTGGTAGCACTTGCGCAGGGCTCAGAGGATGCTGTGGCGCATCGGCAACTTGAGGCAGCAATATCCATCTATGAGTTTGCATTGCGCTCACGTCCGAGATCCGAACTGTTGGATGATTGGGCTAAGCTGCAGCACAATCTTGGAAATGCCCTCAGCATTCTCGGTGAAGGGCTCCAAGGTGATTCGGCAATCGCTCTACTCCGCCGATCTCTGATTGTGTATGATTCTGCTCTGAGCACGTATCAGGATGGACAACACGCCCGCGAGTTCGCGACGGTACTGAACTCGCGAGCCGCCAGTATGACGGAACTGGGACGTCGCCTCAAGAATGGCGAAGGTGATCAATTGCTATTGAACGCTGTTCATGCGTATGTGACGGTAATAGCTATAGATGGAGATAAGTTGAAGCGATCAGGGGCGCAGAACAATCGGGGGAATGCTCTCGCGGACCTAGGGCGGCGTGCCCGCGGTGAGGATGCCCGCACCTATTACCAACAAGCGGTCTCAGCGTATCGCGATGCACTCTCCGCGTCCGATTCGGTCAAGCCTGTCCAGCGCGCGATTACTCAAGAAAACCTGGGTATTGTTCTTAGTGCGCTGGCTGAGACAGCAGACGGCGAGGAGCGGAGGCAATTCCTGATTGAAGCGAAACGCCAGTTTGGGGCGGCACTACTCGTTTACGAATTGAGGGATTGGCAGGAAGCACAAGCCGAGGTGCAAGACAGTATCAGGGCAGTGGAGAACAGGCTGCGCGAAACGGAGGCGCGGGTGGCAACCTGACCGATGGATTATGGCGCGTGGTGCGGTACATGCCTGGATGACGCGCAGCCGCATCCCCGAACCCGAGCGACCCTCCCGCCCATGCGCCGCATCGCCACCGCCCCCGCCGTGCTCGCCCTGGCCGCCACCCTCGGCGGGTGCGGGCTGGGCTGCGAGGACGTCAACCGCATCCACGCCGCCACCGCGGCCGGCTTCGGCGTCACCGAGGTCGTCGCGGCGGGCACCACCGGGGCCATGCTGTACGGCTCCGCGGACTACACGCAGGAGGAGACCGGATCGCTCCCGGACTTCGACGAGGTGTTCGCCGTGCTGGCCCGCAACTCCGGCGACTCCCGCAGCCTCCAGTTCACGCTGACGGGCTACGAGACCCCGCCCGGCGACCGCATCGTGCTGGTGCTGTCCGTCCCCACCCGCGCGCAGCAGGGCGACCGCTTCCGCGTCACCGGCGCGTTCGCGCCCCCGGGACCGTGGCAGGACGAGTGGACCTTCCGGCGGGCCGTGGCCCCCGGCGAGACGGAGATCGGCTTCGCCCGGACGCGCGCCACCATCCCCAACCCGCCCTACAACTACGCGGCGGTCTACACCGCCACCCGCGCCGCGGGGACCGTCGAGGTGCTCGGGCGCGACCGCGGCCGCCTGGACCTGCGGGTGGACCTCACGGCCACCGACGACGCCGGCCGCGGCTACCGCATCGCCGGCACGGTGGGCGTCACCGCCGGCAAGGAGGGCGAGGCCTGCTTCACGCTGTCCTGAGCCGCTGCGCCGGAGCCGCGAACGAAAGGACCCCGCCGGGCGCGCGCCCGGCGGGGTCCTTTGCGTCGGTGATTCCGTCCCGCCGCCGGCTCCTACCGCGCCGCCCCCATGTCCTTCGTGTCCACGTAGAAGTTGGGGTCCACCCGGAACGCCGCCCCGGCCGGCAGACTGAGCCGCGCCGTCTTCCATTCGGTCGTGGGCCGGATGAACGACAGCGCGTCGCCGGAGATCGTCGCCTTGATCGGCATGTCGAAGCCGGGGAGCACGTTGGTCCAGCGGTACGACAGCTCGTCGCCGCGGATCCGGTACTCGAAGACGGGGACGTCCGTGGTGGTGAGGTACTGCCGGAACACGCGGCTCAGGTCGATGCCGGACTGCCGGCTGACGTAGTCCTGCACCTCCTGCCCGGTCACCGTCCCGCGCCCGTAGGTGGAGTTCAGCCCGCGCAGGATCCGCCGCCACTTCTCGTCGTCGTTGATGATCTGGCGGATGGTGTGCAGCATCAGCCCGCCCTTGTCGTACATGTCGCCCGAGCCCTCGTTGTGTACCCCGGGCACGCCCTGGATGGGCGCCTCGTTCTGCACGTTCCGGCGTCCGCCGCGGGCGTAGGCGAAGCCGGCCTCCCGGCCCTGGGTACACTCGGTGTAGAGGGCTTCCGAGTAGTTGGTGAAGCTCTCGTGAACCCACATGTCCGCCACGTCCTTGGCGGTGACGTGGTTGCCCCACCACTCGTGCCCGGCCTCGTGGATGATGATGAAGTCCCACTGCATCCCGTGCCCGGTGCCCGAGCGGTCGCGGCCCAGGTAGCCGTTCTGGTACTTGTTGCCGTAGGCGATGGCGCTCTGGTGCTCCATCCCCAGGTGCGGCGTCTCCACCAGCTTGAACCCGTCCTCGTACCAGGGGAACGGCCCGAACCAGTGCTCGAAGCACTTGAGCATGGGCTTCACCTGCTGGAACTGCGCGCGCGCCCGCTCCAGGTTCACCGCCAGCGGCCAGTAGTCCAGCGTCAGCGTGCCCCGCTCGCCCTGGTAGGTGTCGCCGAAGTGGGCGTAGGTGCCCGCGTTCACCGCCACGTCGTAGTTGTTGATGGGGCTCTTCACGAACCACTCGTAGGTGGTGGTGCCGTCCCCGTTCCTGGTCGTGCTCCGCAGCCGCCCGTTGGAGACGTTCACCATCGGGTCCGGCACCGTGATGGCGATGCGCTGGCTGTCCGGCTCCTCCGTCTGGTGGTCCTTGTTGGGCCACCAGGCGCTCGCGCCCAGCCCCTGCACGGCGGTGGCGACCCAGCGGTTGCCCAGGGTGTCCCTGGCCCACACGAAGCCGCCGTCCCAGGGGGCGTTCTTGGCCGCGCGGGGCTTGCCCCGGTAGTGAACGGTGACCGTCTTCGTCTCGCCCGCGCGCTGCGGCGTCGGCAGCGTGACGAAAAAGGCGCTGCCCTCGCGGCGGTAGGCGAGGCGGCGGCCGTCCTGCACCATGCTGTCCACCCGCAGCGGCTCCTGCAGGTCGATCTGCATCTCCTGCGCGGGGCGCAGCACCCGGTAGGTGATGCCGTTGCGGCCCGCGATGCTGCTGTCCGCCGGGTTCACGCGCACGTGCAGGTCGTAGAACGTCACGTCCCACCAGGCGCGCTGCGGCGTGATGGAGCCGCGCAGCGTGTCGGCGCGGGTGAAGCGCGGGGCGTCCTGTGCGGTTGCCGTGGTGGCGGAGCCCGCGAGGACGAGGGCCGTCAGGAGGATCTTTCGCATGCTGGGAGCCGGTGTGGATGCCACGAGAGTTTTCTGCGACGCTGAACCTCGGCGGGGAGGCCGGGGAAAGCAACCCGCCTGCGGCGCGGATGTTCCCCGGACGGCACTGAACTGAACGGCTTTGAACTGCGGGTGTGGGCGTGCCCCTCGCTGGCGCTCGGGTCGGGCTGCGCGCTGCGTAGGGAACGATACGACCGTTCCCAACGCAGCCGAGCCCCCGCGGAAACAGCCCCGCGGGGTCTCGGCCCTGCCGGGCGCGCATCCCTCACGCAACTGTCTGCCGTGATTCGATCTCCCGCCGTTGCCCCCTCTCCCAGAATTGGGAGAGGGTGGCGGCTCTCAGGCCGCCGGGTGAGGGCCCTGCCGGGCGCGCATCCCTCACGCGGGGGCCGGCGAGGGGGCCGCCGGGTCGCGCGTCAGAAGCGGGAGCCCGTCAGGCGCGTCCGCGAGCGGGCCCACGCCTCGCGGAAGGCGGCCGCGGCCGCGTCCGCGTCGGCGGACTTGCCCTGGGCGCGGAGGGCGCGCTCCAGGCCGGCGAGGCTCCAGCCGTTGCGCGGGCGGTCCTCCAGGGCGGCGCGGTAGACGCGCTCCGCGTCGGCGGCGCGTCCGGACTCCAGCAGGGCGGCGCCCAGCCAGTCGCGCGCGGCGAAGGGTAGGGGCTCCGGCTCGTCGTAGGTGAGGCCGTCCTCCAGCTCGGCCGCCTTCTCCAGCGCCGCGACCGCCTCGTCCGTGCGGCCCTGCGCCAGCATCGTCTCGCCGCGCAGGATCCCGCCGAGCACGCCCAGCAGGCGGGCCGGGGCGTGGCCGCGCCAGGCGGAGGACTCGGGCGTGTGCGCGGCGAGCGAGTCCACCCGCGCCAGGTAGGCGGCGGCGCTGTCGGGCCGGCCGGCGCGGAGGTGGGCGTGGCCGCGCGCGAACGACCACAGGCCGTGGTGGACGGGGTGCGGCGGCGGGGCGGCGAGCGCCAGCACGTCGTCCCAGCGCCCGAAGCGCATCCGCACGAGCGCCTGGAGGCCGGCGCCGTCGCCGCTGGCGGCGAGGGCGGCGTAGGCGTCCGCGGCTTCCAGGGCGCGCGCCTCCTGGCCGTCCACGGAGGCGGCGAACAGGAGCATGTGCAGGTTGTGGCCGGGGTACACCGACACCGCCCGCCCCTCGCCCGCCCGCCGGTCCGACGCCCACGCCAGCTCGTTGGAGCGCACCGCGTCCGCCCAGCGCCCCACGCGGTTGTAGGTGTGCGAGGGCATGTGGTTCAGGTGGCTGGCGCCGGGCATGGCGGTCACCAGCAGGTCGGCGCAGCGCTGCGCGCGCTCGGCGCGGGGCGTGGTCTCCGTGGCGTGGATGTACGAGTGGCACACGCCGGGGTGGGCCACGTCGGCGGCCAGGGCGCGCTCCAGCACCTCGTGGATGCGCGCCACGGACGGCTTGTCCACGCTCCACACGCCGCGGCGCGGCTCCAGCAGCATCAGCGCGTCCGCGTACAGGCCGGCCGCTTCCAGGCTGGCGGGGAAGCGCGCGTACACCCGCTCCATCGCCCGCGCGTAGGCGCTGTCCAGCCCCCTGCGGCCCGCGGCGCCGTGCGACTCGCGGTAGCGCTCGGCCATCGCCCCGGTGAGCGCCCGCTCCAGCGGCGTCCCCCGCGCCGCGGCCAGCCGGCGGGCGCGCCGGGCGGCGGCCGTGGCCGCGGGCGCGTCCTCGTCGCGCATGGCGCCGTTCAGGTACGGGCCCAGCGACCACGCCTCGCCCCACCAGCACAGGGCGCACGCCGGGTCCAGCCGGCGCGCCTCCGCGAACGAGCGCCGCGCCTCCGGCACCGCGAAGGCGTACATCAGCTTCACGCCCTGGTCGAAGTACGCCTGCGCCTCGGGCGAAGCCGTGCCCGCGCGCCAGGTGAAGCCGCCCAGCGCCTCGCCGTACAGCGGGGTCGGCGCGCCGTCGGCCGGCGCGGCGGCGGCGCCGCCGTGGTGCTGCGCGGCCGCGCCGAGCGGCACCGTGAGCGCGAGGAGAGGGGCCAGCGCGACGAGGAGGCGGGACCGGGGCATGCGGGTGCGGGGCTGCGGGAAAGGGGAGCGCGAACCGGGTGAAGATAGCGCGCCGGCGGGGGCGCGACGAGCCGCGCCGCCATCGAGGGCGGCGACCGGCTACCCGACCGCCGCCGCCGCCCGGCCCGCGGCGCGGCCGGAGAAGATGCAGCCGCCCAGGAAGGTGCCCTCCAGCGCGCGGTAGCCGTGCATCCCGCCGCCGCCGAAGCCGGCCACCTCGCCCGCGGCGTACAGGCCGGGGAGCGGCTCGCCGCCGGCGCGGAGCACGCGGGCGGACAGGTCCGTGTGCAGGCCGCCCAGCGTCTTGCGGGTGAGCAGGTTGAGCCGCACCGCGATCAGCGGCCCCGCCGCCGGGTCCAGCAGCCGGTGCGGCCGGGCCACGCGGATCAGCCGGTCGCCCACGTAGGCGCGCGCCCCGCGGATCGCCGTCACCTGCGCGTCCTTGCCGAAGGGGTTCACCAGCTGGAGGTCGCGGGCGCGCACCTCGCGCTCCACCGCGGCCGGGTCCAGCAGCGGCTCGTCGGTGAGCGCGTTCATCCCCCGCACCAGCTCGCCCAGCTCCCGCGCCACCACGAAGTCCGCCCCCTTCTGCTTGAACGCCTCCACCGGCGGCGGCGCGCCGGGGAGGACGCGGCCCAGCACCTGCCGGACGCTCCTGCCGGTGAGGTCGGGGTTCTGCTCCGAGCCGGAGAGGGCGAACTCCTTCTCGATGATGCGCTGGGTGAGGACGAACCAGGTGTGGTCGTAGCCGGTGGCGCAGACGTGCTCCAGCGTCCCCAGCGTGTCGAAGCCGGGGAAGAGCGGGGCGGGGAGGCGCCGGCCCAGCGCGTCCAGCCAGAGCGACGAGGGGCCGGGGAGGATGCGGATGCCGTGCCCGGTCCAGATGGGCGCCCAGTTGTGGATCCCCTCCGTGTAGTGCCACATCCGGTCCGGGTTGATGATGCTGCCGCCCGCGGCCTGCGCGACCGCCAGCATCCGCCCGTCCACGTGGTCCGGAACGCCGGAGAGCATCCGCCGGGGCGGCGGGCCCATGCGCGGCGGCCAGTTGCGGCGCACCAGGTCCAGGTTGGCGCCGATCCCGCCCGAGGTGACGATCACGGCCCCCGCCCGCAGCGCGAACTCGCCCGCGACCGCGCGGGAGCTGGGGGCGCCGCGGGCGGCATCGCTCGGCTCCAGCAGCTCGCCGCGGACGCCGTCCACCGCGCCGTCCGTCGTGGTCAGCTCCGAGACGCGGTGCCGGAAGCGCAGCGACACCAGCCCGCGCCGCTCCGCGTCGCGCACGCGGGCGATGAACGGCTCCACCACGCCCGGCCCCGTGCCCCAGGTGACGTGGAAGCGCGGCACCGAGTTGCCGTGCCCCGTGGCCAGGTAGCCGCCGCGCTCCGCCCACCCCACCACGGGGAAGAAGCGGACGCCGCGCTCGTGCAGCCAGGCGCGCTTCTCGCCCGCGGCGAAGTCCACGTACGCCTCCGCCCAGCGGCGCGGCCAGGCGTCCTCCGGCCGGTCGAAGCCGGCGCTCCCCAGCCAGTCCGAGAGCGCCAGCTCGCGCGAGTCGCGGATCCCCAGCCGCCGCTGCTCCGGCGAGTCCACCAGGAACAGCCCGCCGAACGACCACCACGCCTGCCCGCCCAGCGACGCCTCGGGCTCCTGGTCCACGACGATCACCTTCTTTCCCGCTTCGGCCAGCTCCGCCGCGGCGACCAGGCCGGCCAGCCCCGCACCCACGATGATCACGTCCGCGTCGTCGCTCATGGGCAGGTCGTTGCGCGTGGTCGGTTTGAAGGGATCGTACGGCAGGGTTCGGGCGTGCCCCCGGCTGGCGCCGGGGTCGGGCTGCGGCTCCGTAGGCGAGCAAACAACGCTCGCCAACGGAGTCGAGCCCCGGCAAACTGCCGCCGGGTCTCGCCCCTTCGGGCCGACATC
>JBFMFL010000237.1:0-11411 GCA_040752145.1 Gemmatimonadota bacterium
AGCGTCCGCGCGCGGAGCCGCCGAGCCAGGAACGATCCCGACCCTCCGAGGGGGGCAGCGCCCGCGTCCGCCCGGAGGGAGAACCGTAGGCCGAGGCCTACACCACTCCGTCCGGAGGACCCGATGACGCAACGCCCGTCCGTTGCACTTTCTCTCGGTGCGGCGCTCGCCCTGTCGGCGTGCGCCGCACCCGTTTCCGGCGGTCCGGCGCAGCAGCCGGCGCCCGCGCCCACGCAGGAGTCCGCCGCCGCGCAGGCGGCCGCCGGCTCCGCGGGCACGACCGTCCGGAGCGCCGCCGCCACCATCACCCCCGAGGACATGCGCTCGCGCATCGGCTTTCTCGCCTCGGACGCCATGCGCGGGCGCGACACGCCCAGCCGCGAGCTGAACATCGTGGCGGAGGCGCTGATCGACCACCACCGGCGCCTGGGGCTGGAGCCGGCGGGGGAGAACGGGACCTACTACCAGTGGTACCCGTTCCCGCTGCGCGGCCTCTCGGCCGAGGGGACGCGGCTGGTGGTGTCGGGCGGCGGGCGGCAGCAGACGCTGCGGCTGGGCCGCGACTTCTTCACCCGCGGCGGCACCACGGAGGAGGTGACGGGCGGGCTGGTGTACGTGGGGAAGGGGACGCAGGCCTCCTTCGGGGGCGAGGGGACGCTGCGCGAGCGCATCGCGGTCGCCGCGCTCCCCGGGCGGAACACCTCGGCGTGGCGCGTGGAGCGCAACCGCCAGGTGTCCGAGGCGCGGCGCGCGGGCGCGAGCGCACTGATCCACGTGCTGGACGCCAGCTGGACGGCGGACAGCATCGCCAAGTACGCGCAGTCGGCGGCGGAGCCCAGCCGGGTGCTGGGGGGGACGGTGGCCTTCCCCCAGTTCTTCGTGACGCAGGCCGCGGCGCGCCGCATCTTCACGGCGGGGAACCTGGCCTTCGAGGCGGCGTGGACCCGCGGGCAGAGCGGCGACGTGGAGCCGGTGGCGCTCCCCGGCGTCCGGGTGACCGCGGCCGCGCCGCTCCGCGAGCTGGACCAGGCGGTGGCCCCCAACGTGGTGGCGGTGCTGCGCGGGAGCGACCCCGCGCTGCGCGACGAGTACGTGGTGGTGTCGGCGCACATGGACCACATCGGCGTCACCCGCCCGGCCCCGGCCGACGGCGACTCCATCAACAACGGCGCCGACGACGACGCCTCCGGCACCGCGGGGCTCATGGAGATCTCGGAGGCGCTGGCCTCCATGCCCACGCGCCCGCGGCGCTCGGTGGTGTTCCTGCACGTGAGCGGCGAGGAGAAGGGGCTGCTGGGCTCGGAGTGGTACTCGGACCACCCGACGCTGCCGCTCCGCCAGATCGTGGCCAACATCAACGTGGACATGATCGCCCGGAACTCCCCCGACAGCATCGTGGTGATCGGCAAGACGTACTCCACCATGGGCCCGCAGGTGAACGCGATCCGGGAGCGGCACCCGGAGCTGAACCTGGTGGCCGCGGACGACATCTGGCCGGAGGAGCGCTTCTTCTTCCGCTCGGACCACTTCAACTTCGCGCGCAAGGAGGTTCCCTCGATCTTCTTCTTCAGCGGGGTGCACGAGGACTACCACCGGCCCGGCGACGAGGTGGAGAAGATCGACGCGGACAAGGCGGCGCGGGTGTCGCGGTTCGTGTTCTACCTGACTCACGAGGTCGCGAACGCCGACGGGCGGCCGCAGTGGGATCCCCAGGGGCTGGAGGAGGTCCGCGCGATGGTGCGGTGAGGGGTTCCTGAGGGCTTTTTCGATTCAGGTGCGGACGTGAACAGGGGGCCCGGCGCGCAGCCGGGCCCTCTCGTTTGTGTGCTTTCGACGGGTTTGGGCGCGCGGTGGCCGGCCCCCCACCCCCCGGCCCCCTCCCCCGCAAGCGGGGGAGGGGGAGAACCGCGGCCGCTCGGCCGGTGGGGCAGGGTGAAACGACGAACGGCGCCCCCTGCCGGGAGCGCCGTTCGCCGTTGCCGTTCCTACAGTTCCCACATTCCGTCACGGAGGGAGACAGCCGGGCGGTTTCGGCTGGCTCCCTCCGGCGCAGGGAGACTCGCCGGCTGTTTGGCGAGGCTCCCGGAGCCCGCGGAGGAGACCGGGCGCAGTTTGCCCGGGCTCCGTAGCGGTCCGTGTACGAACCCGAGTAATCTGCTCAGCAGCCGTAGCCGGGGCGGCACAGGTTGGTCAGCGCCCCCAGGTCCTGCTCGATCCCCGTGAGGCGGCTGGAGTAGGTGGTGGTCCAGTCGGAGGACGGACCGCCCCACAGGATCCCCTGCAGCTGCACGTCGTTCTCGGCGTCGCCGGTCCCGCCGACGTAGACGTACATCGGCGAGCCGCTGTCGCCGCCCTCCGACCACACCCGGGAGATGTCCTGGCAGCGCAGCGAGCCGATGGTCACGCACGAGTTGGTGACCTGGCCGTAGGTGGAGCCGCTGGTGCGCCCCGTCTTCTCCAGGATGGCGCCCACCGGGAGGGTGCCGGTGTAGCGGGCCACGATGTCGTACTCGCCGAGGATGGTGATGCCGGCGTTGGCGAACGTCGCGAGCGCGGTGCGCGCGATCCCGCCCTGGCCCACGCCGCGCGTGCCGTTGTTGCTGTAGAAGGCGGCGTCGGCCCAGCGGCACTTGGTGCCGGCCCCGTCGCAGGCGTACAGCGCGCGGTCGGCCACTTCGGCGCCGATCTCGTTCCCCGCCACCTTGGTGGGCTGGTAGAGGGTGATCCCGTCGCTCGCGTTCTGCCTGCGGGTGCAGTGCGAGTTGGTGACGTAGATGTTCGCCCCCGTCGAGACGCGCTGCGCGTTGAAGCCCAGGGTGCACACGTATACGCCGAACGCGATCTGGGTTCCGCCCACGGTGGTCGTGAAGTGGTCACGGAGCGTGGCGCGCATCTCGGGCTTGGGCTGCGTCTGCACGAAGAGCGCGGCCGCCGGGATCCCCATCCGCGCGGCTGCCGAGCGCACCGCGCCCACGGCCGCGTCGTCCGCCACGCCCACGTGTACACGGTTGTTCACCTCGTCCACGTCCACCAGGTACACGTCGCTGCGCGTCAGCAGCCCTTCCACCTGCTCGGCCCAGCCTTTGAGCTGCGCGAAGTCGTAGGCCGCGCTGAGGAAAACCGGCTCCGTCGGCGCGGCGGCGCGGCGCCCGCCGCGGGCGTTGACGAGTTCCTGGGCCAGGAAGCGCTGCGCCGCGCCGCGCTGCGAGGGATCGACCAGGCGCACCACGGGGGTGCCGTCTTCCTGGAGGTAGAAGCCGGCGAAACCGGGGACTTCCGCCCGCGCCACGCGCGCGTGCTCGTCGTCCTGCGTCCGGACCTGCCCCTGCGGGGCGGCGGCCATGGCGGGCGCCGCGCCGCCCGCTTCGGGGGAGACCGGCTCGGGCGTGTCGCACGCGGCGGTGACCAGCACGGCGAGAACGGCGGCGGGAACGGATCTCGTGTACTTCATGGGTGTCCTGGAGCGGCAGATGGTGGGGAGCGACGAAGGTAGTCGCAAACTATATGTGACGCACGGGTTGAAATGCAAGGAAAACGTTTCGTCGCTCCTGGCTGCGGCCTCGCCAACCGCGACCGCGGCCGCTCCCGCAGCGAAGTTCAGGAACCTGCACGAGCGCGGCCGGCGGATCCCGGCCCAGCAGGAGACGACGAACGGCGCCCCCGTGAAGGAGCGCCGTTCGTCGTGTCCTTTCCTGTAGTTCCCACGTTCTGTCACGGAGGGAGACAGCCGGGCAGTTTCGGCTGGCTCACTCCGGCGCAGGGAAACCCGCCGGCTGTTTGGCGGGGTTCCCGGAGCCCGCGGAGGAGACCGGGCGCAGTTTGCCCGGGCTCCGCAGCGGCCCGCCTACGCCGGAGGGAACGCTACGGAACCCGGACCGAAAGCCCGAAGCTGCCGACGTAGCCGTTGCGGGATGCGTCGCCGTCCTCCGACCCGGTGGTGAGGCGAGCGATGCCGAGGTCGATGGGGCCGAGGGTGACGCCGCCGCCCAGGATGCTCCCCTCCTCCAGGTCGGACGACCAGCCCACGCGCACGGTGCCCACGGGGAGCTTCTGCTGCAGCCCGACGCCCGCGAGCGTGCTCCAGCGGCCGGCCAGGCGCCCCTCGGTGAGATCGTCGTGGTACGCGCCGGTGAGCGTGGTGGTGCCGGTGGGGAGCGTCCAGGCGGCGCCCAGGCGCAGCGTGGTGGGGAGCTCGGCGTCGTCCAGGAGCCCCGCAGCCACGGCGGCGAACTGGCCGGTGGGGGTGGCGCCCAGCTCCTGCTCGCTCTGCTCGTAGCGGTTGCGGACCACCTGGAAGTCGGAGTCGAAGAAGTCGGCGCGGGTGAGCGTCACGCGGCGGCCGTCCAGCTCGTCGCTCCACTCCATGGAGTGCACCGCGTTGGCCACCGCGGCGCTGAGCGTGAGCCCCGGCACGGGCTGGAGCGCGGCGCCCACGTCCAGGCCCCACCCGCTGCCGCCGTGCGAGTTGACGCCCACGTAGTCCACGCGGATGTCGCGCGAGGCGACGTCGTAGGTGGGCTCGAAGGCCTGCGTCTGCACCAGGCCGCGGCCCAGGTAGTAGTGCGCGGTGACGCCCAGGCTCAGCGGGCCCACGCCGCGGCCGTAGCCGGCGGCGAAGTCCCAGTAGGTGGCGCGGCTGCCGCGGGTGTCGCCCACGCTGTAGTCGGTGCGGCCCTGCTGGTAGCCGTTCAGGAACAGGTCCACCACGTCCCTGCCCACCGTGTGCGACCCCAGGAAGCCGTACGCCACGCCCAGCGCGAAGCCGCCGTTCTGGTACGTCACCAGCGGCGCGCGCACGTCGCCCTCCAGCGCGGTGCCGCCGGCCGGGATCTCGGCCAGCAGCTCGGCGCGGCGCTCGTCGCTGAGGTCGTCGTAGTTGAAGTAGTCGCGCAGGGTCCCCAGCTCGGGGCCCAGCACCGTCGCGCCGGCGGTGACCTGCGGAAAGCCCAGCGACCAGCGCGGGCTGCCGGAGAGGCCGAGGTTGGCGGGGTTGGCGAACACGGATTCGTGCCCGCGCGCGACGGCCACGTACGCGCCGCCCATGCCGAGGGCGCGCGGGTTCAGGGGGATCTGCGCGGCGGCGGGGGAGGCGAGCGCGGCGGCCGCGAGCGAGGCGCCGAGGAGGCCGGCGCCGGTCCGGTTGAGCACGTTCATGGTACGTGTGCGAGAATCGGGGTGTGGGGCGGAGTGCACCGTCCGGTGCGGGAGAACTTTATCAGACATCTGTTTTCGGCTCAAGCCGGCGGGACCTTCAGCCGACAGCCCCTCCCGGAAGCAGGGCCGGGAGGGGCTGCGGCAGCGGAGGGGTGCTTTTCGGCGGGAGGCGGACCGGCGGTGTCGGAGCGAGCGGCCACTCAAAGGGCAACGGCGGTGCCAGATTGCAACGAAATGGACCCGGCACGGCGGGAGTCGTGGCGCCGCCTGGAAAATCACGTTACAGGCGGGGTTTCGCGGCGCGCGGCGCGGGTTCCGCGGGCGGCGGCAAATCGCCGCAGTCCTTGCAAGGTGCGGCACGCCGGGGCTTCCTGAGTGTACCGGGGGCGGATAAATTCATCGCGGCCCGGACCCCGGGGAGCAGCCTCCACTTTCGCGGAACCTCGCCTTGCGCATCGAGCATATTCGGAACTTCTGCATCGTCGCCCACATCGACCACGGCAAGAGCACGCTGGCCGACCGGCTGATCGAGGCGACGCGGACCCTCCAGCTGCGGGAGATGAAGGACCAGGTCCTGGACTCCATGGACATCGAGCGCGAGCGGGGGATCACCATCAAGCTGAACGCCGTGCGCATGACGTACGGCGCGCGCGACGGCAGGACGTACCAGCTCAACCTGATCGACACGCCGGGGCACGTGGACTTCACCTACGAGGTGTCGCGCTCGCTGGCGGCGTGCGAGGGCGCCATCCTGGTGGTGGACGCGTCGCAGGGGGTGCAGGCGCAGACGCTCTCCAACCTGTTCCTGGCGATGGAGGCGGGGCTGGAGATCGTCCCCGTGCTCAACAAGATCGACCTGCCGGGCGCGGAGCCGGAGAAGCGCCGCGAGGAGCTGGTGGACCTGCTGGGGGTGGACCCGGACGACGTGCTGCTGGCCTCGGCCAAGGCGGGGATCGGGATCGAGGAGATCCTGGAGGCGGTGGTCGCCAAGGTGCCGCCGCCGCAGGGCGACCCGGCCGCCCCGCCGCGCGCCCTGATCTTCGACTCGTACTACGACAAGTACGTGGGCGCGGTCCCCAGCATCCGCGTGGTGGACGGGGTGTTCCGGCCGGGGACCCGGATCGCCTTCGGGGCGAACGACGCGGTGTACCCCATCGACGAGGTGGGCTACCTGCAGCTGGGCCGCTTCGCCACGCCGGAGCTGGGGCCGGGCGAGGTGGGCTACATGATCGCCGGGATCAAGCAGGTGGCGCACACCCGCTCGGGCGACACCATCCTGGACGCGGACAACCCGGCGAGCGAGCTGATCCCCGGGTTCCAGGAGGTCAAGCCGATGGTGTTCGCGGGGATCTACACCACGGCCACCGAGCAGTACGAGGAGCTGCGCGACGCGCTGGCGAAGCTCAAGCTCAACGACGCTTCGCTCACCTACGAGCCGGAGTCGTCCACGGCGCTGGGCTTCGGCTTCCGCTGCGGCTTCCTGGGGCTGCTGCACCTGGAGATCATCCAGGAGCGGCTGGAGCGCGAGTTCGACCTGGACCTGATCACCACCGTCCCCAACGTGAAGTACCACGTGGTGATGACCGCGGGCGACGAGCTTTGGGTGGAGAGCCCCAGCGCGCTCCCGGACCCCACGCGCATCGACCGGATCGAGGAGCCGTACGTCCGGGCGCGCATCATGTGCCCGGCGGAGTACATCGGCGGGGTCCAGAAGCTGTGCCACGAGCGGCGCGGCGACTTCAAGGGGATGAGCTACCCGGACCCGCAGCGGGTGGAGCTCTCCTACGACCTGCCGCTGGCGGAGATCGTGCTGGACTTCTACGACCGGCTCAAGTCGTCCACCCGCGGCTACGCGTCGCTGGACTACGACCTGGGTGAGTACCGCGCCAACCCGCTGGTCAAGCTGGACATGATGATCAACGGGGACCCGGTGGACGCGTTCAGCGTCATCATCCACCGCGACAAGGCGTACGAGTACGGCCGCACCATCGCGGAGAAGCTGCGGCAGCTGATCCCCCGGCAGATGTTCGAGGTGGCGATCCAGGCGGCCATCGGCAACAAGATCATCGCCCGCGAGAGCATCTCGGCGCTGCGCAAGAACGTGACGGCCAAGTGCTACGGCGGCGACATCTCGCGCAAGCGCAAGCTGCTGGAGAAGCAGAAGGAGGGGAAGAAGCGGATGAAGCAGGTGGGCACCGTGGAGATCCCCCAGGAGGCGTTCCTGGCGGTCCTCAAGGTGGGGGAGTGAGGCTCCCCATCTGGGGGGGGACGCTGCGCGGGCGGTGGTGGCTCCCGGAGAGCCGCGGCAAGGTGCTGCGGGTGCTGGGAGGGACGTACGAGCCGGAGCAGACCCGCCTGTTCCGGGAGCACGTGCGGCCGGGCGACACCGTGCTGGACATCGGCGCGCACGTGGGCTACTACTCCCTGCTCTCGTCGGTGCTGGCCGGGGACGGGGGCACGGTGTGGGCGTTCGAGCCCAACCCGCGGAACTGCGCCTTCCTGCGGCGCCACGTGGAGATCAACCGGCGCGGCAACGTGCGGGTCACGGAGGCGGCGGTCTCGGACGCGGCGGGGCGGGCGCGCTTCGACT
Source organism: Gemmatimonadota bacterium (assembly GCA_040752145.1). Classification (GTDB taxonomy): domain Bacteria; phylum Gemmatimonadota; class Gemmatimonadetes; order Longimicrobiales; family Longimicrobiaceae; genus JAFAYN01. The sequence continues at coordinate 7,745 of JBFMFL010000237.1, forward strand.
TCGGGCGGGGGAGCGGGACGGGGCGCCTGTCCGGCGACGGGGCCATCGAGGTGGAGACGGTCCGGCTGGACGACTTCGTCCGCGAGCGGGGGATCTCCCCGACGGCGGTCAAGGTCGACGTGGAGGGGGCCGAGGTGCAGGTGCTGGACGGCGCGCGGGCCACGCTCGCGGAGCACCGCCCCGTGATCTTTCTTTCGACGCACGGGGCGGAGGTCCACCGCGCCAGCATGCAGCTGCTGCGGGAGCTGGGCTACGGCTTCCGGCCGATCCTGGGGAGCGACGCCGCCACCACCTCGGAGCTGCTCTGCCTGCCGGGCCGGGACTGACGCGAGGGGCGATGCGCGTCTCGGTGATCCTGTCCACGTACGACAAGCCGCACTTCCTGGAGCGGGTGCTCCGGGGCTACGCGGTGCAGACGCGGCGCGACTTCGAGCTGGTGGTGGCCGACGACGGCTCCGGCCCGGAAACGGCGGAGACCATCGACAGGCTGCGCACGGAGACGGGGATGCGGATCGTGCACGTGTGGCACGAGGACCGCGGCTTCCGCAAGACGGTGGTCCTGAACCGCGCGATCCTGGCGGCGTCCGGCGACTACCTCCTGTTCTCGGACGGGGACTGCATCCCGCGCCGCGACCTGGTGGAGGTCCACACGAGGCTCGCCCGGCGGGGTCGCTACTTGGCCGGCGGGTACCTCAAGCTCCCGGAGCACGTGTCGGAGCGGATCGGGAACGACGACGTGGTCTCCGGGCGGGTGGCGGAGCTGGGCTGGCTGCGGCGGCAGGGGTGGAAGCCGGGGCGGCGCGCGCTGCGGCTGATGGGAACGGGGGCGGTCCCCGCGCTCCTGGACCGGCTCACGCCCACCGCGGCGCACTTCCACGGCAACAACGCCTCGGCGTGGCGCGAGGCGATCCTGGCCGTGAACGGCTTCGAGGGGGAGATGGGCTACGGCGGGCTGGACCGGGCGCTCGGCTACCGGCTGGAGAACCTGGGAGTGCCCGGGATCCAGGCCCGCCACCGGGCCGTCTGCCTGCACCTTCACCACGACCGGCCGTACCGGGATCCCGAGACGCTGCGCCGGAACCGGGAGATCCTGGACCGGATCCGCGCGACCGGCGAGGTCCGCGCCCGGAGCGGGATCGCCGAGCTGCCCGACGACCCGACGCTGCGCATCGAAGGCGGACACGTCCAACAGGAGCGCGCATGACCGAAGGCCTGGGGTCGAAGAGGTGGATCGTAGGCGTGGACCTGGGCGGCACCAACATCGTGGTGGGGCTGCTGCCCGTGGAGGGCGGGGAGGTGCTGGGGCTCCGCTCCATGCCCACGGACTCCGGGCGCGGCGCCAAGTTCGTGGTGGACCGGATCATCGGGATGGTGGAGCAGGCGATCGGCGAGGTGCTCTCGGCGCACGGGGGCACGCGCGACCAGATCGCCGGGGTGGGGATCGGCTCGCCGGGGCCGCTGGACCGCCGCACGGGCACGGTCATCAACACCCCCAACCTGGGGTGGCGCAACTTCCCGCTCCGCGACCTGATCTCCAACGCGGTGCACCTGCCGGCCACGCTGGACAACGACGCCAACTGCGCCACCTACGGCGAGTGGTGGCTGGGCGCCGGGCGCGGCACGCGGGCGCTGGTGGGGCTGACGCTGGGGACGGGGATCGGCGGGGGGATCGTGCTGAACGGCGAGATCTTCCACGGCTGCTCGGACGTGGCCGGGGAGATCGGGCACATGACCATCGACTCCAACGGGCGCCGCTGCAAGTGCGGCAACTACGGGTGCCTGGAGCAGTACGCCTCCGGCCCGGCCATCGCGGTGCGCGCGGTGGAGGGGATCGAGGCCGGGGCCGAGACGGTGCTGGTGGAGATGGTGAACGGCCGCCTGGACGACATCACCGCGGCCACCGTGTACGAGGCCACCGTGCAGGGCGACGCCTACGCCACGGAGGTGATGAAGGACACGGCCAAGTTCCTGGGCGCCGGGGTCGCGAGCATCATCAACATCCTCAACCCGGAGATGGTGGTGATCGCCGGCGGCGTCACCCGGGCCGGCGACACGCTCTTCGAGCCGCTGCGCGCGGAGGTGCGGCGCCGCGCCTTCAAGTCCGCCCAGGAGTGCTGCCGCATCGTCTCGGCGGAGCTGCCGGGGACGGCGGGGCTGGTGGGGGCGGCGGCGGTGTTCAAGCGCGAGACGTTCGGTTCGGTCTGAACGGATCGTGCGAAAGTGCGTGAGTGCGGAAGTGCGAAAGTGTTCATCCGGTTCACGCGGAGCGTGAAGCGTCACGGCAGTACGAAGTACGCTCAACTGAACGGCGCCCTTTCCGGGCGCCGTTCGCGCAGGTGGGCTCCACGTTCAGCGGAGGGGGCGATGATGCGGCTGGGAGTGCTGGGCACCTTCGTGTGGGACCGCATCTGGACGTTGGAGGACGCGGCGCGCGGCGAGCCGTTCACGTCGTGGGGCGGGATCGCGTACTCGCTGGCGTCCGCGGCGGCGGCGCGGCCGGACGGGTGGGAGGTGGTGCCGGTGGTGAAGGTGGGGCGGGACCTGGCCGACGAGGCTCGCGCGCTGCTGGCGACGCTGCCCGGGGTCGTGGCGGGGCCGTCGCTGGTAGTGGTGCCGGAGGACAACAACCGGGTGGAGCTGCGCTACACGGACGGCGCGCACCGCGGGGAGCGGCTGACCGGCGGGGTGCCGGGGTGGGCGTGGGAGGAGCTGGGGCCGCACGTGGCCGGGCTGGACGCGCTGTACGTCAACTTCATCACCGGCTTCGAGCTGCGGCTGGAGGACGCGGAGGCGCTGCGGCGCGGCTTCGCCGGGCCGCTGTACTCGGACCTTCACTCGCTGTTCCTGGGATGCCCGGGCGCGGGGACGAGGCAGCTGCGCACCCTGCCGGACTGGGAGCGGTGGGCGGCGTGCTTCGACGGGGTGCAGCTCAACGAGCGCGAGCTGGGGACGCTGGGCGGGGCGGGGGAGTGGACCGGTGCGGCGGCCCGGGTGCTGGACGCCGGGCCCGGCCTGGCCGCGGTGACGCTGGGGGCGGAGGGGGCGGTGTACGCCCGCCGCGCGGGGTTTCCCTCGTCGCCCGAGGCGTGGCCGGCGCACCGCGGCGCGGCCGGCGGAGCGGCGGTGGAGGTGGGGAGCGTGCCGCCCGCGTCGTCCGTGGAGGGCGACCCCACCGGGGCCGGGGACGTGTGGGGGCTTGCGTTCTTCTGCGGGCTGCTGGGCGGGCTGGAGCTGGAGGCGGCGATGCGGCGGGCGCACGAGGTGGCGGCGCGGAAGCTCGGGTTCCGGGGAGCCTCGGGGCTGTACACACACCTCGTGGGCTGAGGACCGCGCGCTCCGGACAGCTCCGGTGTAGGTGGTCGGCCGGGGGAGTCTGCTCCGGGGGAGCCGAACTCGCCCACCCTCCGTCTGCGCCCGCAAGATCACGCTGGCTTCGAACATGACGTTCCCCCTACGCAGCCTCCCCCGACCTCCCTGCGCAGATCCGTGAACTGCAACGGCAACTGCAGTTCTCCCCCTCTCCCGCTTGCGGGGGGAGGGGGCCCTGCCAAGGCGCGCCGATCCCTGCCCCCGGGAAGCCCTCCCCCGGCACGGGGGAGGGTGGCGAGCCTCCAGCGAGCCGGGTGGGGGGCCCCCCGCGGCCGCCCGCACCGGCCCCGCGTGAGGG
>JBFMFL010000238.1:0-10284 GCA_040752145.1 Gemmatimonadota bacterium
AGCCGGGCTCCGCGGGCGGCTCCTGGGGGGCCGCGGCGCCGTGCCCGTGGTGGTGGGCGTGGTGGGCGTGGGGATCGGCCATGCGCTTCCTCCCGTCGAGACAGGGTGGCGTCCGGACTTTCCTTGCCGTGCCCGCCGGGTCAGCGCCCCGTGTGCGGGCAGATGCCGGGCGGGACCGCGGCCGCCCGGTGCGCGCAGAGCAGGTGCGTCCACGCGGGGGAGCCGGCGTGCTCGCAGTGCTCCGCGTGCGCGCCCGACGCCGGGAGCGGGTGCGCCATCACCAGCCCGGTCGCCCAGACCAGCGCGAGCGACGCGGCGGCGCCCAGCAGGGAGCGGCGGGTGACGTGGCTGCGCGCCCGCACCTCCTCGCCCGCCAGGCGGCGGATGCGCCGGGCGAACAGGTCGCCGCCGCGGATGCCCACGCCGATGCCGGGGCGCGGCGCCGGCTGCCACTCGGCCACGCGCAGCAGCGCCGAGGCGAGGGCGAGCGGCTGCCCACGGCGGGCGGCGTCGTCGGCGCGGATCTCGGCCTCGTCGGCGCAGTCCTGGGCGAGCCTGCGCAGCACCGGGATCCAGAACAGGGCGTGCCCCACGAAGCGCAGCACGGACAGGCAGAGCGGGTCGCGGCGGTCGGCGTGGACGCCCTCGTGCGCGATCACCGCCGCCAGCTCCGCGGGGGTGAGCCGGTCGGCCAGCTCGCGGGTCAGGTAGATGCGCGGGCGCAGCCAGCCGGCGGTGAAGGCGGGGACGGGGAGCCCGCGCGCCACCAGGATCCGCCCCGGGTCCACCCCCGCCGACCGCGCCGCCGCTTCGATGTCGCCCCCGGCTTCCGGGTGCTCCCATTCGACGGCGGCGAGCGTCCGCTTCAGCAGCCGCGCGGCCTGCACGCGGTCCCACACGGCGTAGGCGAGGCCGGCGGCGAGCAGCGCGTGGATCAGGTCGTGGACGGGCCGGAGGAAGTGGTGCAGCGCGATCAGGCAGAGCGGCCCCAGGTGGTCCGCGCCCAGGAAGAGCCGGTCCATCCCGCCCGCGACGTGGTGCCCCACGATGGGGCTCATCCCCAGCAGGATCAGCAGCCCCACCGCGAACAGCAGCAGGCGCCGCCGCCGGTCGCCGCGCGCGCTCACGGCTCCTCCTCCGCGAGGCGGCTGTCGATCAGCCGCCGCAGCTCGGTCAGCTCGGCGCGGTCGCGCTCGGCCAGCGCGTCCACGAACGAGGCGGCGAGGGCGCGCGGCTCGAAGGCGAGCATCCCCTCCACCACGCGCCGCGACACGTGCGCGCGGAACTCCTCCTCGGTCCAGCAGGCGCGGTAGTGGAAGACGCCGTCGGCCTTGTCCCGCGACAGCAGCCCCTTGTCCACCAGCTTGTTGAGCACGGTGACCACGGTGAGGTGCGCCACCTCGTGCTCGCGCAGCACCCGCTCGTGGACCTCGCGCGCCGTGCCCGGCTCCCGCAGCGCCCAGACCACGCGCATCACGCGGGCCTCCAGGTCGCCCAGCACCTTGGCGAGCCCCTCGGCCGAGAGGCGCACGGTGTCGTGGAGGTGGAGGGAGTCCGGGTCGGGCCTGCCGCCGGCGGTCGGGTCGGTCATGGGGCTCGTCGCAGGGATGGTCGTGACGGCGCGGAGCTTCGCCTGCACCCTCCGGGCCGCGCTCAGCGCATGAGGGACTTCATCTCGCGGATCTCCCGCCGCTGCGACTCGATGATCTGGCCGCACAGCTCCCGGATCCTGGGGTCCGTCAGCGACGCCTGCTCGCAGACGAGTATGGCGGCCGAGTGGTGCGGGATCATGGAGCGCAGGAACTGCCGGTCGCCCACGCCCGCCTGCGTGCGGAGGAGCACCCAGAGGACCCCGAACAGCGCGACCGCCCCGGCCAGGAGGGCGGCGTTGAGCTTCCGGTTCGGGTACATGGAGCCCATGGTGAGCAGCATGATCACGAGCATGGGGGCCACCATCAGCCCGGCCATGTACGCCTGGTTGAGGCTCAGGAACACGTTCCCGATCTCGTTCACACGCGAGTACATGACCGCCCACATCACCACGTACGAGATGGACAGCGCGGTGAAGAGGCGGAGGTAGGGCTTCATGCCGGGCTTCGAAGGCTCACCGTGTGGCTGCATGGCGTCTCCCTGGTTCTCGTTCGTCCCGCTCCCCGGCCGGAAATCCTACGGGCGCTGCGTCACCACGCGCCGCACGCCGGGGTCGGACCAGGCTTCGCGGAGCGCCGGGTCCCGCTGGATCTCGCGCTGCACCGCCGGGTCCTCCACCAGCTCGCCCGCGAGCGCGAGGAGCTTCCGGGTCGCGTCGTCCTCCGGGTCCGCGCCGTGTCCCGCGTGCGCGCCGCCGCTCGGGGACGTCGCCGCGGTCCCGTGCTGCATCCCCGCGTGTCCGCCCGCCGCCGCGGGAGCGGCGTGCTCCGCGTGGCTGCCCGTCCGCTGAGCGGCTCCGTGCTGCGTCCCCGCGTGAGAGCCGGCCGAAGCAGTGTGTCCACCCGTCGAGTGTCCGGCACCCGCGTGTGCCGTTCTGCCTCCCGACGTGGAGTGACCGGCTCCGGAATGCGTCGTCGCGCGGTGTCCAGCCGCCGTGTGCGCAGCGCCCGGCGAACCGGAATGCCCCGCTCCGGTATGGGCCGTCGTTCCCGTCCTCGCGGAATGCGCAGCCCCCGAATGGCCGGCCGGGTGCGACGCCGCGGCGGCCGTCCGACCCGAGTGGCCCGCGTGCGTGGCGCCGCCCGCCGACCCTGCCGCGGGCGCGCCGTGCGCCATCCCTGTGTGGGCGGCCGATCCGGCGGCGGGGGCAGCCCCGTGGCCGCCGGAGTGGTCCATCCCCGCCACGGCTCCCTGCGCCGCGCCGCCGTGCGCCGAGTGGTCCATCCCGGCCATCGCGCCCGCCGCGGCGGAGTCCCGGGCCGTGCCGTCGCCCGTGGCGTGCCCCGCGTGGCCGGCCGCAGGCGCGGCCGCCGTGGCGCCGGGGGCCGCGGTGCTGTCCAGCGGCGCCTGCCCGCCGCCCGCGGACTCGCCGGCCCCCGAGCACGCGGCCATCACCACCGCCGCCGTCAGGCCGACTCCGAGCTTGGTGTACATCGTGCTCCCCTCGTCCTGGGTCAGTGCCGGTGCTGCTGCGCGGGCGCGGGCTGCTGCCGGCGCAGCTCGGCCAGCCGCCGCTGCACCTCGGGGTCGCTCCACAGCTGGTGCAGTCGCGGGTCGGAGTGGATGCGCGCCTCCACCTCGGGGTCGGAGAGCAGCCGCACCACGAATTCCAGCGCCTGCGCGCTGTCCGCCGCCGCCGCGCCGGCCGCGGGCGCCGCACCGTGCGCCGCGCCGTGGCCGCCCCCGTGGACCTCGGCCGTCATCCGCCGGAGCACGGAGTCCGCGGCGACGCGCGCCCGGATCACCGGGTCCGCCATCATCCGCTCGTGCAGCTCCGCGAGCCGCGCCGCATCGGTGGACGCCGACGCCGGAGCCGGCGCGCCGTGCCCGGTGCCGTGCTGCATCCCCTCGTGCCCCTGCGCCGCCGCGCCGGCCTGCCCGTGCTGCATGGCGCCGTGGCCGCCGGCGCCGTGCGCCATGACCGCGCCTCGCTCCACGGTGGGCTGCGGGAACCCGGCCATGAACCCGATGACGGGCCCGCCCATGTTCTGCACGCCCATCGCCAGCGACATGTCGCGCCACTCCTGCTCCGTCATCACGAACGACGTGTCGTCGCGGTAGCGCTCGGCGGCCTTCAGGATCTCGGCGCGCTTGCGGTCGCGCGGCACCTCCGGCGAGGCCAGGATGTCCGAGATCACGTCGTGCATGCCGTGCAGGTTGTCGAAGATGATCGCCGCCTCCGGGTAGCGCTCCGCGAACCGGGGCGCCACGGCCGCGGTCATCGGCATCACCCGCGGCATGTGGGTGGGCGCGTTCTCCAGCATCTGGCGGAAGCGCGCCACGGTGGCCGTCACCCCCGTCTGCCGCTCGTCCTGCGTCCGGCCCACCAGCAGCGGCTCGTACAGCCCCACCTGGAGCCAGTGGTACGCCCAGATGAGCCCGTTGAACTTGGGATACTTGTCGCGGAAGGCCGTGGAGTAGTACTGCCCCTCCATCAGCTCCATGTTCTTGGGGCGCGAGCTGAACGCCAGGTCGGGCCGGGTCTTGTAGTAGCGGACCACCTCCGCGACCGCGCGGTCCTTGTCCTCCTGCGACAGGCGCTCGTCGCCCAGCACGTCGTAGATCTGCCGGTGCAGCAGGTGCGCCCACTCGAACATCAGCTTGGCCTCGGGGGCGAGCTTGACGTACGCGATCTCGATGGCGCCCTCCTCCAGCGGCAGCCGCGGCGGCGACACCAGCAGCTTCCGCGTGATGAAGTCGTACTCCCGCTCCTCCAGCTCCGCGACCGGCGCGTCCGGGTTCTTGTACAGCTCCTCGTAGAGGATGGCGTGCCCGTAGTCGAAGGCGTTGAAGAGCCGGTCCGCCCCCGGGAAGTTGCGCCGGAACACCCAGTTGTGCTCCGCCGGCAGGTAGAACTGCTCGTGCTGCCGCGACCACTGCCCCGCCGCGGGCTCCGCCGCTACGCCGAGGGCGAGCGCCACCGCCGCGGCGCCCAGACCAGATCGGAGAGCGGACCGGCGATTTGTCAGGTTTTCCATCATGATGTGCATGGTGTCTGCCTCAGCGCCCGGAGGGCATCAGCGAGCGCACCGCGAAGGCGTGCGACGCCCCGAAGGTGAAGAACCACCCCTGGCCGCCCCCCGCGAAGCGCCGGCCGACGCCCAGGTCCACGTTGAACTGCGGGCTGGTCTGGTAGCGCAGCCCGGTCTCCGCCGTCCACTGGAGCTCCTCGCCGTCGTGCAGCGGCTGCTCCGCGAACACGTCGGCGACTACCAGCATGGAGCGGAGCGGGAAGGTGCGGTCCACGGCCAGCCCCGCCATCCAGCGCGACGCCTCGCCCGCCTCCTCGCCGTCCGAGAGGTCGTCGCCGAAAGTGTACTGCGCGTTGGCGTGGAAGCGCGCCCAGCTCAGGGTGCGGGTGGCGATCCCCTTCACCGAGGTGTAGACGCCCTCCGGCGCCAGCCCGCCCACCGGCAGGAGCACGTCCGCCGCGACGGCGAGGGAGGGAAGGGTGCGCGTCTCCACGTTGAGCTGGTGGAGCGCCGCCACCTCGACGCCCGCCAGCCCCGACGCGCCGCCGCCCCCGGCCGCGTCCACGTAGACCAGCGGGAAGCCCACCTCCAGCTGCGTGCGCGGCAGGATGCCGTACGCCAGCTCCGGCGCGATCTCCCAGTGGTAGGCGCCGCCCGCCTCGCGCTCCAGGCGGAGCGGGGCGAGCTGGAGCTCGAAGGCGTACCGCTCGGTCGGGGCCGCGTCCTCGATGCGGACGGGGCGGCCCGTGTCGGTGTTGTAGTAGTCGGTCTGCGCCGCCAGCGGCTGGTGCAGCGCCGCCAGCGTCGCCGCGGCGCCCGCCAGCGTCCTGCCCGCCACCGCGTATCCCTTGCTCATCGCTGTCTCTCGTCGGTAAGGCCCTCGTCCGGTGCAGCTCCCGTCCGTCCGCGGACGCCGGCACGAGGGGCGATTTTACAGCGCATAAAACATGCACACAAGGAGGGGGCGGCGAGCGCCCCGTCCCCCGCCCTCAGCGGGCGTGCTTGTACATCATGTCCACCAGCTCGTCGTACATCGCCTCCGCGGCCTCGCCGTCGTCGCCGCGGATGGCCGACGACGCGCAGTGCTTGAGGTGGTTCCGCATCAGCTCGCGGCCCACGCCCCGCAGCGCCTCGTGCACCGAGGCGATCTGGGTCATGATGTCGGCGCAGTAGCGGTCCTCCTCCACCATGCGCTGGAGCCCGCGGACCTGCCCTTCGATGCGCCGCAGGCGCTTGAGGTTGCGCTCCTTGATCCCGGCGTCCACGCCCGCCGCCCTGCGGTCGGCGCCCTCGCCCTCGCGGGTGCCGCAGCCGCACCCGCAGGCGGTGGGGGCAGCGGGAAGGCCCTGGTCGTCGGTCTGCATCGTAGCTCCGGTCTCCGGGTTCGTGTTTCTGGTGCGTGTCGCCGGCCTACGCCGCCCGGAAGCGGCGCAGGCGCAGGCTGTTGGCGACCACGCTCACCGAGCTGAAGGCCATGGCCGCGCTCGCCAGGATGGGCGAGAGCAGCAGCCCGAAGGCGGGGAAGAGCGCGCCCGCGGCCACGGGGATCCCCACCACGTTGTAGACGAAGGCCCAGAACAGGTTCTGCTTCATCGTCCGCATGGTGCGCCGCGACAGCGCGACGGCCGAGGCCACGCCGCGCAGGTCGCCCCGCATCAGCGTCACGTCGCTGGCCTCGATGGCGACGTCCGTCCCCGTGCCGACGGCGATCCCCACGTCGGCCTGGGCGAGCGCGGGGGCGTCGTTGATCCCGTCGCCCACCATCGCCACCGTCTTCCCCTGCTCCTGGAGCCGCTTCACCTCGGCGACCTTGCCCTCGGGGAGGACGCCGGCCACCACCCGGTCCACCCCCGCCTGGCGGGCCACGGCCTCGGCGGTGCGGCGGTTGTCGCCGGTGAGCATCACCACCTCCAGCCCCATGCGGTGCAGCCGGGCGATGGCCTCGCGCGAGGTGTCGCGCACCGGGTCGGCGATGGCCAGCACCCCGGCCAGCTCGCCGTCCACCGCCACGAACACCGGCGTCTTGGCGTCGCCCGCCAGGCGCTCCGCCGCTTCCGCCAGCGGGGCGGTGGGTACCGAGTAGTCGGCCAGGAGCGCCTCGTTTCCGATGGCGAGCGCGTGCCCGTCCACCACGCCCACGGCGCCCCGGCCCGCCACCGCCTCGAAGCCCTCGGCCTGGGAGAGCGCCAGCCCGGCGTCGCGGGCCCGCCGCACGACGGCGTCGGCCAGCGGGTGCTCGGACGACGCCTCCAGCGAGGCGGCCAGCCGCAGCAGATCGTCCTCGCGCCCGGCCCAGGCGCCGGCCACCACGTCGGTCACGGTGGGGCGGCCCTCGGTGATGGTGCCGGTCTTGTCCAGCACCACCGTGCGGACGTCGCCTGCGCGCTGCAGCGCCTCGCCGCCCTTGATCAGCACCCCCAGCTCGGCGCCCTTGCCGGTGGACACCATCACCGCGGTGGGCACCGCCAGCCCCATGGCGCAGGGGCAGGCGATGATCAGCACCGCCACCGCCGCCGCGAAGGCCCGCACCCCCGGCGCCGCGTCCGCCGCCACGAACCAGACCACGAAGGTCACGATGGCGATCTGCAGCACCACCGGCACGAACACGGCGCTGATGCGGTCGGCCAGGCGCTGGATGGGGGCGCGCGAGCCCTGCGCGTCCCTCATCAGCCGGACGATCTGCGCCAGCATGCTGTCGGCGCCCAGCGTGGTGGCGCGCAGGCGGAAGGCGCCCGTCTTGTTGATGGTGGCGCCGATCACCCGGTCGCCCGGCTCCTTCTTGACCGGGAGCGACTCGCCGGTGAGCATCGACTCGTCCACCGCGCTGCTCCCGGAGACCACCTCGCCGTCCACCGGGACGCGCTCGCCGGGCCGCACCACCACCACGTCGCCGGCCCGCACCTCCTCCACCGGCACGTCCGCCTCCACGCCGTCGCGGACCACCCGCGCCGTCTTGGGCTGGAGCTGCACCAGCGCCCGCAGCGCGGACGAGGTCTGCCGCTTGGCCCGCGCCTCCAGCGCGTTGCCCAGCAGGATCAGGGAGATGATGAAGACCACCGCCTCGTAGTACACGTCCGGCGCCACGCCGCGGGCCAGAAAGAACCCCGGGGCCACCGTGGCGAGCACCGAGTACAGGAACGCGGCCCCGGTCCCCACCGCCACCAGCGTGTTCATGTCCGCCGAGTGGTGGCGGAAGGCGGCCCAGGCGCGGGTGTAGAAGTGCCGCCCCGCCCAGGCCATGACGCCCAGCGTCAGCAGCAGCAGCCCCCAGGAGAGCGCGGCCGCCGGCACCCGGTACAGCCACGGGAGGGCGCCCTCCAGCACGGGATTGAGCCACCCCATGGTCCAGCGCATGAAGGGGTCGCCCGCGGGGCCGTGCGCGCCGTGCGCCCCCGCCGACATCAGCGGCATGGAGACGACCATGGCGACCACGGCCACGGCGAAGCTGGCCCCGGCCTTGAGCCGGAGCGCGCGGAACTCCTCCTCCTGCGCGCGGTCCTGCTCGTCCTGCTCCTCGAAGGCGCTCCGGTCCGGGCTCGCCAGCTCCGCCCCGTAGCCGGTGGCGCGGATCGCCTCCACCAGCGCGTCGGGCGTGGTGGCCCCCGGGTCGAAGCGGACGGTGGCGTTCCCCAGCATCAGGTTGACCGCCGCGTCCCGCACCCCCGGGTGCTTCTCCAGCGTCCGCTGCACCCGCCCGGAGCAGGCGGCGCAGGTCATCCCCGTCACCGGGATCGTGACCTTGTCGCCCGCCGCCGTCCCCTCGACCTGTCCCGCCTCCGCCGTGACGCTCGCCATCGTGGTACCCTCCCCTCCTATTCGTCGACGATGAGCTTGCCGCGGAGCATGCCCATGCCGCACGTGAAGTCGTAGCTCCCCGCCCGCTCGGGCGTCAGCTCGACGGCCGTCTTCTTGAACGCCGGCAGGAAGCGGCGGACGCCGAACTCCGGGATCACCACCTCCTCCGAGCACCCGGAGGTCTCCTGCCGGTCGAACACCAGCCGCACCGGCACCCCCTTCCTCACCCGCACCCGGGCCGGCTCGTAGCCGCCCCGCACCCCGATGACCACCTCCTGCACCCCGCCCGTGGCGGCGGCGGTGGCCGCCGTGCCGCCGGCGAAAAAGAAGTACCAGTTCACCCACGCCAGGGCGGCCAGGCCGCCCGCGACCACCAGCCAGTCCGTCGCGCTCATGCCTACCTCCCGCTCTCGACCCCGTAGCCCTCGTCCTCGATGGCCCGCGCGATCCGCTCCGCCGACACCTCCTGCGGGTCGTAGTCCACCGTGGCCGAGCCCACCTTCACCTCCCGTACCTCCACGCCGTCGATCCCTTCCAGCGCCCGCTTCACCGCGGCGACGCAGTGCCCGCAGCTCATCCCGCTGATCCCGATGGTCGTGCTCTCCATGATCGCTCCTCCGGTTCGTCCTGTATACCCCCTGGCCCTATGCCTGGATCGAAAGATACGTACCCCCTCCCCCTATGTCAACCGTCCTCGCCCGCCGCGTCCGCGGAGCGCTCGTGGGGGAGTTCCGGGCGATGCGAGCCTGCCCCGCCCCTACAGCGGAGAGCGGCGCGGGGCCGTAGATTGGGGACGGGTCCGGGCGGACCCGGCGCGGCCCGCCGCGGGCCGCGCTCCGATACAGACGCGACGGGCGCACCCGCCCGGGGAGGGCGCATGGTCCCGCAACCGATCCGCTCCATCCTGGCCGCCACCGACCTCTCGGAGGCCTCCGACGAGGTGCTGCGCGCCGCCGGCGCGCTGGCCGCCTGCACCGGCGCGGAGCTGCACGTGATGCACGCCTTCGACCTGCCCTCCGCGCCGCATGCCGGCGGGGAGCCTCCCACCTGGCAGGGGAGGCTGGACGAGGCGGAGCGGGCGCTGGACGCGCAGCTCCGGCGGGCCCTGCCGGAGGGCGTGCGGCCCGCCAGCCGCGCGGTGGAGGTGTACGTGGCGCACCGCGCCATCGTGGAGCGCGCCGCGGCGGTGGGGGCCGACCTAGTGGTGCTGGGCCCGCACCGCAGGCGCGGCGGCCCCGGCGAGTTCCTGGGGAGCACCGCGGACCGCGTGGTCCGCACCTCCCCCGTCCCCTGCCTGGTGGTGCGCGAGCACCTGAACCTGCCCCTGCACCGCGTGGTGGTCCCCTTCGACCTGTCCGAGCCGTCGCAGGGGGCGCTGGACCTGGCGCTGGGGTGGGGGACGGCGCTGGCCGGGCGCCTGGACGAGGGGGGCGCCGCGCTGGACGTGCGCGTGGTTCACGTGCTCCCCGCGCTCTTCGTCCGCGACCTCCCCTCCGGCCGCGCCGTGGTGGGCCCCGAACTGCACCGCCGCGTGGAGGAGTCGCTGGCGCGCAGCGGGAGGACGGCCGACGTCCTCGTCCGCGAGGAACTGCTCTGGGGCGAGGGCGAGGCGGACGAGATCAACGGCTACGCCGCCGGGGAGCGGGCGGACCTGGTGGTGCTGGCGACGCACGGCCACGGCCTGGTGAAGCGCGCGCTGCTGGGGAGCGTGGCCTCCGCCGTGGCGCGCCGGGCGCCCTGCTCGGTGCTCCTGGTGCCGCCCGCGATGTGGAGCGCCGACCGCGAGGACGCGTAGGCGCAGTCGCCGTCCGCCGGGCCCGGCGGAGAACGCGAAGCGGGCGGCGGGGATCTCCCCGCCGCCCGCCGC
>JBFMFL010000238.1:10294-11306 GCA_040752145.1 Gemmatimonadota bacterium
GCCGGGCGGGGGGCCGGGGCGTGCCCGGGGGGGGGGGGGGCGGGTCCCCCCCCCCCCCCCGCCGCAGCATCCGCCATCCGCGCCGGGCCCCGCGTGAGGGATGCGCGCCCGGCAGGGCCGAGACCCGCCGGCAGTTTGCGGGGCTCGGCGGAGTTACGCACGGTCGTATCGTGCGTTACTCCGCGCGCAGCCCGACCCGAGCGCCAGCGAGGGGCACGCCCGAACCCGCAGTTCACTGCCGTTCCACGCGCACCCCGTCCCGCACCTGGTCGGTGGGGAACATCACCACCTCCTCGCCCGCGCGGAGCCCGCCCGGCACCTCCACCGCGTCCTCCCCCCGGTGCCCGACCCGCACCGCCCGCCGCCGCGCCCGCCCCTCCTCCACCACGAACACGCCCCACGCCTCCCCGTCGCGGAACAGCGCCCCCGACGGAACCCGCAGCACCCGCGGCGCCAGCCAGGTGACGATGCGCGCCTCCACGCGATAGTTGTCGCCCAGCCCGGCCGGGCGCGCCGCCAGGTCGGCGACCACGTTGACCCGCTGCTCCTCCACCCCCAGCGCGGAGACCCGGGTGAAGGCGGAGGGCTCCACCCGCCGGACGACGCCCCGCAGCGTCCCGGCCCCGCCCCAGTCCCCGATCTCCACCGGCGCGCCGGGCCGGATCGCCACCGCGTCCGCGGAGAGCACGTCCACCACCACCTCCAGCGCGTCCGCGTCGCCCAGCTCCACCAGCGGCGCCCCCGCGGCCACGGCGCGCGCGCTCCGCTCCGGGACGCGCAGCACGCGCCCGGCGACGGGCGAGCGGACCTCCAGCGGCGCGCGGGGCTCGGCGGACGGGTCGGCGTCGGCGAGCGCGGCGCGGGCCGACGCCACGTCCGCCGCGGCGGCGCGGACGCGCTCGGCGGCGGCGTCGGCCTCGCGGGCGCGGGAGAGGGCGGCGAGCTCGGCCTCCTCGCGCGCGGAGCGGCTGAGCGCCCCGGCGGCGGCCAGCGTGCGGGCGCGCTCCGCCTC
>JBFMFL010000239.1:0-11182 GCA_040752145.1 Gemmatimonadota bacterium
AGAACCACCCCTGAGGCGCGCGGGGCGGCTCCGCCCGCCGGAGCCGCCCCCGCCCGGCCGCCCCGATGCAGCGCAGCCTGCTCGCCGTGGACCTGGGGCTCCGCACCGGGCTGGCGCTGTTCGGCGACGACGGCCGCCTGCGCTGGTGCCGCTCCCAGAACTTCGGGAGCGTGACGCGGCTCAAGCGCGGCATCCACGGCGTGCTGGCCGACGTCCCCGCCCTGGCCTGGCTGGTGGCCGAGGGCGACCGGCACCTGTTCGAGCTGTGGGAGCGCGAGGCCGCCAAGCGCGGCGCCTCCGCCCGCCGGGTGGGCCCGGAGACCTGGCGCCCGCGCATGCTCCTGGCCCGCGAGCAGCGCAGCGGCGCGCAGGCCAAGCAGAGCGCCGACGCCGCCGCCCGCCGAATCATCGAGTGGTCCGGCGCCCCCCGCCCGCCCTCGCTGCGCCACGACGCCGCCGAGGCGGTGCTGATCGGCTTCTGGGGCGTGCTGGAGGTGGGGTGGCTGGACGCCGTGCCGCTGGAGCTGCGCGGCGCGCTCCCCCCCGCCGCCTTCGCCACGGGGCGGTGACACGCCGTTGCAGTTGCGGTTGCCGTCGCCGTTGCAGTTCCGCAGTACCCCCATGATCCGTCACGGAGGGAGACAGCCGG
The DNA here is from genome assembly GCA_040752145.1 of Gemmatimonadota bacterium. Classification (GTDB taxonomy): domain Bacteria; phylum Gemmatimonadota; class Gemmatimonadetes; order Longimicrobiales; family Longimicrobiaceae; genus JAFAYN01. Next base: position 650 of record JBFMFL010000239.1, read on the forward strand.
CAGTTTGGCTGGCTCACTCCGGCGGAGGGAAACCCGCAGCAGTACCGCGGGGTTCCCGGAGCCCGCGTAGGAAACAGGCCGGCAGTTTGGCCTGGTTCCGGAGCGGCCCGCCACGCCCTCACGAGCCACGCCCGAAACGAATCCCCGGCAAACCCCGTATTCCACGTCCGCGGGACGGACGCACCGTTGCGAACCCCCTCCCCGCGCATTTAGTTAGGAGGTGCCGCGCGAGACCCGCGCCGAACACGACCTCGAAAAGGAGCGACCCCGGTGGGAATCTTCGACTTCGTCAAGCGCGAGCTGATCGACATCATCGAGTGGCTCGACCCGTCGAGCGACACGATGGTGCACCGCTTCGAGCGGTACAACAACGAGATCAAGAGCGGCGCCAAGCTGATCGTCCGTCCCGGCCAGGCCGCCGTGTTCGTGGACGAGGGCCGCGTGGCCGACGTGTTCACGCCCGGCACGTACACGCTGACGACGGAGAACATCCCCGTCCTCTCCACGCTCAAGGGGTGGAAGTACGGCTTCGAGAGCCCGTTCAAGGCCGAGGTGTACTTCGTCGCCACGCGCCAGTTCACCGACCGGAAGTGGGGCACCAAGAACCCCATCATGCTCCGCGACCCGGAGTTCGGCCCGGTGCGGCTGCGCGCCTTCGGCACCTTCGCGGTGCGCGTCTCGGAGCCGGCCAGGTTCGTGGCCGAGATCGTGGGCACCAACGGCCACTTCCAGACGGACGACATCGAGGGCCAGCTCCGCAACCTGATCACCTCGCGCTTCGCCGACGTGCTGGGCGAGAGCAAGATCCCGGTGCTGGACCTGGCCGGCAACCAGGACGAGCTGGGCGGCTTCATCGCCGACCGCATCCGCCCGGAGTTCCTGGCCTACGGCATCGAGATCACCAAGGTGCTGGTGGAGAACATCTCCCTGCCGGAGGAGGTGGAGAAGGCGCTGGACAAGCGCACCAGCATGGGGGTGATCGGCGACCTGAGCGCCTACACCCGCTTCCAGACCGCGGAGGCCATCGGCAACGCGGCCAGGACGCCGGGGGGCGCGGCCGGCGAGGGGATGGGGCTGGGGATGGGCTTCGCCATGGCCCAGCAGATGGCGCAGAGCATGGGCGGCGCGCACGGGTCCGCCTCTGCCCCGGCCGGCCCGCCGCCGCTCCCGGGCGGCGCGCAGTTCTACATCGCGCTGGACGGCGCGCAGAGCGGCCCCCACGGGATGGACGCGCTGCGCGGCCGCGTGGCCGACGGGTCGCTTACCCGCGACACCCTGGCCTGGAAGCAGGGGATGGCGCAGTGGACGCCGGCCGGCGAGGTGCCGGAGCTGGCCGCGCTCTTCGCCGCCGCGCCGCCGCCGCTCCCGCCGCGGTGAGCACCCCCTCCGCGGAGCAGGCGGGCCCCCGGCTCGCCTGCTCCGGGTGCGGGGCGGGGCTCCGCTTCGCCCCCGGCACCGACTCCCTCCTCTGCCCCTACTGCGGCACCACCACCCCCGTCCCGCCCGCGCCCGGCGGCACGGAGGAGCTGGACTTCCACGCCTGGCTCGGCCGCCTGGCCGCCGGCTCGGAAACCTGGGAGGTCCTGGACGCGCACTGCACCTCGTGCGGCGCGGAGACCACGCTGGATCCCAACGTGGTCTCCGAGGAGTGCCCCTTCTGCCGGGGCGCGCTGGTGCCCGCCCGCGCCTCGCGCCGGCTGATCCGCCCCACGGCGCTCCTCCCCTTCCGGGTCACCCGCGAGCAGGCCGAGGCGGCGCTGGAGCGCTGGATGCGCGGCGTGTGGCTGGCCCCCAACGACTTCAAGCGGAACGCCACGCGCGAGGGGAAGCTGGTGGGGGTGTACGTGCCCTGCTGGACCTTCGACTGCCAGGCCACCACGCGCTACTCGGGGGCGCGGGGGGAGTGGTACTGGGTGTCGGAGACGTACACGGTCACCGAGAACGGGAAGCCGGTGACGCGCACCCGGCAGGTCCGCAGGACGCGCTGGTACCCGGCCTCCGGCACCGTGCACGACTCGTTCGACGACGTGCTGGTGCTGGCCAGCGACAGCCTGCCGCGCAAGGAGGCGGACGCGCTCCAGCCCTGGGACCTCCCCGCGCTGGTGGCCTTCTCGGAGGAGTACCTGGCCGGTTTCCGCGCGGAGAGCTACCGGGTGCCGCTGGACGCGGGGTTCGAGCTCGCCAAGCCCGTCATGGACGAGACCATCCACCGCACGATCGCTCACGACATCGGCGGCGACGAGCAGCAGGTACACCACGCGGACACGCGCTGGGACGACGTCACCTTCAAGCACGTGCTGCTCCCCGTCTGGATCAGCGCCTACCGCTACCGCGGCCGCGTCTTCCGCCGGCTGGTCAACGCCCGCACCGGGGAGGTGCAGGGAGAGCGGCCGTGGAGCTGGATCAAGATCGCGCTGCTGGTGGTCCTGGCGCTCGCCGCCGTCCTGGCGGTCACCCTCCTGTCCGGCGGCGACGGCTCGTCGTCCGGGGGCTACGGGGCCCTGGCCCCGCTCGTCGGGTCCGGCGCGGCGGCGCTCGTCGCCCCGTAGACCCGGCGGCGCGACTAGCGGGCCGCGGGGAGGCTGGCGACGCGCTCGCGGAAGGCCTGGTACTCCGGGGTGTCGCGCACCAGGCGCGCCCCGTCCAGCGGCCCCAGCGCGCCGATGACGGCCCGCGCCTCGCGGACGCGCTCCTCGCTGGTGGGGTGGCTGGCGAACCACTGCTCCACCGCTCCCGGCCGGCGCTGCTGCTCCCGGAGCAGCTCCTCGAAGAAGGTGGCGATCCCCTCGGGGTGGTGCCCGGCGGCCACCACCGTCTCGATCGCCTCCCGGTCCGCCTCGCGCTCGGCGTCGCGCCCGTACTTGGCGAAGATCGCCGCCCCGCCGCCCTGGATCGCCACCTGCTCCAGCACCCCCGGCTCGCGCCCCAGAAGCAGGTACACCAGCGAAACCAGCAGCCCCGCCCCCTGCCGCTTCTCCATCTGCTCCAGCCCGTGCCGCTCGGTCACGTGGGCGATCTCGTGCCCCAGCACCCCCGCCAGCTCCGCCTGCTCGTCGGCGGCCTCCACCAGCCCCCGGTTCACGAACACGTGCCCGCCGGGGATGGCGAAGGCGTTCACCTCGGGCGAGTCCACCAGGTAGAAGGTGTAGCGCCGCCCCGTGGAGTCCGCCCGCTGCGCCAAAGCGCCGCCCAGCCGGTTGAGCGCCGCCGTCGCCGCCGGGTCGCGGATCAGCGGCGTCTGGGCGACGATCTCGGCGGCGTACGACTCGCCGATGCGCGCCTCCTCCTCCGGCCCGATGGACCCCGCGCACGCCGCCAGCCCCGCCAGCGGGAGCAGCAGCGCGCGTCGGATCTGTAGTGAGCATGCCATACCGCCAGTCTCCTCCGATCAGAAAGGGCCCGCCGCCGTGAGCGCCGGGCCCTTCACGTTCCGCACCAGCACCCCGCATGGTGCGTTTTTGCAGTTCCGCAGTACCCGTATGAAGATGTGCGGAGGGAGACAGCCGGGCAGTTTCGGCTGGCTCACTCCGGCGAGGGGAGACTGGCCGGCAGTTTGGCCTGGCTCCCGGAGCCCGCGGAGGAGACCGGACAGCAGTTCCGTCCGGGCTCCGCAGCGGCCCGCCACGACACCTCGAACACTTCAAACCCCTCGCTCGCGGAACAGCTTGAGCCGCAGCACCACCCGGTCCACCAGCCGGTCGGGAGGCCACACCTCCGCGTACTCCGCCACCGCCAGCGCGATCTCCGCCTTGACCCGGCGCCACGGCGTCTGCCCCTTGCGCACGTCGGCGATCCACCACCCCGGCACCAGGTCCGCCAGCGCGAACAGGTCGGCCACCCGCTCCGGCACCGCCATGTACCCCTGGTCCGACAGGTACACCGCCCCGTCCACGTCCCCGGCGAGCACGTGCGCGATCTCGTGCCGGAAGGCGAAGAGCCGGTCCGTGCGCTCCGAGCTGCGGTTGACCAGCACCGGGTACGCGTCCGCGCAGCGCGGCAGCGTCATGGCGACGGCGTCCGACTGGAAGGGGAACACCTCCACGTGGCACCCCGCCCCCCGCAGCAGCTCCGAGAGCTGGTCGGTCCGCAGCGGCGCGTAGTCTCCGGCATAGTCGCCCACGAAGCGGCGCGCGTCCTCCACCAGCCGCGCGGCCTCCGCCAGGATCCGCTCCTCGTCAGAGCTCATCGCCTTCCACGCGGTCGCGCAGCTCGTACCACCAGTCGGGGAGCAGCCCGCGGGCGGTGAGCATCCTGCGCAGCCCCTCCAGGGCGTCCAGCTTGCGCAGCTTCTCCTGCCCCGCCGGCCCGATCCCGCCCACGAAGCGGGCGATGGAGTCCAGCGAGGCGAACATCTCGCCCGCCTGCCCCTCGTCCCCGTCCGCGGCGTGGGCGAGGGAGTCGGCTTCGGCCTCGCCGGGGTCACGCCCGCTCAGCAGCCACTCCGGGTCCACGCTCCCCCACTCGGCGATCCGCTCCACGTGGTAGCGGTGCGGCACCGAGCCGCCCGTCTCCCAGCGCGCGATGGAGCCGGGGTGCACCCCCAGCTTGTCCGCCAGCTCCGTCCGGTCCCATCCCAGCCTCTCCCGCACCTTCCGGAGGCGGAACCCGACCGACCGCCGAGTCGCTACGTTCATAACACGTACCCACTCCTTTCCATACACCCTTGACAGGCGCTCATAAGGGGTTAAGATTGTTGCAGAGTGTTTACGCAAGCATCCGGCACCCTGCGACAAGTGTTAAGACGGCAGGATAGTCGCGGGCGGAGCCACATGCAAGGGTCTGGCCCACCGCCCGCGCGCGGGAGCCGGCCGCAGCCCGGGGGAGCCGCAGTGCCACACGCCGCGGCGCGGGTGCGGGGCGATCTACGACCTGGTCGCGGGGGAGTTCCTGGAACGGGAACAGAAAGGCGCGCCGCGCAGCCGTTCCGGCGCTCGGCACGCCCTGTCCGGCAGCGCCGTACATAGACCGAAAACAAGCTTTTGAGACGGGCCGGCAAAGGCCCCCCGCTCGGCACAGCGACCGAGCCAGGGGGCCTTTCTTCGTGCTGCCCCAAGCCGAACGCGGGACGCTGGCCCGTGCGGGCGGGCGCCCGCCGGCAGTCTCCGCGCGGATCCCGCGTACCCACACCGGAGGATGCACCATGCACCGGAACCCGACCATCGCACCCGGAGGGCAGCGTCCCGCCACCCCCGCCGCACCGGAAGCGCCAGTTTCCACGGAGGGTGGGATCCCGCGGCAGCGCGAGCCGCGCGGAGGCCGCCTCGTCCGCCTCAACACCAGCTGCCCCCGCTGCGGCTCCCGCCCCGCGCTGCGCGTGACGGAGGACCTCGTGCGCGGCATGAACGCGCCCGGGGAGCTGACCCGCATCGGCACCTACCAGTGCCACCGCCGGGGGTGCGGCACCATCTACGACCTGTACGTCGACCCCCGGCTGCTGGAGATGCAGCTGGGCGGCGGCACGTCCTGAACGCCGGCCGCCGGACGCGCGCTCCGCGGTCCGGCCGGCCCCCGAAAGGAGAGCCCCATGCATCGCACCCACCAGGCCCCGGACCGCCGGGGCGCTCCCGCGGGGTGGTGGAGATGAGCCCCCCGAGCTGGTCGTCCGCGCAGCTCCCCTCCCCCTCCGGCCAGCCCGGCAGCCCGGTGGACCCCACCTCCGCGCTCCCCGGCGCCTCGCCGGGCGGGCAGCCGGGCGACCCCCTGGGCACCGTCGGCATCGCCCTGCTCGCCTACGGGCTGGTGCAGCTCCTGTCCCGCGTGGTGGACCGGCTCCCCTTCGGGCGCCCGAGCGGGCCGGAGGGCGGGGAGGGCGGCTTCACCCGCGACGACCGCAAGCGCCTGGAGCGGCTGGTGGAGCTCGCCGCCGCCGACCACGCCCGCATCGAGCGGATGCAGGAGGAGCTCAAGGAGGTGTACGACTACGCCCGCTGGGCCACCGAGCAGCGCCGGCGCCTGGGCGGCCCGGCCGACGAGGGCGCCTGGCGGCACCGCGTGGAGGGGCTGCTCGACCAGATGTCCACCAACCAGCGGCTCATCGGCCAGGCCCTGGACGAGCTGCGCGAGGTGCAGGGCAAGCTCGACAACGTCCTGCGCAAGCTGCGGGCGCTCTGGGTCCGGACGGGGCAGCGCCGCAACGACCGCAAGTAGCGGGGCCGCCGGACCCCGTGACGCGTTCCACGCACCCCTGCCGCGCCACCGGGAAAGCCAGCCGTGGCCTGGCCGAGCGGCGGCGCGCCCTCCCGGCACACGGGATTCTTGACACACCGTTAGGCGTAAACTACCTTGACCGCCCGTCGGCACCAGATCCCATCATCGCCGCCGCCCGGCCGGTCACCCCGGCCCCGGGCGCGCATCCATCAGGTCCCGCTTCGGTACGTCCTTTCGGAGAACCCGTGTGGCCGTGGAGAGGTCGGAGAGGATCGGTCGCTTTCGGCGCTCCGGGGGTGCCGCCGGCAGCTCGCCCGCTCCGTGCCCGTTTCGGCCGCATGCGCCCGCAACGCTTCCAACGACGATCCAGCGAGTCCGGAACCACCAGCGCCGCGCCGCCCGTCGGCACAGGCTGAATCTGCGCAGGAACGCCCAGCGTGGGGGGCGCGGCTAGTCCGGATTCCCACGAGTACCTGTCGGCCGGTGCGGCGCTGCCGAACCCCGATCAAACCACCACACAGGAGTCGTAGTATGAGGATCAGCGGAACGGTGAAGTGGTTCAACGACGCCAAGGGCTTTGGCTTCATCACGCCGGCGAACGGAGAAAAGGACTGCTTCGTCCATTACTCCGCCATCCTGGGGAACGGCTTCAAGTCCCTGGCGGAGGGCGAGGCGGTCGAGTTCGACCTCGTCCAGGGCGAGAAGGGCCCCGCGGCCGAGAACGTGGCGCGCGTCGGGGCGGCCGGCTGAGCCGGCCGTACCAGCACGACAGCACGAAAGCGAGGCGCCGGGCCCCCCGCGGGCCCGGCGCCTCGTCGCGTGCAGCCCCTGACACACCGCCGCCTCAGAACTCCCCGACCATCCCGATCTCGGTGCGCAGCTCGTAGCCCAGCTCGCGCTGCACCGTGGTCTGCGCCAGCTCGATGAGCGCGCGCACGTCCGCCGCGGTGGCGCCGCCCAGGTTGACGATGATGTTGGCGTGCTTGTGGAAGATCTGCGCGTTCCCCAGCACGTGCCCCTTGAGCCCGCACTGGTCGATCAGCCGCCCCGCGCCCACCCCCTCGATCTTCTGGAAGATGGACCCCGCGCTGGGGTACAGCCACAGGTCCGGGTGCCGGTCGTCGCGCCACTGCAGGTTCTCGCGGATCACGTCGCGCAGCACTTCGCGCGGCTCGGGCTCCAGGCGAAAGGTGACGTCCAGCACCACGTCGCGCCGGTCGTGCAGCACGCTGTAGTCGTAGCCGAAGCGGAAGTAGTCGCGGTCCACCCGCCGCAACTCGCCCTCCTCGGTGAGCAGCGACGCGCCCTCCACCACCTCCTCGATGAACATGGTCCGCTCGCGCTCCGGCGGCGGCGACAGGAAGTGGAGGTTCTGCCAGATCGCCCCGCCCACCGTGCTGGGAATCCCCACGTAGTGGTGCAGCCCTCCCAGCCCGCGCGCCACGGTGGCCTGGATCAGGTCGTGGTACACGCGCGCCCCCGACCCGGCGCGCACCCGCGTGTCGTCCAGGAAGTCGATCTCCTCCACCTCGTTCTTGATCACCACCCCCCGGAAGCCGCCGTCCCCCACCAGGACGTTGGCCCCCATCCCCAGCAGGAAGAAGGGCACCTCCAGCTCCCGCACCGCGCTCACCGCCTCCGCCAGCTCCTGCGGCGTCCGCGCCCGGTACAGCACGTCCGCCGGCCCGCCGATCTTGAAGGTGGTGAAGGGCGCCAGCGGCACGTCGTGCTCGATGCGGTCCGCCGGAAGGCGGCGGGCGAGCTCCTGTACGGGGACCTGGGCGGTGTTGGGCATGCAGCGGTCGGTTCGGTTGAGACGGCGGGGCCACCCCCGCCCGGCGCCGGCCCGCTTGCAAGGGCGGTGCCCCGGGGGAGGGAACAGGGAACAGCCTGCCACTGCGACGGCGCCCCCACCTCGATGCCGAGGCAGGGGCGCCGTTCGCCGTTCATGCAGTACCCGTATGATTCTGTTCGGAGGGAGACAGCCGGGCAGTTTCGGCTGGCTCCCTCCGGCGAAGGGAAACCCGCCGGCAGTTTGGCGGGGTTCCCGGAGCCCGCGCAGGAGACGGACGGCGGTATCGTCCGGCTCCGGAGCGGCCCACGCCCGGATCTCGAGGAATCAGCGTGCCCTGCGAAGGCGCACGTCGCCGCTGAGCGTGGTGAGGTACAGCTCCCGCCCCCCCTCGCCGATCGTCCCGCGCGCCCGCCGGCGCATGGTGCGGCGCTCCACGTCCAGGGGGAAGTCGGACTGGATGTCGCCGCTCATGGTCTCCACCCGCACCTCGGTGCTGGCGCGCGCCGGGAGCTCCAGGGTGATGTCGCCGCTGACGGTGCGGAAGTCCAGGTCGCCGCTCCACCCGGCGCTCCCCAGCACGGCCACGATCTCGCCGCTCACCGTGGACGCCTCGCCGAACCCGGTGGTGGCGATGCGCACGTCCCCGCTCACGCTGCGGGCGTCCACGTAGCCGCGCATCCCCTCCGCGTCCACGTCGCCCGACACGTTGCGGGCGGCCAGGCGGACCCCGGCCGGGACCCGCACGGTGAAGTCCACCGACACGTCGTTGTCCTGCACGTTCAGGTTGCGCCACTCGCCGGGGTCGCAGCGGTTGTAGCCGCCCTCGCCGCCCCGCTCCTCCCTGCGCCCGCGGTCGTCGCTCCACTCCCGCCTCCCCCGCGGGTACACGGCGCACACCGTCACCCCGCCCTCGTGCGGCACCACCTCGATGCGCACCGTTTCCGCGGCGCTGCGCCCGCCGCGCCGGGTGGCGACCACCTCCACCTCGCCGCCGCCGGCGGGCAGGGCGCGGATGGTCCCCTTCACGCCCTTGACCTCGATGGTCTTTCCGGCGGCGACCCTGCCGCTCCAGCGGAAGGGCTCCTGCGGCGTGGATGCGGCCGCGGCACCGGCCGCTCCCGCGGGAGCCGGAGGCCCGGCGGGGGCGGCGGCCAGCGGGGCGGCGGCGAGGGCGGCGATCAGCAGGCAGCGGTGCATGGCGGGCTCCCGTTGGAAGGGTTGCGGGTTTCGCGGATCAGGGGCGGGGCGGAAGGGGGGCGGGCCGCGGCACGGCCCCGGGCTCGCGGGCCGAGCGGGCGCGCTCCCGCTCGGCCGCCCGGGCGCGGGCGGCGCTCAGCTGGGTGCTCACCTCGCCGGGGCGGCGCAGCTGCACGTCGCCGCTGAAGGTCTCCATCTCCACCTGCGCGCTCCCGGAGCCCAGCGTGTAGGAGACGTGCCGGCCGCCGTCGTCCCCGCGCGAGGGGAGCGGGAAACTCGCCTCCACCTCGCCGTTCAGCGTGGCCACGGAGATGGTGGCGTCCGCGCCCTCCTGCACCGAGGCCACCACGTCGCCGCTGTGGGTGATGAACGAGTAGCGGCCGCGGGGCTGGATGGCGCCGTCGTAGTAGACGTCGCCGCTGACCGTGCCGGCCTCCACGCGGGCGGAGGCGATCCGCTCCAGGTAGATGTCGCCGCTCACCGTTTCCGCGAACACCTCGCCGGAGGCGCCCACCACGCGCACGTCCTCGCTGGTGGAAGCGGCGCGGACCTCGCCCTGCGAGCCCTCCACCAGCACCTCGCCCTGCACGGAGCGGGCGGACACGGTGCCGCGCCCTCCGCGCACGGTGACCCCGCCCTGCACCGACTGCGCGGACACCTCGCCCTGAGTGCCCTGCACGTCGATCTCGGCGGCCATCCCGGAAAGGTCCAGGCTCATGGAGGCGGGGACGGTGATCCGGTAGTCCACGATGTTGGCCGGCCCCGTGCGGGAGCGGGCCTGCACCCGCACCACCGATCCGGAGCTTTCCACGTCCACCTGGGTGCGGGAGGAGTGCTCCGCCTCGATGCGCACCGCGCTCCGGTCCCAGGTGCGGACGGTGATGTCACCGCCCATGTTCCTCACCTCCAGCCGGGCCCCGGGCTGGACGGTGAAGGTGGTGTCGGTCTGGGGAGCCGCGGCGAGCGCCGCGGCCAGGATCCCCCCTGCGATGGTGGCGAGCATGGGTGAGTATCTTCTTCAGAAGGAATGGTCAGGTGATGGCGGTCACGATGCCGGTCGCCTCGCGGAGCAGGTCCAGCTTGCGCTGGCGGGTGCCGGCGAGGTAGGTGTTCAGCCGCTCGTTGGCGGGGTCCGCCGCCAGCGCGCGGCGGGCGTCCTCGATGGCGGCGTCGATGGTGCCCAGGCTCTCCTCCAGCACCTGCACGGTGCGGGGGTCCAGCCGGTCGCGTCCCTGCTCCAGCACGCCCTGCAGGTCCGCCACCGCGGCGTCGTACGCCGGGTCCTCGTAGCCCACGAAGCGGGCTCCGCCCTGCGCTCCCCCGGCGCCGGGCACGCCGCGGCGGGGGGAGGGGCGCCCGGCGCGGGGCCGCGCGGCCTCCGCCGGCGCCGATCG
>JBFMFL010000024.1:0-40106 GCA_040752145.1 Gemmatimonadota bacterium
GGGAGCACGGCCGCCAGCCCCAGCGCCACCGACAGCGCCGCCGCCGCGTGGCCGGAGGGGAAGCTGAAGCGGTCCGGCGCCCGCACCAGCGACTCGTACCCCACCGGGAGCCGCGGCCGGGTGCGCGACACCGTGCGCTTGAGCAGCTGCACGGCCAGGTGCGAGGAGACCAGCGCGAAGGCGGCGCGCGCCCCGGCCTCCGCCAGCCCGGGGAGGAGCCCGGCGAGCATCGCCAGCGTCAGCGCGACCGTGGCCGCCGCGTCGCCCAGGTGAGTGACCGCGTGCATGAACCGGTCGGCGGGGCGGCGGCGGCGCAGCACCAGGGCGTGGAGGATGCGCTCGTCGTGGTGGTGCAGGAGCCGGAAGTCCACGGGACCTCCCTCGTGAGGCGTGGGGGGGAGTGACCGACACGCCGAAACGTGGAGATCCGCTGCCACGGCCGCGCCGGGGAGCCGTAACGCCCGTGCATCGAACCCGCGCCTTTTCGGCCGGGTCAGCTCCAGCTCCACAGGTACAGCGCCACGCCGAGCGGCGCGAAGATCCAGTACTCCCGCGGCATGATCCACCACCAGGCCGGCGCGTGCCACCAGGCGTGCTCCGGGGTGAAGCGCCGCACCCCGAACTCGGGGTTGAAGACGAACCAGAGGAAGTCCTCCAGGATCCAGAAGAGCGCCAGGAAGGCCAGGATCCGCGCCTCCGCGGCCAGGGTGGGCGCGGCCAGCCCCAGCGCGAAGGGGAGGTGCAGGAGGAGCAGGACGAAGAGGTGCACGTACAGGTGGTAGCCGGTGAGCTCACGCCTGCCCATCACCAGCCGGGTGAGCCGGTTCTGGAGGCGCCAGGTGGGGAGGGCGCCGGCCCAGCCGGACCCGCCCTCGATCTGGATCTCCAGGAGGGCGAAGGCCGCCGCGGAGGCGGCGAGGAAGGCGACGAAGGCGACGTGGACCACGGCGTCCCGGCGGCAGGGGGTCTTGGGGGTGTGGACACGGCGGGGCGAAGTGAACACGCCCGCCCCGGCGCCGTCAAGCCGGAATCGGCGGGACGGCAAGCTTTTACGCGCGCGTCTCCCGGCCGTGACACGGCGCCCCGATGGTTCGCGGTGCATCCACCCCGACCCAGGAACACCGCATGCGCCCCTCCGCCGTGCTGATCGTCTCCGCGTCCACCGGCACCGGCCACGCCCGCGCCGCCGGGGCCCTGCACGGGGCGCTGCTGGAGCGCGACCCCGCCCTGCGCGTGGAGCACGTGGACCTGCTGGAGCTGGCCCCCCGCTGGGTGCGCGCCGCGTACGGCAGCGGCTACGAGCTGATGGTGGCGCGGGCGCCCTGGCTCTGGGAGCGCATCTACCGCGGCACCGACGGCGAGGACGGCGACCGGGCGCGCTGGGGGCCGCTGGCGCAGCGCCTCCTCTTCCGCGAGTTCCGCCGCCTCCTGCTGTCCGCCCCGTGGCGGCTCTGCCTCTGCACCCACTTCCTCCCCTGCCAGCTCGCCGCGGGCCGCCCCGGGCTCCCCCCCTTCGCGCTGGCCGTCACCGACTTCACCCTGCACCGCTGGTGGGTGCAGCCGGGCGTGCGCCGCTACTTCGTGGCGACGGAAGCGCTCGCCGCCGAGCTGCGCCCGCGGGTGCGGGGCGCGCGCGTGGACGCGACGGGGATCCCGGTGGCGCGGGGCTTCGCCGCCGCGCCGGCGCGCGAGGAGGCGCGGCGGGCGCTGGGGCTGGACGCCGGGCGCCGCACGGTGCTGGTGATGGGCGGGGGGCTGGGGCTGGGCGTGGAGGAGATGGCGGCGGCGGTCCTCGCGTCGGAGGTGCCTGACCTCCAGGTGGTGGCGGTGTGCGGGAGGAGCGCGGAGGCGCGTGCGCGCCTGGAGGCGCTGGGACTGCCGCCGGAGCGCCTGCGCGTGTGCGGCTACGTGGACGGGGTGGAGCGCTACCTGGCCGCGGCGGACGTGGTGGCGACCAAGCCCGGCGGGCTCACCTCCAGCGAGGCGCTGGCGATGGGGCGGCCGCTCCTGCTGACGCGCCCGATCCCCGGCCAGGAGGTGGGGAACACCCGCGCCCTCGTCGCGGCGGGAGCGGCCCTGGCCGCGCCGGACGGGCGGGCGCTGCGCGGGGCGGTGGAGGAGGTGTTCGGCGCGCCGGGGCTGCTGGCGGGCCTCGCGGACGCCGCGCGCCGGGTCGGGCGGCCGGCGGCCGCGGCGGACGTGGCGGAGGCGGTGCGGGCGGAGTACCTGCGGGAGGCGGAGGCGGCCTGACCTCCTCCGGCTACGGAGCGGGGCGGACGTCCAGGAAACGGCGGATCTCCGCCGCGGCGCGGAGCAGCTTCGCGCGGGAGCACAGCGACGGCGGCAGCGGCCGGGTGCTGCCGTCGCGCAGGCGGACGACCAGCGCGTGGACGGCCTCGCCGTCGGAGTCGGCCGTCTCGTCCACGTCCACCGACGCCACTTCGGACAGGGGAATCGCCGCGGCGTCGGCGCCGAACAGGCCCCGGCTGCGGAGCACGAGCGTGCCCGCCGTGCGGTCGAACACCGCCGTGCGCACGCGCGGCCCCGCCGCGAGCAGGAGCCCGCCGGCCGCCAGCACCCCTCCGGGGACGGCCCCGCCCGACGGGAGCATCGCCGCCCCCGTCGCCAGCATCGTCAGCCCCAGCGCGCGCAGCCCCAGGGCGGCGTCGCGGACGACGAGCACGCCGGGCCGGGCGCTCACCCGCACCGCCGCCTCCACGCCCCTCAGTAGCCCCGGCCCGCCGCCCGTGCGGCGCGGCGCGACCCGTCGGCCAGCCGGGGGAGCGCCGCGGGCCGCGCCGTCGTCCCGACGGTGTCGGTGAGCGCGCGCATGAACGCCACCAGGTCCGCCTTGTCCCGGTCGGTCAGGCGGAGCGGGTCCGGCGGGAGCGTCTGGTTGGGGAGGTCGATGCCGATCCCCGCGCCGCCCCCGCGGTCGTAGAAGTCCACCACCTCCTCCAGCGTGCGGAAGACCCCGTTGTGCATGTACGGCGCGGTGAGCTCCGCGTTGCGCACCGTGGGCGTCTTGAAGGCGTGGCGGTGCAGGTGGATGCCGTGGACCCGGAAGCGCCCCGGGTCCGGGTCCACCGCGGCGCCGCGCGTCGCGGGGCGCGACGGGACGCCGAGCACCTCCGACTCCGTTTCCGCGTACGCCGGCGGCACCGTGCCGTTGAAGAGCGGCGCGAAGTGGCAGGTGCCGCACTTGGCCCGGCCCATGAACAGGTTGAAGCCGCGCCTCTCCGCCGCGGAGAGCGCCGCCCGGTCGCCGCGGACGTAGCGGTCGAAGCGCGAGTCCAGCGCCACGAGCGAGCGGACGTAGGCCGCCACGGCGGCGCGGACGCTCGCGCCCGTGACCGCGCCCCCGTCGTCCCGCCCGAAGGCGCGGGCGAAGCGCGCCGCGTAGTCCGGGCTGCGGCGGAGCGCGGCGGCGGCCCGCTCCAGGTCGCCGTGCATCTCGGCGGGGCTGCTCACCACGTCGGCGACCTGGTCCTCCAGGAACGCCGCGCGCAGGTCGGCGAAGGCGGCGCCCTGGAGCCCGGCGTTGATCACGGTGGGCGCGTTGCGGAGGGCGGCTGCGCCGCGCGCGTCCAGCGACGGGCTGCGGGCCAGCCCGTCGGTGAAGGCGCGCTCCGGCCGGTGGCACGAGGCGCAGGAGCGCTCGCCGGCGCCCGAGAGCACGGGGTCGAAGAACAGCACCCGCCCCAGCTCCACCTGCTCGCGCGAGGGGGGCGGCGCGTCCGCCGGGGCGAAGAAGCGGGGATCGACGGCGCCGGGGTCGAAGAGCGTGGCCGCGTCCGCGCGCCAGGCGCGGCGCTCCGCCGGCAGGGGGATCGCCAGCGCGCGCTGGGCGTCCAGCAGCGCGGCGGACACCGGGTTGGCGTGCTCCGTCACGAACGCCAGCCGGTCGAACCCGTCGAAGTCCGGGTGCGCGTCCAGGTACACCGTGGCGCGGGCGAGCCCGCCCTCCAGCCGCGCCCACGCCTCGGGCGAGGCGCGGCGCAGGTCGGCGCCGTACGGCTCCAGCGCGGCGCGCAGGGCGCGGAACGCCTGCGCCGCCTCCGGGACGGAGCGCAGCGCCACCGGCGAGTCGAAGCCGGACACGCCCAGCACCACCACGCGCGCCACCTCCTGCCGCACCGCGTCCCACACGTTGGCGTCGGTGAAGCGCGTCACGGCCGCGTACTCGCGCACCCGGCGGAGGTGGGCGGCCAGGACGCGCACCTCGTCCAGCGCCTCCGCGCGGGCCGCGGGGTCCGGCGCGGGAAAGAGCATCTCCTCCACCACCTGGAACCCCTCGGGGGGGATCGCGGTCTGCGTGGGGTCGTCCTCGGCGACGCGGGGGAGCGCCGGGCCGTTGAGCTGCTTCGCGGCGGAGGGCGTGTACAGCTCCACCAGGAACTCCACCCGCTTGTACGCCGCGCGCGCCTCCGCGAAGGCGCGCTGCTCGCCGCGCCCGCGGGCCACGGCGGAGTCCAGCCGCTCCACGGCGGCGGCCAGCGAGTCCAGGTCCGCCAGGTAGGCGGCGTGTACCGCCTCCGCGCGGGCGTCGGCCCGCGGCTCGGCGGAGCGGCCGTCCGCGCAGGCGGCGAGGGCGAGGGCGAGCAGCGCGAGGGGGAGCTTGGGCACGGGGGTCACGCGGTTGCTGGAATGCGCGAGGGTGCCGCGGAGGAGATCTCCGCGGCACCCGGGTCTTGCCGCCGGCCGGGCTACCGGGGGAGGCCGGTGACCAGCAGCACCTGGCTGGCCTGGTTCTCGTTGGGGCGCGCGGTGCCGCCGTCCGGGGCCCGGTAGCGGTCGCCGCGCCAGGTGTGCGGCTGGATCGCCAGCAGGAAGGCGTCCCGGACGCCCAGCTGGTCGGACACGTCCAGCATGGCCCCGTACTCCCAGTCGCCGAAGCCGGAGGCGCCGCCCACGTTGTACTTGGCGTCGTCGCGGCGGTGGTCCAGCTCCATCACCACCTTGAGCTGCCGCGAGGCGATGTCGTACTGGTAGACGTAGGCGTCGTGCGTCTCGTCGTCGCCCGCCCTGGCGTTCCCCTTGTAGCCGTTGGGGTCCTCCTGGATGTAGACGTAGTTGCTCGTCACCAGGATGTTGTCGGGGTTCTGGAAGGTCCTCGCGGGGCCGGAGCGGTCGTCGCCGTCCAGGATCACCTCCAGCGTGCCGCGGGTGGGGTCGGCGCCGTCCAGCACCAGGCGGTACACCCGGCCGAACTTGCTGCGCGTGTAGCCGGCGTTGGCGCCGGTGTCGTCCTGCCCGGTGACGTTGAAGTAGACCTCGCGCCCCGCGGTCCCCTTGCGGTAGTCCAGGTCCTCCACGCGCCCGAACTGGATCGCCCTGAGCTCCGCCGTCCGGGCGTTGATCTGCGCGCCGGTGAGCGCCCGCTGGTTCTCGATCCTGCGGAAGACCACCGGGTAGCTGCGTCCCGGCTGCATGTCGCGCTCGACGACGTTGTCGTCGGCGCGGGCCATGACGTACAGGCTGCCGCCCTCCAGGTCGCCCACGGAGCCGCCCACGTACATGGCGACCTGCCCGCCGTACGTCCCCGAGTCGTCGTCGCCGATCAGGATCACGGTGCGGTCGGGATACGCCGTCTTGGGCAGCGGCACCGCGTTCTCGCTGTTCCACTTGCCCAGCCCGGCCAGCAGGCGCGAGGTGTTGGGGGCGCCGTTGGGATCCAGCGCGTGGATCATGGACTCGGCGCTGCTCTCGCCCACGGTGATGTACGCCGAGAAGCCGTGGATCTCCGGCGTCGCCAGCGTGGCCGAGCACAGCCGCCAGCGCCCGTTGTCGGAGTCGAGGACGTACTCGCCGGAGAGCGGCTTGAAGGTGCGGTCCAGCCGGATGCGCGAGACGGAGAAGTTGTCCTCGTGGTTCACCAGCAGGGTGTAGGTTCCGTCCGGGTTGCTCTGCAGCCCCATCCCGTCCGCCGAGCCCCCGAAGACGAAGCCGGGCGAGCCGGGCAGGGCGTCGTCGCTGGAGATCAGCGGGTACGCCCGGACGCCGGCGGGGAGGCCCTTGACCAGCGCGGGGGTGACGGAGTGGGCCTGGACCACCACGTCGGTCTTCGGGCCGACGGGATCGCTCCCGTTGCACGCGGCGGCGAGGGCCAGGGAGGCGACCGCCGAGGTCGCTCCCAGCTTCAAGAGGTTGGCGCGCTTCATCGCTCTCCGGTGGGCTTGCAGGATGGCACCGCGTCCCGTGCCGCGGCGTGCGGCGGGACCCGTGCGGAGAAGCTTAGGGGGTCCGTGTAGCGCCCCGAAGCACGGGGCGGTAACGATCGGGGAAAGAGAAAGGGCCCGCTCCCCCGCGAAACCGTCACGGGGGAGCGGGCCCTGCGCGAAGGGGGGCCGCGCGCGGGCTACTGCTGCTGCTGGATCTGCTGGAGCACGGTGCGCGCGTGGCTCACGTCGTAGTCCAGGGTGGTCCCCCGGCGCGACGACACGCTCACCTTGGTGGTGGAGCCTCCCCCCTGCTGCTCGATCTTGACGTGCACCACGCGGTCGCCGCTCCGGGCCTCGAACTCGCGCTCGGTGCCGGCGTTCTCGGTGGAGGCCTTGGTGATCTGGAGCCCCATCCCGCCCAGCACGGCGCGGGTGCGGCGCTCCAGCTCGTCCACGCTCCCCTGCGCGGTTCCCTCGGCGTTCTGGTCGTTGAGGGCGACCGCCGCGGCGGTGCCGCCCGCGGCCGCGGCGACGGTGCGGGTGGTGCTGCCGCAGCCGGCCGCGGCGAGGGCGAGGAGCATCACGGCCGCGGCGGCGGCGGCGCCCGTGCGGGACCTGTCGAGCATGGCGTCCTCCCTGGCTCAGGGGTGTCCACGAAAAACGGGAGCCCCGCCCGTGTATCAAGTCCCGCGCCAGGGATTCTCCCTCACGGGCCCCCCGCCGGCGCGGGGAGCCCGGCTCTGCGGTTTCCTCCGCGTCAGGAGGCGAATTTGTACTCCACCGTGGCGGAGTAGGTGAGCACGAACAGGGCGTCCTCCAGCCAGCCCAGCTCCAGCCGGCGCTGGCCCTCCACGGGGGGCAGGTCGCTGAACAGCCCGGGGTACTGGGCCGGGTCCACCTCGTTGCGCAGGCGGATCCGCCAGCGCCCCGCCGGCCGCAGCGTGGAGAGCTGCGTGGAGACGGCGGTCCACTCGCCGTCGCCCTCGCGGCGGTGCGTGAACGCCGCCAGCGAGAGCGGCGCGGAGGCCGGGTCCTCGGGGTCCCAGGCCGCGTCGGCGCGCACGCGGTAGCACGCGGGGTCCCCGGCGGGGCTGAACTCCACCTCCACCGGCACCTTCACGTAGTGCTCCTGGCGGAGCGCCAGGTTGATGCGCTTCATCCCCTGGATCTCCTCGTTGGGGGCGAAGTCCCGCTCCCGCACCTCCAGCTCCATGGTGTAGGGCGGCAGCTCCGCCCCCTCCGCGGGGCCGCACCCGCCGCCGCCGCCGGCCGGGGCGAACACCGGGTTGTGCAGGTGGTACCAGGCGTCCGCGAAGGCCGTGCGGATGCTGAAGGCGTTGATCCCCTCCACGGCGCTCCCCAGACGCTGCACCACGCGGTCGCGGTACGTGGAGTCGTCCAGCGCGGTGTAGCTGACGGTGAGCAGCACGTCGGCCAGCGTGCCGTAGTCGAAGCGGTTGGCCGCCCGGGGCATCTCCAGCGTCCAGGTGGTCTCCACCCCGCTCCCCTCGAAGGGGAGGAGGACGGGGTCGTCGAAGCGCAGCTCGAACAGCCCGGTCCCGTGGTTGGGGGCCGTGACCGAGACGGACTCCGGCTGGCGCTGGATCTCGGTGGGCTGGTCGAAGGGCGGGCCCACCATCACCCGCGAGATCCCCGGGTTGGAAAGGGTGGCCCGGATCCCCTCGCCCGGCGGGATCAGCCCCACCACCGTCACCCCCACGCTCTTGACCAGCCGCATGTAGTGGCCGGGGAAGTCGCGGTCGAACCAGTCCATCAGCGTGGTGAAGGTCATCCACCCCTCCGAGCGCAGCCGCTGGAACTCCACCGGCGCGTAGGAGGCGAGCGAGATGGTCTTGACCAGCTCCTTCCGGCGCCGCTCCGTGGTGAGGCGGTGCTGGTCCAGCCGGTTGATGTCGGTGAGCAGCCGCTCGGCCACCAGCAGGTCCTTCTTTTCGCGCTCGGCGTAGTACGCGGCCACGTAGGTGACCGCCTCGCGCCGCTCGAAGGCCAGCGCCGTCTGCGCCATGCGCGCCGTGACCGTGGCGAAGTTGAGGTGGTCGCGGTAGTAGCGGCGCACCACGCGGGCCATCCAGTCGTACAGCTGCTTGTTGGTGAACTTGGTGGACAGGAAGTTGACCACCTCGCCCGCGAAATCGCCCTGGAGCTGCGCGATCCCCTGCTCCTGCTGCACGATGGCCAGGTGGTCCGTGGCCAGCCGGATCCCCTGCTCGCCGATGGCCACGTCGCGCACCGCGAGCCCCTGCTGGAACCTCCACTCCTCGGCGCGCCGCTCGTACGAGGCCCGCATGGCGTAGATCTGCGACTTGCTGCCGTGCGCCGAGGCCCCCGCCGACAGCGCCCCCGAGATCGCCCCCAGCCCGCCGGTCAGCGCCCCCAGGATCCCCCCCACCACCCCGCCCACGCCGGTCCCCGCGGGGCCGCCGACCGACCCGACGACCGCCCCCGCGATCATCCCCGCCACCGCCGAGCCCCCGCCCACCAGGGCCGCGGCGTAGCTGAGGTCGTGGGCGTGCCACAGCTCGTCGATGGCCGCCTGCTCGTACCACGAGACGGGGGTCTGCAGCAGCGCCTGGAAGTGGGCCGCCTGGAACTGCGAGCGCCCCTTCTGCAGCTGCGCCAGGGTGACGTTGTCGCCGGCCTCCCTCACGCGCAGCCCCTGCAGGGCGACGTTGGCCTGCGCCGCGCGCAGGTCCTGCCGCGCCTTGATCAGGTCGTACTGCGCCGCGTCGCTCTTTTCCAGCGAGGCCAGCAGGAGGGCCTCCAGCTGCTGCGCGGTGGACACGAAGTAGCGCGCCCGCTCCACCAGGTAGCTGAAGCGGTACACCGGCGGCGGCTCGCTGGGGACGGCGTCGTCCCCCGGCTCGCCCGAGGCGGACTGCTGCACCAGCCCCAGGGGGTCCGCGCCGGCCGGGTACGCCGGGACGCTGCGCCGCATCCCCACGTAGTTGCGCCCGGTGCGCAGCTTCTCCAGCCCCGCGTCGATCCGCCAGCGGAGCGAGGCGAGCACGGGGTTGTCCGGCACCGCGAACCCGCTGGCCACCCGGGCGTCGGCGGCCTCCACCAGGCGCAGCTCCTGGAGCGCCGGCCCGGGGAGCGGGCCGGCGTCGCCGTCCCCCGCGGCGAGCAGCCGCGCTGCGGCGTCGGCGCGGGCCCCGGCCGCCGCCTCCAGCGCCTCGCCCAGCGAGGAGGCGCCGGAGGGGAGCGAGGCCACGAACGCCATGACCTGCGCGGCCCGCGCCGGGAAGGGGGCGGCCTGCGCCACCAGGGCGGCCAGGTGCCGCACGTCGGCGGCGGCGGCGCGCCGGTCCCCGCGCCGCACCGGGTCCAGCAGGAGCTGGAGGATCCTCACCTGCACGGCGTCGTGGCCGGTGTACATGCGCGCGGCCAGCTCCCGCCACGCCTCCTCGCGGGCGTCCATCGGCAGGTCGCTGGTCCGCAGGATGTCGTCGGCCAGCTCGTACAGCTCGCGGGCGCGGGCCAGCGACTCCGCCGTGTCCTGCACGAACTCGGCGTCCGCCCAGTCCAGCAGCACCTCCGCGTAGCGCGCCACGGTGTGGCGGCGGTACGCAGAGGGGCGCACGCGGGCGATGGCGTGCGGGTTGAAGGGGTCGCGCAGCCAGACGACGCTGTCGCGGGTGTCGGCCGCGCCGTCGTCCGGGCGGCGGAACCCGGCGTACACCAGCCGGTC
The DNA here is from genome assembly GCA_040752145.1 of Gemmatimonadota bacterium. GTDB lineage: Bacteria > Gemmatimonadota > Gemmatimonadetes > Longimicrobiales > Longimicrobiaceae > JAFAYN01. Next base: position 9,871 of record JBFMFL010000024.1, read on the forward strand.
GCTGGGGCCGGCGTACGGGTAGAAGAGGACGTGCAGGTACTCCAGCGCCTCCGGGTAGGAGCGCAGGTCGGCGAGCGCCTGGGCGGCCGCCAGCGGCGCCAGCAGGTACCACTCCGCCGCGTACAGGTGGGCGAAGTCCTGGTGCCGCAGCCCGCCGATCAGCTGCTCCTGGGCCGCGGCGTAGGCGCGCAGCGCCGGGAGCCCCTCGCCCAGCGGGTGGCGCAGGAACTCGGACACGTCCACGAAGGTCCTCCCCCGGTCGATCTCCTGCATGGAGCGGGTGAGGAGCCGGAACTGGAGCTGGAAGGGCGCGGGCTGGGCGCCGTGCACCAGCAGCCGGTCGCGGAGCGGGTCGATGTGCCCCACCCGGAGCCCCGCGGGGCCGGCCGCCCACGCGGGCGCCACGTCCGGCGCGAAGTGGGCCCACACCGGGCCCTCGGGCTCGCAGTGGCCCATCACCAGGAGCCTGCCGTCCAGCACGGCGCCGGCGTAGTCCCAGGCGCTCCGGGGCTTGTCGAACACCCGCAGGTCCCGCCACTGCCCGCGCTCGTTGGGAAACTGCAGCTCGCCCCCGCTGATCATCTCGGGCCCGTACGGGTCGGGCACCGCGAACATGCGGAAGCCCATCACCGTGCCCCCGAGCAGGTAGTCCACGCCGTCCAGGTGCCCCACCGCCTCCAGGGGGAGGGCGCTGTTGTTGGGCTCGATCGGCGTGGCCGGGAGGCTGAGGTGCCACCGGTGCAGGTGGTCCATGCAGGCCCCGTGGAAGCGGTCGGAGAAGTAGTAGTAGCGGTAGTAGAGGGTGAGGTGCTTGGCGCCCGGGACGAAGGCGTAGTCGCCCATGTAGCTGCTCAGGTCGACCCGAAGCTCGGGGGATTCCAGGAGCTCCTTGTGCGGCTTGCCGCCGGGCTCCATCCAGGTGTAGCGGAGGACCCGGGCGTTGCCGGCGTGGCGGAAGAACAGGTAGATGCGCTCGTTGAACGCCACCGTGGCGATGAGCGGCTGCGTGGGGACGTCGTGCACGCGCGACCACCCGTTCCAGCTCCCGTCGTACCCCTGCTCCGCCATGAACACCTCCCCGGCCAGGCTCTGGAAGAAGAGCCAGGCGCGGTCCCCCAGCGAGGCGGTGTGGTACACGCGCGGCGGGCTCGTCCGATCCGTCGCCATGCGCTCCAGCTTCTCGCGGTAGGCGCCCACGGCGCCGCGCACCCCCTCCGGCGTGGTGGCGCCCGCCAGGTCGTCGCGGAGCTCGCGGAAGAACTCGGACTCGCCGGGGCGCACGTCCGGGAGGGTGAAGTTCTCGGGGTGGAAGTACACGCTCTGCGCGGCGTGCCACAGGCTGTAGCTCTGCAGCCAGCGCCAGCGCGCCTCGAAGTCGGGCTCCGGGAGGGCCAGCGGGGCGCTCTCCCGCCCCAGCTGCCAGCCCAGCACGAACGACTGCAGCGCCTGGATGGCGTCGGCCAGGCGGGTGGTGCGCACCGTGGCGTCCACCGAAAGGTCGGTGTGCAGCCAGTTGCCCAGGTCGCGCGCGGTCCGGATCGCCGCGTCCGGGGCGGCGTCGCCGATGGCGGCGTGAACCAGGTCGGCGCGGACCTCGGCCAGCGTCTGCTGGCGGATCCGGTCCACGGCGGCCGCGGCGGCGGTGCGCGCGTCGTCCAGCGCGGGGAGCTGCATGGGGTCGGCCGGGTTGATCCCGTGCGTGGCCGCCGCCAGCAGCACGTCCGGCAGGGCGTCCACCGTGGCGATGCCGGGCTGCAGCGCCTCCAGCGCGGCAAGGTCCGCGGGCGCCACGTGCAGCGCCGCCGGCAGGTCGGCGTCCGGGAGCCCCATGCGCTCCAGCAGCGCGGCCAGCGGGGCGGGGTCCGGCTCGCCCTGGGCGGGGTGGGCCGCGCGCCAGGCGCCGCCCAGCTCCGCGCGGGTGGTGCCCAGCGCGGCCAGCGCCAGGTCCAGCGCGCGCCCCAGCACCCCGGGGTGGGGGTAGCCCGCGCCGCCGCGGGCGAAGTCGGCGTACAGCGCCTCGCGGGTGAGCCCGGAGCGGGTGGAGAGCAGGTAGCGCTCCAGCACCTCGCGCGCGGCGTCCGCCTGCAGCACCTGCACCTCGGCGGCGGCGCGGTCCACGCGCAGCTCGGCCAGCGGCCGGTGGAAGCGCTCGGAGACCGCCGCGTCCGTGGGGAAGGCGGCGGGGAAGGCGTCGCGCAGGAAGTCCATCAGGTCGGCCAGGTAGGCGCCGGGGCCCAGCGCGGCGCGGGTGTCGTCGGCCTCGTAGCCCACCACCTGCGTGCCGGCGCCCACGAACACGGTCCCCGGGGGCGCGTCCACCTCCACCACGATCTCCGGTCCGGCGGGGGCCAGGTCGCGGAGCGGGGCGGAGCCCGTGTCGGCCACCAGCGCGCCGTGGTGGTAGACGCGGAAGAACAGGTCGGGGAGGGTGTTGGGCGCGTCGTCGCCGAAGCTGTCGTCGGTGAAGCGGAGCTGGAAGCGCCCCTCGACGTCGGTGCGCACCTCGCCCAGGTGGTCGTGGTGGCGGGTGTCGCGGTCCCACGCCTGCACCTGCACCCCCGCCACCCCGCGGCGCGTCTGCCGGTCGATGATCCGGCCGGTGTACTGGAAGGTCATGGCTGCTCCTGGGTTCTCACGGGTCCCCGCCGGCCGCGCCGGCAGGCGCTCTCACGGCACGATGTCGGTCTGGAAGTGGTACGTCGGCATCCGCCCGGCCGACTGGACGTTGTCCGCCAGGCTGGACTGCGGGAAGCGGATGCTGAACTCGCCCGCGCTGACGTTGTGGGCGGTCGCCCGGTGCTGGGCGATCAGCTCCTGCTCCAGCGCGAAGGCCTCCTGCTCGGTGAGCTCGGCGGTGACGGAGATGCGGTTGGTCTCCCCGATCCACTCCTTCTTGGTGGAGTCCTTGATGTGGGCCCTCACCCGCTCCACCCACGACTGGGGGGTCTTGCCCCCCGCGCCCCCGGACTTGCCCACGTACAGCACGTTGCCCTTGCGGTCCCGGAGGACGTAGACCTGGTAGCCCCGCTGCGACGCCTTGACGTCGCTCTGCTTGACGTTCCTCAGCACCCACTTGGGCCCGCCCCCGCCGCCTCCCCCGCGCCCCCAGGCCCGGCTCAGCACGTAGCCGCCCACCCCCACGTTGAGGCCGCCCGCGGCGGTGGTGGCGGCCCCCACCCCCACCGCCCCCAGCCCCGCCGCCGAGCCCACCAGGCTCACCCCGCCCGTGACCGGGGCGAGCGCGAGGCCGCCCCCGGCCGCGCCGCCGCCGCCCATCATCAGCGCCACGCCGGACACCGCCTGCACCGTCCCCGTGGCCGCCATGCCGATCCCCATCCCCGCGCGGACGTCGGCGGGGAGGCTGTCCATGTAGCCGTGCTTCTCCATGGTCCCCACCACGGCCGCGCCGATGAAGGGGAGCGCGGCCGCCGCGGTGCCCATCACGATCCCGCCGGCGAGCTGGCCCCAGCTGGACTCGCGGAAGCGGTCCGCCAGCGAGGCCTCGTCCACCGGGATCTCCAGGTCCTGGGCGGGCGACTGCAGGGTCGCCTCGGCCTGGCACCCGGTGGGATCCACGAAGCGCAGCGGGTTGGCGTGGCAGTACAGGTACAGGTTGGGCCCGTCGCGGGGCCCCAGCGGGTCGCAGCTCGCCCACCGCCCCGTCCAGGGGGCGTAGAAGCGGGCGCCGTGGTAGTACAGCCCGCTGTCGCCGTCCCGCTCCTTGCCGGTGTAGCGGTAGCGCTTGCGGGCGTAGCCCCCGAAGGACGACTCGCCGTAGGGGGTGTACTCCTCGCGGTTGAGCCAGGCGCCGTCGCCGCTCACCGCCAGGTGGCCGCTCCCCAGGTGGTCGGCCAGGTGGAACTTGACCGGGTGCTCGGGGGCGGTCTCGTCCTCGAAGGCGGGCCCCACCCGCACCGTGGCGAAGCGGTGCTCGCCGTCCATCAGGTGGACGGTGAAGTTCTCGGGCCTGGGCTGGGGGCTGCGGCCGCCGGGGATCTTCACGTGGTGCTCGAACACGCCGTCCACGTACACGGTGAGCTCGCTCCCCGCCGCCCGCCGCCGCACCAGCCGGGCGACGCGCTGGCCGCCGGCGTCGTACAGGTGGTGGGTGTACACGGTGGGCTGGTCCCACCTCACCGCCCCGTCGCCGCCCACGGTGCGGGTCTGCACGCGGAAGGTCCTCATGCGGTCGGCGTGGTCCCACTCCATCCAGCGCGCCTCGTCCTCCCGCACCAGGTTGCCGACGGCGTCGTGCTCGTACGCGTGGGTCCACGCGCCCGACGTCACGGTGGCCAGGCGGTTGCTCCCCGGCGCGAGCGCGTGCTCGCGGGCCCAGCTCCCGGACGCGGTGCGGTGCGCCAGGCGCAGCAGGTTGCCCACGGCGTCGTACGCGTACTCCTCGGCGTACGCCCGGGTGGCGGTGGGGTCCTGGCAGCGGGGGGCGTCGTCCCAGGGCGCGGAGGGGGCCGGGGCGCCGCACTCCCGCCCGGTGGCGGAGAGCAGCCGGTACAGGGCGTCGTAGGCGAAGGCGCGGTCCAGCCGGTCGGGGGCGGCGGGGAGGCCGCTCCCGGGGGCGCGGTCGCCGATCTCCAGCGGGTTCCCCACCAGGTCGTAGCGGTAGACGGTGTCCTGCAGCGGCCGGGCGGGGTCCGTCGGGCGGAACACGGGGCCCGCGGCGCCGTCCGCGCGGCGGAAGCGCTCGCTGCGCACCCGGGCCAGCCGGAAGGTGGCGGGGTCGTAGGCGCGGCGGGTCATCACCCCGTTGCCGTACGCCACCAGGGTGCGCCGCCCGCCGGCGTCGTAGGCGACGTGGGCCACCCGCACCTGCCCGTCCATCCACACCTGCTCCAGCGCGCCGCCGCGGTTGAAGCGGGCCTGCACCGTCCTGCGGCCCCCGTCCACGTCGGCGGGCATCCGCACCGAGACCGGGCGGCCCAGGGCGTCGTACCGCGAGGAGACGCGGTACTCGCGCTCGTCCAGCAGCGCGGCCGCGTGCTCCTCGAAGGTGGTGCGGGGCGGGGGCGTCCAGTCCATCCGCCACGCCCGCACCCGCCAGCCGTCGCCCTCCGCCGCGTCGAGCACGGCCAGCACCCGCTCGGCGCGCACCACGCGCCGGGTCCGCTCGGTCACCACCCCGCGGAAGTCGCAGCGCTCCACGCCCACCATCCCGGCCTCGTCGTAGTGGCGGACCAGCTGCCCCAGGAGGTTGCGGGCGCGGGCGTCGGGGAGGCCGGCGTCCGCGGAGTCGCCGTACACCAGCCGTTCGCGCAGGGTGACCGCCTCGCCCGCCGCGTCGCGCGCCCACGCCCGCACCGGGCGGCCCGCGGCGTCGTAGGCGCGGAAGCTCCTGCCGCCCTTGGCGTCGCGCCGCTCCAGCGGGTGGCCGGCGGCGTCGAAGGTGCCCAGGCGCACCCCGGCGTCGATCCCCCCGGCGCGGAGCAGCCGCCCCGCCAGGTCGTGGACGTGGGCCGCGGCGGTCCGCCCCAGCGCGTCCACCACCGCCGCCACGCTGCCGCGGACGTCCAGCACCGTGCGGGTGCGGAGCTCCTCCACCGGCGGGAGGGGGGCGTCGGGGCCGGCCGGGAGGGCGCGGTTGCGCTCCACCGACTCCACCGTGCGGCCGAGCGCGTCCAGCACCACGCTCGCCGGGGTGTCGCGGTGGTGCCGGTACGCGGCGGCGCCGGGGTCCGCGGCGTGGGTGCGGCCGGAGTTGTCGCCGGCGTCGTAGACGTACTTTTCCCAGGGGGTGGGGGCGAAGCCGTCCGGGTCGGCGTGGTCGGCGGGGACGCCGTACACGCAGCGCCGCTCGGAGCCGTCGGGGCTCAGGGTGCGCACCTCGCGGCCGCGGGCGTCGTAGAAGAGCCGGGCGCTCCTGCGCAGCACCTCGCGCCCCAGCACGTCGCGCTCCTCCCCCGGGGTGCGGTACGTCCACCCGGTGGAGAAGAAGGGCTCCCACCGCTCCACCACGCGCCCCTTGTTGTCGAAGCGCTGCCAGCCGCTCACCACCACGTGCGGGGGGGCGTCGGGGGCGCGGACGGCGCCCGCCACATCGGCGCGGGTCCCCTCCGCGTCGGCGGGGTCGGGCGGGAGCACCGCCCCCCCGAACACCGCGTCGCCCAGCACCACGTCCTCGGCGAGGGTGCGCGTCTGCAGCAGCCGCCCGAAGCCGTCCGTGTACTCCACCGTCTCCAGCACGTCGTCGCGCCCCTCCGCGGGGGCGTCCGGGTCCAGCGCGTGCCACACCCGGCGCACCGTGCGCACCGAGACCGGCTCGCCCCGCTCGGCGAAGGCGGCGAAGTCGTAGGCGTGGACCACGGAGGCGGCCTCCGGCGTGTCGCCCACCGGCTCCCCTTCCCTGCCCAGGATCAGCACCCGCTCCGGCAGCCCCAGCGGGGTGTAGTCGAGGCGGCGCCGGTTGCCGTTGGGGTCCACCACCTCGCGCGGCTTGAGGACGCGGTAGTCGTGCTCGGCCGTGGTGACGAGCCCCGCCGCGTCCCGGACCTCCACCGGGAACAGGCCGTACGGGTCGTACTCCGCCACGGTCTCGCCGCCCAGCGGGTCGCGGGTGCGGCGCACCAGCCCCAGCGCCGGCTCGCCGCCCCGCTGGAAGTCGTACTCGCGCGCCTCGGCGACGGCGTACAGCCCGTCCAGGTACGGCGCGCCGTCTGCGGCCGGGCTGCGCCGCAGGTAGCCGGCGCCCGCCGGGAGCAGCGCCCGCCACTCGGCCGGGTAGGCGCTCCAGTCCTCGGCCCCGCCCAGGTACGGGGGGAGGTCGGCGCCGTACGCGGCGGCCAGGATCTCCGGCGTGAGCACCAGCTGCTCGGTCCGGGTCGCGGCGCCGGTGCTCCCCACCTGTCCCAGGGGGAGGCCCTGGAACGCGGGGCCGTCGTAGAAGGAGAGCGCCTGCGAGACGATCCTGCGCGCCGGCCCCCCGCCCGCGAGCACCTGCTCGCGGAGCGCCTGCACGCTCCCTCCGGTCACGTCCGGGATCTCCCACACGGTGGCGTGCGCCACCCGGTCGCCCAGGAAGCGGCCGCCGGGCGCGGCCTGGGCGTAGCCGGTGACGGTGAGCGTCGCCAGGAACGGCTCGTCCACCTCCGCCTCCGAGAGCGGGTCGCGGCCGCGCGGCACCGCCACCGAGAGCGCCAGGCGCGGCTGCCCCAGCGCGTCGCGGTCGCCGGTGAAGGCGAAGCGGGTCATGGGGTCGTCGCCCCGCTCCCACTCGGTGGTGCGCGACGCCACCTCGTGCGGGAAGAAGACGCGCATGCGGCGCCCGCAGGGGTCCTCCGGGGGCTCCTCCTCGCGCAGGGCCCAGCGGTGCTCCGCCACGGTGTACGGGCGGTCCGCGCGCGGCGACCCGTCCAGCGCGTACTGCTCCGAGCGGAGCGTCCGGCCGCGCAGCGCGCGCACGGCGTCGCGCGCGGCCCGCCGCGGGAGCCCGGCGAGCAGCGCCGCCGTTTCCTCGTCGGGGGCCAGCATCCCCGGGGCGCAGGGGTCGGTCCCCGGCTCCCGCCAGTACTCGGCCGAGAAGTCCGCCTCCTCCCAGGCGCCGTGCTCCGGGCCCACCGGCCCCACGTGGAACCAGGTGCGCGTCTCCAGCGGCGGCGCGAACGATTCCTCGTCCACGGCGGCGAGCGGGCGCGGCGCGCGGAGCCGCGCGGCCTGGAGCGCCGCGAAGCTCTCGGTGTCGCGCTGGTCCACCCGGCCGAAGCCGCGGAACTCGCGCTCGGCGCCGTCCCAGCAGCCGTGGCGGTAGGCGTACTCGGTGGTGAGCCGCCCGCCGGACACGGCGTCGGTCACCCGGGTGCGCGCCACCACGTGCACGGGGAAGGGGAGGGTGGTCTTCCAGCGGGTCTCCGGCCGGGCCTGGTCCGCCGCGTAGAAGCGGGTGGAGGGGGCGTACTCCACCCGGGTCACGGCGCCGGTGCGGTTGTCCACCTCGGAGAGCAGGTACGGCTTGACCCCGCCGGTGAGGTCCAGGAAGTGGAGGTGGGGGCGCCCGGCCGCGGCGTCCGCGCTCCACAGCACGCCCGGGATCCCGTTCCCCAGCACGTCCGCCAGGCGGAAGTGGGCGCCGCCGGCCGGGGGCGTCCCCCGCACCACCACGGGCCCGCTCCACCCGTTCCCGGAGCGGTTGATCCACACCGTGACCGCGCCGTCCTCCACGTAGACCAGGTCCGCGGCGCCGTCGCCGTCCACGTCGCCCAGCAGCAGGCGCGCGGGGTCGTAGCCCCGGGGGAGCCGCGGGGCCCCGCGCATCGCCACGCGCCGCCCCCAGCGCCCGTGCCCCTGGGAGGGCCAGTAGTCGATGCGGCCGTCGTGCACCAGCACCAGGTCCTGGAGCCCGTCGCCGTTCATGTCGGCCCAGCGCACCCGCGGGTCGGCGAAGGTGATCCCGGCGAGCCCCTCGGGGGTCTCCGCTTCCGCGTGGGCCGTCTCGTCCCACCCCTCGCCGGGCTCGCTGCGGAAGTACCGCAGGCGGGTCCCCGCGCGCACCGCGTCCGTCACCCCGTCGCCGTCCAGGTCCACCAGCCGCACCTCCGGGTCGGCCAGGTCGAAGGCCGGGGCCCGCCGGTAGGCGCGGAAAGACTCCTCCGACCACGCCCCGCCGAAGGCGAGCGGGTAGTAGCCGGAGAGCGCCGGGGTGGTCACCAGCAGGTCGGTGCGGCCGTCGCCGTCGGCGTCCACCAGCTGCACCCCGGGCTGGCCCAGCCGGAGCCCGGCGGGGGCTGCCGCCATGGTGCGGGGCCGGTCGAAGCGCCCCCCGCCCAGGTTGCGCCACCAGCGCACCGTGCCGTCCATCTCCAGGAAGTCGGGGAGCCCGCTGCCGAACAGGTCCACCAGCTCCACCGTGCCGTGCGCCAGCGAGCGCGCCGGCAGGTCCTCGCCCGCGAGCGCCGAGAAGCGCCGCGCCTCCGGCTCGAAGCGGGTGTAGCCCAGCTCCAGCGGCGGGAGCGACTCCGTGACCCCGTCCGCCTCGCCCGACACGGTGACGCGGCCGAGCAGCGACACCCCGTTGCGCGGGGCGAAGAAGGCCAGCTCCTCCCGCTCGTCCAGGTACTCCAGGCGGTAGCGGCGCACCACCCGGTCCTCCCCGGCGTGGGTCCTCACCACCAGGCCGGTGCAGCGGCGGGCGGTGCGCACCTCGAAGCCGGCGCGGTGCTGGGAGAAGGGGTCGGGCCGGCCGGCGTACTCCAGCTCCACGCTCGCCAGGAAGCGGGTCTCCTCCCCCTCGCGGAAGTCCACCCAGCGGACCCGGCGCAGGTACGCCTGCGCGCCCTCGCGGTCGTAGTCGTAGACCACGCGGTTGCCGAAGGGGTCCACGGTCTCGCTGAGGTGCCAGGAGAAGACGCGCCCCTCCGCCTCCGGGTCGGCCACCACGGCGCGGACGCCGTCGGCCTGCACGGCGCCGTAGCGGCTGATCAGCCCGTCCCCGGTCTGCACCTCCCACACGCCGGTGTCCAGGTGGTGGTGGATGCGCGCGAACAGCCCCTCGGTGAGGGGCCGGTAGCGGCGCACCCCCTCCACGGTGGAGGGGAGCTCCACCAGGTCCTCGTGCCCGGAAAGGATGAACACGTCGCGCAGGGCGGGGTCTTCCGCGGCGTCGCGGTAGCGCGGCACCCCGCGGGCGGTCCGGCGGGTGACGGCCGGCACGCCCAGGCTCCACCCCAGGCCGAAGGGCCCGTTGCCTGCGCCGGTGCTGTAGGCCAGGACCAGCTGCGGGCCGAAGCCGCCGCGGCCTTGCGGGAGGGCGAGGGGCACGGAGAAGTTGCCCGTCCCGGTGTGCAGGTCGGGGGAGAACTTCTCCCCGATCCCCTGGAGCGCCCCCCCGCCCTGGGGGAGGGAGACCGCCTCCGCGGACGCGTTCGCGACGTTGCCCATGGGAGTCCCCGGTGTGTGGGAGTGCGGGAGCCCGCCGGCCCCGGCGGACCCGTCCCCAAAGTAGGGGCCTCCGCGGACCGCACATGGGTAAAATTCATCACGCCCGCGCGCCCCGGTTTACGGCTTCCATACAACTCGCTTACCCCGGCATCGCCGCTGCCGCCGCCCCCGCGCCTAGCTTCGGGGTCCGACGATCCGGAATTCCGGCGCGCGTCCGCCGCGCGCCGGCACACTCTCGGCCCAGGAGCTCGAATGCGGTGCGACCGGTGGATGGTGCTGCTCTTCCTCCTGCTGTTCCCGTCGGCGCCGGCGTCCGCGCAGGGCGGCGGCACCGACGTCCTGCGGGGCAGGGTGACGGGCGGCGACGGCGCTCCCGTCGCGGGGGCGCAGGTGGAGGCCTGGTCCGCCGCGGGCGGGATCCGGCGGGCCACCACCACCGACGCGGACGGGTGGTACACGCTGGCCTTCCCCGACGGGGAGGGGCGCTACCGGGTGCGCGTGTCGCGCCTGGGGTCGGCGACGGTCGAGATGGTGGTGGCGCGGCGCGGGAGCGAGGAGGTGCTCACCCAGGACTTCCGGCTCCGGAGCCAGGCGGTCCGGCTGGGGGGGCTCATCGCGCGGGGGAGGCGGCCCGCCCCCTCCACGCGCGCGGACGCCGGCTCGCGGAGCCGGGGCGTGTCGGGCGACCTGGCGGCCAAGCTCCCGCTGGAGACCACCGACCCGGCCGCCCTGGCGGGGCTCGCGCCCGGCGTGGTGGTCCGGGGCGACTCGCTGGGCGGCGGGGGGAGCTTCTCGGTCCTGGGGCAGCGCGCCTCGCAGAACCAGGTCACGCTGGACGGAGCCACCTTCGCCTCCCTCCTTTCCGGGGGCTCGCCCGGCGGCTCCCCGCTGGGGCTCCCGCAGGAGGGGATGAGGTCGACGCAGGTCGTCACCAGCACGTACGACGTGGCGCGCGGCCAGTTCTCCGGCGGACAGATCGCCATGACCACCCGCGCCGGGAGCAACACGACGGAGGGGTCCCTTTCCTACCGCGTGGGCGACGACCTGCTCCAGGGCGGCGTGGGCCGCGGCCCCTGGACGGGAGGCTTCACCCAGAACCGCTTCAGCGGCGGGATCGCCGGCCCCGTGGTCCGGGACCGGCTCTTCTACAGCGTGAGCCTGTCCGCGCAGCGGCGCTCGGACGACCTCCGCGCCCTGGCGCCCCGCTCGCCGGACGGGTTCTCCCTCCTGGGGGTGGATCCGGACTCCGTGGCGAGGTTCCTGGACATCCTGCAGCGCGTCCACGGGCTCTCCGCCTCGGGGCAGACCGGCTCGTACGTCCGCACCCGCGACGCGCTCAGCACGCTGGCCCGCGTGGACTGGTCGCCCACCGGGCGCCACACGCTCGCCCTGCGCGGGTACGCGACCCGGTCCGACGTCGCGAACACGCTCATCCGCCCGCTGGAGCTCCTGGAGAGCGGAGCCGGGACCTCCAGCAGCTCCAAGGGCGCGGTGGCGACGCTCACGTCCAGCATCGGGACCTCGTGGATCAACGAGCTGCGGGCGTCCGTTTCCGACGGAGGGCGCCACATCACCTCGGGGCTCGCCGCGCCCGACGCCCGCGTGCAGGTGCTTTCCGCGCTGGCCGGGGGGGGCGCGGGGCTGGCGACGCTCTCCTTCGGCGGAGACCCGCTCCCGCCGCGGGCCGCCGACGAGCGCGGCGTCGAGGTCGCCGACGAGCTGTCGCTCCTCGTGCGCGGGACGCACCGGATCAAGCTGGGCGCCTCCTTCGGCCGGACCTCCTTCCGGCAGCGGGACGCGGTGGGGACCCACGGGAGGTTCGTCTTCTCCTCGCTGGCCGACCTGGAGGCGGGCCGGGCGAGCTCCTTCACCCGCACCCTCCCCGGCGAGGCGACGCGGGGGAGCGGGTGGGCCGCCGCGCTCTACCTGGGCGACACCTGGCGGCCGGTGGAGCCGCTGCAGCTGGTGTACGGGGTGCGGGTGGAAGGCTCCGGGTTCGGGGCGGCGCCGGCGTACGGCGCCGCCGCCGACTCCGCCTTCGGGCTGCGCACCGACCGCGTCCCCGGGGAGGTACACGTGAGCCCGCGGCTGGGCTTCTCCTGGTCGACCGGCGGGGACCGGCCGCGGTCGCTGCGGGGGGGGATCGGGGAGTTCCGGGGGCGCACTCCCTTCTCGCTCTACGCCGAGGTGCTGAACGCCGGCCGCGGCGCGCGGGGCGACGCGTTCCTCGCCTGCGTGGGGGAGGGGCGGGTCCCCGCGGCCGACCTCCGGCGCTTCCGGGCGGACCCCTCCGCCGTGCCCACCACCTGCGCCGACGGGTCCGCCGGCGTCCCGGCGAGCGGGGGGCGTCCCAACGTGGCCGCCTTCGCTCCCGGGTTCGAGGCGCCGCGCTCCTGGAGGGCGTCGCTGGGCTACGAACACACGCTCTACCAGCGGGTCACCCTGTCCCTGGACGCCTTCTACGTGCGGGGGGTGAGCCAGTACGGGGTGCGCGACCTCAACCTGGCGCCCGCTCCCGCCTTCACCCTGGACGGGGAGGCCGGGCGGCCCGTGTTCGCTCCCGCCGCCGCCATCGACCCGGGCACGGGGACGGTCCCGATCTTCGCCTCGCGGCGGGACGCCCGGTTCGCCCAGGCCTACGAGGTGCACTCGGGGCTCCGCTCCGAGACGGGGGCGCTCACGGTGGCGCTGAACGGGATGCTCGCGAGCATCGGGAGCAACTTCCAGCTCTCCTACACGCTCTCCCGCGCGCGCGACGAGTCCTCGTTCGCGTTCGGGGGCCCGCGCGAGGGCTTCGCCTCCACCGTCACGCGGGGCGACCCCAACCGGCTGGAGCGGGCCCCCAGCGACGACGACCGCCGCCACGTGCTGGGCGCGGTCGTGGGGCGCGCGCTGGGGGATGCCTGGGAGGTCTCGCTGATCGGCCGGGCGGTGTCCGGCGCCCCGTACACGCCGTGGGTGGCCGGGGACGTCAACGGCGACGGCGCGTTCAACGACGCGGCCTTCGTCTTCGATCCGGCCTCCACGGCGGACCCCGCGCTCGGCGCGGCGATGCGGCGGCTGCTGGACGCCGCGCCGGAGCACGCCGCGGCGTGCCTGCGCGCCAACCTGGGCCGCATCGTCCGGCGGAACGGCTGCCGCACCGGGTGGGAGCACTCGCTGGACGTGCGGCTCGGCTACACTCCCGAGGTCCGGACGCTCGGCAGGCGCCTCTCGCTCAGCATGGACGTGGGCAACCTCCCCGCGGGGCTGGACCTGCTCCTCCACGGGAACGGGGGGCTGCGCGGGTGGGGCCGGGGAGGCTGGGCCAACGACGACCTCCTCCTCTACGCGCGCGGCTTCGATCCCGCCACGCGCAGCTTCCGCTACGAGGTCAACGAGCGCTTCGGGCAGAGCCGGTCCCGGGCGGCGCTCGCCGGCTCCCCCTTCGGCATCCAGCTCTCGGCGAGGCTCGCGGTGGGGCCCAACCCGGAGCGCGACCCGTGGGGCGGGTTCATCGGGCTGGGGCTGGGCGGGCGGGAGGGCGCGGTCCGCATCGTCGAGATCCTGACCCCGGAGAGCCCCCCGCCGGCGGCGGGCGCCGAGCAGACGGGGGCCCTGGACCGCCTGCTCCCCCGGCCCATCGAGGGCATCCTCGCGCTGCGCGACACCCTGGGGCTCACCGCGGAGCAGGCGGAGCGGCTGGAGGCGATCCGCAAGGAGCTGGAGGCCGGGAACCTGCCGATCCGCGCCGAGGTCGGGGCGGCGCTGGGCGGCGCGGGCGGCACCCCCGCCGCCGACCCGGGGGCGGTGTTCCAGAAGCTGGGGCCGGGGATCAACCAGGGGCGGACCCGCGTGCAGGAGGCGCTGGACCGGGCGCGGGCCGTCCTGACGCCGGAGCAGTGGGCCGGGGTGCCGGAAGGGATCCGGAACGCCGTGGCCGCCAGCGCCGTCAGGGTGCAGGGCACCTGAGCGCCGTCCGCCGGCGGGAGGCGCGTCCTGACAGAACGTTTACAGAACCCCGGCCGCCTGCATACGCGGGCATGACACGCACCGCGGCCGGTGCCGCGAGATTGAGGGCCGGCCCGCGCGGGGCGCCCGCGCCACACGACCGCAAACCAGAGAGGTCCCGATGAACCGTTTCGTCCAAGTGCTGCTCGCTCTCTCCCTGCTGGCGGCCGGCTCCGACGCCCTGTCCGCGCAGCGGCCGGCCGGGCGGTCCGTGGTCTCCGCGGGGCCGAAGCTCCGGTCCCTGCCGACGGAGGACCCGCGCGTGCGCCGCGCGGGCGAGTTCCTGGAGACCCTGTTCCGCGGCGACTTCGCCGCGGCCGAGGCGTACCTGGCGCAGCACGCCGCGCCGGACTACGGCACGGGCGAGGGGATGGTCCCGGCCACCCAGGTGGCCGAGCAGTTCGCCGGGTACACGCTGGAGATGTACGACGAGGTGGAGCGCGGCGACACCCTGACGGTCTACATGCGCAAGGGCCAGGACGTCCGGGGGGTGATGATCCGCGTGGAGCGCGAAGCGCCGCACCGGATCCTGGGCATCCTGAACGCCCGGATCCGCTACCTGGACGCGCCGCCGGCCGACGGGCGCCGGCCGTAGCGCGGGCGGCGGCGGCGGCACCCCCGGCGACCCTCACGGGTATGGGACGTCTCCCGTACCCGTGCCTGGTATGATCGGGGCCGCCGGCCGCGCGGCCCCAAGGCCCCGGATCCGCTGGTGAACAGGATGCGAAACAGGCTGCGCCCCTCCCGCGGGAGGCACCGGACCGACCCCGGGTTCTCCCGCTCCCTGCCGCTGGTGGTGCTGGTGCTCACCTTCGCCCTTTCCGGCGTGCTCGCCTACCAGGCGCAGGACGCCGCGCGCTCGCACCGGGCGGCCAGCGAGGGCACGCTGCGGGACTACGGGGCGTTCGCGAGCTGGGAGCTCGGCCGCCGGATCGTGGAGTCGGCGAAGCAGACGCTCTCCGCGACCCTCGCCCGCGGGCTGCCGTCCACTCTCACGCCCGCCGACCGGGACCCGGAGTCGGCCGTCTCCGACTTCGTGCGCTGGACCGAGCCGGCGCTGGAGTGGTGCGGCTGCTCCGGCGCGATCCACGACTACTTCTACCTGAACCTGGCCGACGGGCGCATCGCGGTCTCCGGCTCCAGGCTCTCCGCCGCGGACCGGGCGTGGATCCGGGAGCAGGCGGCGAAGCGGCGCCCGCCCCCGCCGGCCGCGCGGGAGGTGACGATCCGCCACGGGGAGCAGCGGGCGACCCGCCAGGTCAGCGAAGAGGGGGACGGGATCACCTCGGTGCCCGTCCCGGGGCGGCCGTCCAAGTCGCTGCTGTACGCGGTCGCCACCACGGAGGAGGGGACGCCCTCCGCCGTCTACGGGTACGTGCTGGACCTGCCGGAGTTCACCCGCACGACCCTCACGGGGATCCTCGCGGGCGATCCGCTCCTTCCCCCCACGCTCACGGACGGCGCGCCCAACGAGGCGGTGCTCGCGGTCGCCGCTTCCTCGCCCTCCGGCGAGCCGATCTTCCGCTCCCGGGGAGCCCTGGACCCCCGGACCCTGGCGGTGGACACCGTGGGAGGGGACTTCGGGCGCCTGGTGCTGCGCGTGGGGGTCCGGCCCGAGATCGCGGACCGCCTGGTCATCGGGGGGCTGCCGCGCTCCCGCCTCCCGCTCCTCGCCGGCGTGCTGCTCCTCACCCTGGTGCTGGGGGTGACCGCGCTGGTGCAGATGCGCCGGCAGCAGGAGCTCTCGCGCATGCGCAGCGACTTCGTCTCCGGGGTCTCGCACGAGCTCCGCACCCCGCTGGCCCAGATCCGCCTCTTCGCCGACCTGCTCCTGTCCGGGCGGCTGCCGGAGCCGCAGCGGGCCCGCTCCATCCACATCATCGGCGACGAGGCGCGGCGGCTGAGCTACCTGGTGGAGAACGTCCTCCGCTTCGCCCGCTCGGAGCGGGCGGCCGCCCCGGTGTCGCCCGCGCCCGCCGACGTCGCCCGGGTGGTGCGGGAAACGGTGGAGTCCTTCGCGCCGCTCGCGTCCGCGCGGGGCGCCACGCTCCGGGTCGCCGGGCCGCCGGGCGTGTACGCGGCGGTGGACGCGGACGCCCTCCGCCAGGCGGTCCTCAACCTGCTCGACAACGCGGTGAAGTACGGCCCCGCCGGGCAGCGCGTGGAGGTGGCCGTGGAGCGCCTCGGCGCGGAGGTCCGGATCCGGGTGGACGACGAGGGGCCCGGCATCCCCGCCGCGGACCGCGAGCGGGTCTGGCGGCCCTACCACCGCCTGTCGAGGGAGGCGGAGACCGCGAGCGGGGGGAGCGGGATCGGCCTCGCCGTGGTCCAGGACGTGGCCGCGGCGCACGGCGGGGCGGCGTCCGTGGAGGACGCTCCCGGCGGGGGGGCGCGGTTCGTGATCTCCCTCCCGGCGCTCCCGGCGGGCGTGGGGGAGGCCGCCGCTCCCTCCCGGCTGGAGCCGGCCGCGGGAGGCGCCGCGTGAGCAGGATCCTGGTGGTGGAGGACAACGCCAACCTCGCGTTCGGGCTGTCCACCAGCCTGGAGCTGGAGGGGCACGAGGTGGCCGTGGCCGGGACCGGGCCGGAGGGGCTGGAGCAGGCGCGCAGCTGGGAGCCCGACCTGGTGATCCTGGACCTGATGCTGCCGGGGATGGACGGGAACCGCGTGCTGAAGGCGCTGCGCGAGGAGGGCAGGGAGATGCCGGTTCTCATCCTGACCGCCCGCGGCGAGGAGGCGGACAAGGTGCTCGGCTTCCGGCTCGGCGCGGACGACTACGTCACCAAGCCGTTCGGGATCCTGGAGCTGCTCGCCCGGGTGGCCGCGCTGCTCCGCCGCTCGGGCGCCCGCGCCGGCTCCCCGGGCGGGACGGCCGCCGTCGAGCGCTTCGGCGACGTGGAGGTGAACCTCGCCACCCACGCCGTGCTGCGGGGCGGAAAGCCCGTCTCCCTGACCCCCAAGGAGTACGACCTCCTGTGCGCCCTGCTCCGGCGCGGCGGCGCCGTGGCGTCGCGGCTGGAGCTGCTCAAGGAGGTCTGGGGGCACCGGTCCGCGGTGATGACGCGGACCGTGGACATGCACGTCGCCGAGCTGCGGCGGAAGATCGAGAACGACCCCGCCACCCCCCGCCACCTCCTCACCGTCTGGAAGGTCGGGTACCGGCTCGAGCGCTGAGCCGGGTCTGCCGCCGCGCCCTCCAACGGGCAGCGGCCGCCTGATTTGCTTCATATGGAGTCCCATATTATACTCGCATTAGCCGAATCATCCTAATGCGTTCCCGGCTCTGCACCGCCGCGCCCGGCGTGGCGGTGCGGGGGTTTGCCAGCACCCGAGCAGACACCTTCTCCTTCGTGTCCGCACCGCGATGATCACCGAGACCGTGCAGCAGGCGGTCGGACGAACGCCCCACCTGCGGGTGCGCTCGCCGGATGCGCCGGGCGCCCGGATGTACGTGAAGCTGGAGGGATGCAATCCCACCGGGAGCGTCAAGGACCGCGGCGGCCTCCGCATGATCCAGGAGGCCGTCGCCGCCGGCACCCTGCGGCCGGGGATGACGCTGCTCGACGCCTCCAGCGGCAACATGGCCTGCGCGCTCGCCTACTTCGGAAGGGTGATGGGCTACCCCACCCGGGTCGTGGTCAGCTCCAAGCTCACCGAGGACAAGCGCAGCTTCCTGCGCTTCTACCGCGCCGCCATCCACCAGGTCGGCGACTTCACCATCGACGGGAACCGCTGGTGCCGCGAGCTGGTGGAGCGCGAGGGAGCGGAGTGCTACCACTTCTTCGACCAGCTGCACAACTGGGCCAACCCCCGCGCGCACTACGAGGGGACCGGCCCCGAGATCCTGGCCGACTTCCCCGAGGTCGGCATGGTGGTGGGATCGCTGGGCTCCGGGGGCACGCTGTACGGGACGGGGAAGTACCTCAAGGAGAAGCGTCCCGGCGTGAAGGTCGTGGCGGTGGAGTCCGCGCCGGGAACCAGGATCCCGGGGACCGGGAGCTTCGCCGACGGCGACTACGTGACGCCGTTCATCCGCAAGGGGAGGGAGGACGGGATCTTCGACCTGACGGTGCGGATCCACGAGGGGGACGCGGTGCGCCGCACGCTGGAGCTCCGCGACCAGGGGGTCTTCTGCGGGCTGCAGACGGGCGGGGTGTTCCACGCAGCCCAGCATGCCGCGCGCGAGCTGGGGGTGGAGGGCGAGGTGGTCTTCATCTCCGGCGACTCGGGCTGGAAGAACGTGGACAAGCTCCTCCCGCACGCCGACGGGCCGGCGTGAGCGTCCGCCGGTACGCCGTGCCGGTCCCCGACGGGGCGGGGGACCGGCCGGTCGTGTACGCCCAGGATGGATCTCCCGGCGCGCACCCCGCGTGCCGCCGCGACCTCCCCGACACCGCCTGACGGGTTTCGCCGCCGCCGCGGCCACATCGCTATATCGGGACTTATGAGCCAGGACCAGACAAAAGAGCTCGCGGAGCGCGTCGATCAGCTGTCGGCCGACAAGAGGCGGATGCTCGTGCAGGGCCTGCTGCGCAGGCGGAAGGGTCCGGACGAGCGGGAGCAGATCCCCCGCCGGACGCTCCAGGGCCCGGTGCCGCTTTCCTTCGCGCAGCAGCGGCTGTGGCTCGTGGACCGGCTGGAGCCGGACAGCCCCATGTACAACATCGCGAGCGCGCTGCGGCTCCGCGGCCCGCTGGACGCCCTGGCGCTGAAGCGGAGCCTGGACGCGCTGGTGCGCCGCCACGAGGCGCTGCGCACGACCTTCCACGAGCGGGACGGCACGCCCGTGCAGGTGGTGGAGCCCGGCGGCGCCGCGGCGCTCAAGCGGGTGGACCTGCGGGGGCTCTGCGCGGCGGAGCGGGAGCGGCAGGCCGAGCGGGTGGCCCGCCTGGAGGCGCTGCACCCCTTCGACCTGGAGCGCGGGCCCCTGCTGCGCAGCGTGCTGCTGCGGCTGGACGACGAGGACCACGTGCTCTGCTGCACCGTGCACCACATCGTCAGCGACGGGTGGAGCATGGACGTGCTGGTGCGCGAGATCTCGGCGCTCTACGAGGCCTTCAGCCGCGGCGAGGAGCCGCGGCTCCCCGCGCTGCCGGTGCAGTACGCCGATTTCGCCCTATGGCAGCGCGAGCACCTTTCCGGCGCCACGCTGGAGGCGCAGCTGGCGTACTGGAGGGAGCGCCTGGCGGGCGCGCCGCCGCTGCTGGACGTGCCGGTCGACCGCCCGCGCGCGGCGGGGCAGAGCGCGCGCGTCTCCACCCACCGCGTGAGCCTCCCGGCGGCGACGGTGCGGGGGCTGCGGGCGCTGATGCAGCGCGAAGGGACCACGCTGTTCATGACGCTGCTCACCGGGTGGCAGGCGCTCCTGGCGCGGTACTCGGGGCAGGACGACGTGGTGGTGGGCACTCCCACGGCGGGGCGCTCGCGCGTGGAGCTGGAGGGGCTGATCGGCCCCTTCGTCAACCCGCTGGTCCTGCGGCTGGAGCTGGCCGGCGACCCCACCTGGACCGAGCTGCTGGGGCGGGTGCGGGAGGGGGCGATGGGCGCGTACGCGCACCAGGACGTCCCCTTCGAGAAGCTGGTGGAGGAGCTGGGCGTGGAGCGCAGCCCCACCCACGCGCCGCTGATCCAGGTGAACTTCCGCCTGGATCGCGCGATGGGCCGCGTCGCGCTGTCGCTGGGGCCGGTGCGGCTGGAGATGTTCGGAGAGGGGTCGGCGAACAACCCGAGCGAGCTGGTGCTCGCGATGGAGGAGGACGGCGACCTCGTCCAGGGGGTGATCACGTACCGGCGGGCGCTCTTCGACCCGGAGACGATCGCGCGCATGGCGGGGCACCTGGAGGTGCTCATGGAGGCCATGGGCGCCGATCCCGCGCGCCGCCTCTCCGAGGTGCCGCTGCTGCGCCCCGGCGAGCGCGCCCAGCTGCTGGAGCAGTGGAACGCCACCGCGGCCGCCCATCCGCGCGCCACCTTCCCGCGGCTCTTCGCCGAGCAGGCCGCGCGCACGCCCCACCTCCCCGCCGCCTCCTTCGCCGGCGCGGCCCTCACCTACGCCGAGCTGGAGGCGCGGTCCGGCCGGCTCGCCCACCACCTCCAGGGGCTGGGCGTGGGCCCCGAGACCCGCGTGGGCATCTGCCTGGAGCGCGGCGCCGAGCTGCTCGTCGCCGTGCTCGGCGTGCTCAGGGCCGGGGGCGCCTACGTCCCGCTGGACCCCGCCTACCCGGCCGAGCGCGTGGCCTTCATGCTGGCCGACTCGGCCGCCCCGGTCGTCGTCACGCGCGCCGCGCTCCTGGAGGGGCTGCCCGCCTTCGCGGGGGAGACCGTCTGCCTGGACCGCGACGCGGCGGCGATCGCTGCGGCCGCGGAGGGCGCGCCGGCCCCGGAGTTGGACCCGCGCGGCACGGCCTACGTGCTCTACACCTCCGGGTCCACGGGGACGCCCAAGGGGGTGGTCGTGGAGCACGGCAGCCTGGGGCACTTCGTCGCCACCATGCGGCAGGTGTTCGAGCCGCGCGCGGGGGAGGTGTCGCTGGCCATGGTCAGCTTCGCCTTCGACATCTGGGTCTTCGAGGCGCTCCTTCCGCTCTCGGCGGGGGCGACGGTGCGGCTGCTGCCGCTGGAGCACGTGCGCGACCCGGCGCGGATCGTGGAGGAGCTGCGGGGCGCGGGGCTGATGAACGCGGTGCCCTCGCTGATGCGGCAGATCGTGGCGGCGGCGCGCGAGGCGGAGCCGGGCGCGCTGGCGGGGGTGCGGTGGGTGGTCTCCGGGGGCGAGCCGGTCACGCCGGACCTGTGGGCGGAGATGCGGGAAGCCTTCCCGCGGGCGCGGCTGGGCGTGGTCTACGGCCCCACGGAAGCGACGGTGCTGGCCACGAGCTACGAGGTCCCGGAGGGGGTGGGGACGGGCCCGGTCGTGATCGGGCGGCCGCTGCCCAACGTGCGGGTGTACGTGCTGGACGGAGCCGGGCACCCGCAGCCGGTGGGGGTTCCCGGGGAGCTGCACGTGGCCGGGCCGGGGGTGGCGCGCGGCTACCTGGGCCTGGCGGAGCAGACGGCGGAGCGCTTCGTCCCGGACGCCTTCGCGACGGAGGCGGGTGCGCGGCTGTACCGGACGGGAGACCGGGTGCGGTGGCTGGCCGCCGGGGAGCTGGAGTTCCTGGGGCGGGTGGACCAGCAGGTCAAGGTGCGGGGCTTCCGCATCGAGCTGGGGGAGGTGGAGGCGGCGCTCGCGGAGGCGGCGGGGGTGCGGGAAGCGGTGGTGGTGGTGCGGGAGGACGTACCGGGGAACCGGCGCCTGGTGGGGTACGTGGTCCCGGAGGAGGGGCGGGAGGTCGCGGCGGAGGAGCTGCGAGGGCGCCTCCTGGAGCGGCTGCCCGAGTACATGGTGCCGGGGGCGCTGGTGGCGCTGGAGCGGCTGCCGCTGAACGCCAACGGCAAGGTGGATCGGCGGGCGCTGCCGGCGCCGGAGCAGGTGGACGGCGCGGGCGAGGGGTACGTGGGGCCGCGGACGCGGACGGAGGAGGTGCTGTCGGGGATCTGGGCGGAGGTGCTGGGGCTGGAGCGGGTGGGGGCGGAGGAGGACTTCTTCGAGCTGGGGGGACACTCGCTGCTGGCGGCGCAGGTGGTCTCGCGGGTGTGGCAGGCGTTCGAGGTGGAAGTGCCGCTGATGGAGTTCTTCGGGGCTTCCACCGTGGCCGAGCTGGCCGCGCGCGTGGACGAGCTGCGGGGGCCCGCCGGCGGTTCCGCCCCCGCGCCGGAGGACGGCGCCGCCGCGGCCACGATCGCGCGGGTGCCGCGCGGGGAGGGCGCGGGGCTGCCGCTCTCCTTCGCGCAGCAGCGGCTCTGGGTCGTCCAGAAGCTGGACCCGGAGAGCTTCGCCTACAACGTGCCCGCCGCGCTGCGGCTGCGCGGAGCCCTGGACGCGGGCGCGCTGCAGCGCGCCCTGCGAGGGCTCGTCTCGCGCCACGAGGTGCTGCGCACCGTCTTCACCGAGCGGGGGGGCGTCCCCCTGCAGGTGGTCCGCCCGGCCGGCCCCGTCCCGCTCCCCACGGTGGACCTCGGCGCCCTCCCCGCCGCCGCGCGCGAGCGCGAGGCGCGGCGCCTGGCCCTCGCGGAGGCCACGCGGCCCTTCGACCTGGACGGCGGGGCGCTCCTGCGGACCGTGCTGCTGCGCCTGGACGGGGGCGACCACGCGCTGTTCTTCACGCTCCACCACGCCGTCAGCGACGGCTGGAGCGTGGGCGTGCTGACCCGCGAGGTCTCCGCGCTCTACGCCGCCCACGCCGCCGGCCGGGAGCCGCGGCTGCCGGAGCTCCCCATCCAGTACGCCGACTTCGCCGTCTGGCAGCGCGAGCGGCTCTCCGGCGCGCTGCTGGAGGAGCAGGTGGGCTGGTGGAAGGAGCGGCTGGGCGGGGCTCCGCCGCTGCTGGAGATCCCGCTCGACCGCCCGCGCGCGGCGGGGCAGAGCGCGCGGGCGGCGAGCCACGCGCTCCACCTCCCGCCGGGGCTGTCGCAGGCGCTGCGGGAGCTGTCGCAGAGCCACGGGGCGACGCTGTTCATGACGCTCCTTGCCGGCTGGCAGGCGCTGCTGGGGCGCTACGCGGCGCAGGAGGACGTGGTGGTGGGGACCTCGGTCGCGGGGCGGACGCGCACGGAGACGGAGGGGCTGATCGGCTTCTTCGTCAACACCCTCGCGCTGCGGGCCGACCTGTCGGGCGACCCCACCTGGACGGAGCTGCTGGGGCGCGTGCGGGAGACGTCGCTGGGCGCGTTCGACCACCAGGACCTCCCCTTCGAGCGGCTGGTGGACGAGCTGGGCGTGCAGCGCAGCCTGCTGCACAACCCGCTCTTCCAGGTGGCGTTCGAGCTGGCGCGCCCCGGCGACGGCGAGCGGCTGCGGCTGGGCGAGGTGGAGCTGGAGCCGTTCGGCGAGGGCGGGAACGCCGCCAAGTTCGACCTGGAGCTGAACGTCGTCGACGGCGCGGGCCCGCTGACGGGCGCGCTCGTCTACCTCGCGGCGCTCTTCGACGCGGAAACCGTC
Organism: Gemmatimonadota bacterium; assembly: GCA_040752145.1. Taxonomy (GTDB): domain Bacteria; phylum Gemmatimonadota; class Gemmatimonadetes; order Longimicrobiales; family Longimicrobiaceae; genus JAFAYN01. Next base: position 32,783 of record JBFMFL010000024.1, read on the forward strand.
GCGCGCATGGCCGCCCACCTGGAGGTGGTGCTGGAGTCCATGGCCGCCGACCCGGGGCTGCGCCTCTCGGAGGTGTCGCTGCTGCGCGGGGCCGAGCGCACGCAGGTGCTGGAGGAGTGGAACGCCACGGACCGCGACTTCCCGCGCGGGAGCACGCTCCACGAGCTGTTCGCGGCGCAGGCGGCGCGGACCCCCGGCGCGCCGGCGGTGGCCTTCGGCGACGAGACGCTGACCTACGCGGAGCTGGACGCGCGCGCCAACCGGCTGGCCAACCACCTGCGCCGCCTGGGCGTGGGGCCGGAGACGCGGGTGGGCGTGTGCCTGGAGCGCGGCCCGGAGATGATCCGCGCGGTGCTGGGGGTGCTCAAGGCGGGGGGCGCGTACGTGCCGCTGGACCCGTCGTACCCGCAGGACCGCCTGGCCTACATGGTGGCGGACGCGGGCGCGCGCGTGCTCGTCACGCACGCGCAGCTGGCGGAGCGGCTCGCGGACGCGGGCGCGGGCGCGGCGGTGGTCCGGCTGGACGCGGACCGCGACGCCATCGACGCCGAGAGCGCCGGGGCCCCGGAGACCGGCGTGGCCGAGGCCAACCTGGCGTACGTGGTCTACACCTCGGGCACCACGGGACGCCCCAAGGGGGTGCAGGTGGAGCACCGCGCCTGGGCCAACGCCTACCGGGCGTGGGAGGAGGCGTACCGGCTGCGCCCCGGCCCCACGTCGCACCTGCAGATGGCGAGCTTCTCCTTCGACGTGTTCGGCGGCGACCTGGTGCGCGCGCTGTGCTCGGGCGGCAAGCTGGTGCCGGTGCCCATGGACACGCTGCTGGACCCGCAGGCGCTGTACGCGCTCATGCGCCGGCACGGCGTGGACACGGCCGAGTTCGTCCCGGCGGTGCTGCGCTCGCTCTCCCAGCACCTGCGGGAGACGGGACAGCGGCTGGACTTCATGCGCCTGCTGGTCGCGGGTTCGGACGCGTGGTACGTGCGCGAGCACGAGGAGATCCGCGCCCTGTGCGCCCCGGACACGCGCTGCGTCAACTCGTACGGCGTGGCCGAGGCGACCATCGACAGCACCTGGTACGAGAGCGGGCGCGGGCAGCTCTCGGGCGACGCCATGGTGCCGATCGGGCGGCCCTTCGCCAACATGCGCGTGTACGTGCTGGACCGGCGCATGCAGCCGGCCGCGCCGGGGGTCCCGGGCGAGCTGTTCATCGGCGGCGCGGGGCTGGCGCGCGGCTACCTGGGCCAGCCGGGGCTGACGGCCGAGAAGTTCGTCCCCGACCCGTTCTCCCGCGCCCAGGGCGCGCGGCTGTACCGCACGGGCGACCGGGCGCGCTGGCTGGCCGACGGCAACCTGGAGTTCCTGGGCCGCGCCGACCACCAGGTCAAGATCCGCGGCTTCCGCATCGAGCCGGCCGAGGTGGCTGCCCAGCTGCTGGAGCACCCGGCGGTGCGGGAGGCGCTGGTGCTGGTGCGCGAGGACCGGCCGGGCGAGAAGCGCCTGGTCGCGTACCTGGTGCCGGAGGAGGGGGGCGACGGCGCGGGACCGTCGGCGGCGGAGCTGCGCGACCACCTGCGCGAGCGCCTGGCGGACTACATGGTCCCCTCGGCCTTCGTGGCCGTGGACGCGTTCCCCCTGACCCCCAACGGCAAGGTGGACCGGGGCGCGCTCCCGGTCCCGGAGCGCGAGGAGGCGGCCTCGTTCGTGGCCCCGCGCACGCCGGCCGAGGAGGTGCTGGCGGGGATCTGGGCGGAGGTGCTGAAGACCGAGCGGGTGGGGGTGGAGGAGGGCTTCTTCGAGCTGGGGGGCCACTCGCTGCTGGCGACGCAGGTGATCTCGCGCGCCCGCGACGCGTTCGGGGTGGAGGTGCCGCTGCGGGCGCTCTTCGAGGCGCCCACGGTCGCCGCGCTGGCCGGGCGCATCGAGGCGCTCCGGGGCGGCGGGGCGGCCGTGGCCCCGCCGATCGAGCGGGTCCCGCGGACGGGGCCGCTGCCGCTGTCGTACGCGCAGCAGCGGCTGTGGCTGGTGGACCGCCTGGAGCCGGGCAGCGCCGCCTACCACATCCCCGAGGCGGTGCGCCTGCCGGGGGCGCTGGACACGGCCGCGCTGCGGGCCGCCCTGGACGAGCTGGTGCGGCGGCACGAGGCGCTGCGCACCGTCTTCGCCGAGCGGGGCGGCGAGCCGGTGCAGGTCGTCCTCGACCCGGCGCCGGTGCCGCTGCCCGTGCTGGACCTGGGCGGCGTGCCGGAGGCGGAGCGCGAGGGCCGGGCGGCGCGGTTGGCCGCGGAGGAGGCGCTGATCCCGTTCGACCTGGCGCGGGGCCCGCTGCTGCGGAGCACCCTGCTGCGCCTGGGCGAGGAGGACCACGTCCTCCTGCTCACCCTGCACCACGTCGTCTCCGACGCCTGGAGCATGGGCGTGCTGGTGCGCGAGGTGTCGGCGCTCTACGGCGCCTTCAGCCGCGGCGAGCCGTCGCCGCTGCCGGAGCTGCCGGTGCAGTACGCCGACTACGCCCTGTGGCAGCGCCGGTGGCTCAGCGGCGAGACGCTGGAGCGGCAGCTCGCCTGGTGGAGGGAGCGGCTGGGGGGCGCGCCCGCGCTCCTGGAGCTCCCCACGGACCGGCCGCGCCCCGCGGTGCTCGGCCACCGCGGCGGGGTGCGCACGCTGCGGATCGACGCCGGCGCGGCGGACCGGCTCCGCGCCCTGGGGCGGCAGGAGGGCGCGACCCTCTTCATGACGCTGCTGGCCGGCTTCGCCGTGCTGCTGGGCCGCTGGTCCGGGCAGGCGGACGTGGTCGTGGGCACCCCCATCGCCAACCGCACCCGCCGCGAGACCGAGGGGCTGATCGGCTTCTTCCTGAACACCCTGGCGCTGCGCACCGACCTGTCGGGCGATCCCACCTTCCGGGAGCTGCTGGGGCGCGTCCGCGAGGGCACGCTGGGCGCGTACGCCCACCAGGACCTCCCCTTCGAGCGGATCCTGGAGGAGCTGCAGCCCGTGCGCAGCCTGAGCCACACGCCGGTGTTCCAGGTGATGCTCAACCTGCTGAACCTGGACGGCGAAGAGGCCGCGGCGGGGCTCCCGGACGCCGAGGGCGAGAGCCTGAGCGAGCGGGCGGCGCTGGCCAAGTACGACCTGACGCTGTACGCCCGCGAGGAGCGCGGCGAGATCCGCCTGGTCCTGGTGTACGCCGCGGAGCTGTTCGAGGACGCGCGGATGGAGGAGGCGCTGCGCCAGCTGGCGACGCTGCTCGGCGCGGTCGCCGCCGACCCGGAGCTGCGCGTCTCCCGCGTCCCGCTGCTCACCCCGGAGGAGCGCGCCCGCCTCGCCGTCACCGCCCGCGGGATCGGCACGGACCGGCCGTTCGCGGAGTTCGCGCGCGGCGACGTGGAGCAGACGATCCCCGCGCGCTTCGCGGCCCAGGTGCGGCTCCACCCCGGCCGGCTCGCGGTGCGCACCCGGACCGCGCGGCTCACCTACGCCGAGCTGGACCGGGCGGCGGAGGGCGTGGCGCGGGCGATCCTGCGCGCGCGGCCGGCCGGGCCGGAGCGGGTGGCGCTGCTCCTGGAGCACGACGCCGCCATGATCGTGGGCGTCCTGGGCGTGCTCCGGGCCGGCAAGACCTACGTGCCCGTGGACCCGCTCTACCCCCGGGAGCGCAGCGCCTACGTGCTGGAGGACTCCGGGGCCGCCGCGCTGGTGACCAACCGGGCCAACCTGGCGCTGGCGCGCGAGCTGGCGGGCGGGCGCATCCCGCTGGTGGACGTGGAGGACGCCGCGGCGGGGCTGGACCGCCCGGCCCCCGCGGCGGCGCCGGTCTCGCCCGACGAGCCGGCCTACATCCTCTACACCTCGGGATCGACCGGGCAGCCCAAGGGGGTGGTGCAGACGCACAGGAACGTGCTGCACTTCATCCGGGTGTACACCAACAACCTCCGCATCGGGCACGACGACCGGCTGACGCTGTTCTCGTCGTACACCTTCGACGCGGCGGTCATGGCCATCTACGGCGCGCTGCTCAACGGCGCCGCGCTCCTGCCCTTCGACTGGCGGGAGGAGGCCGCGGCCGGCGTCGCCGAGTGGATGCGGCGCGAGGGGATCACGCTGTACCACTCCACCCCCACCGTCTTCCGCCACCTGGTGGGCGAGCTGCCGGAGGGGGAGCGCTTCCCGGACGTGCGCCTGGTGGTGCTGGGCGGCGAGGAGACGCAGAGCCGCGACGTGGAGGCGTTCCGCGCGCACTTCGGCCCGGGCGCCGTGCTGGTCAACGGGCTGGGGCCCACCGAGTCCACGGTCACACTCCAGAACTTCGTCCGCCACGACACGCCCCTGCCGCGCGGCACCGTGCCGGTGGGGCACCCGGTGGAGGACACCGAGGTGGTGCTGCGCAGCGCGCTGGGCGAGCAGGTGGCGGTCTACGGCGTGGGCGAGATCGTCATCCGCAGCGCGCACGTGGCGCCGGGCTACTGGCGCAAGCCGGAGCAGACCGCCGCCGCCTTCGCGGACGAGGGGGGCGGCATCCGCAGCTACCGCACGGGGGACCTGGGGCGGCGGCTCCCGGACGGCGCGCTGGAGTTCATGGGGCGCGCCGACTTCCAGGTCAAGGTGCGCGGCTTCCGCGTGGAGCCGGGCGAGGTGGAGGCCGCCCTGCGCGCGCACCCGGCGGTGCGCGAGGCGGTGGTGGCGGCGCGGGAGGACGGCCGGGGCGGGCGCTGGCTGGCCGGGTACGTGGTGCCCGCCGGGGGCGCGGCGGCACCCTCGGCGGAGGAGCTGCGGGGGTGGCTGCGCGACCGGCTCCCCGAGTACATGGTGCCGGCGGCGTTCGTGGCGCTGGAGACGCTTCCCCTGACCCCCAGCGGCAAGACGGACCGGCTGGCGCTGCCCGCGCCGGAGCGGGCGGAGGGCGCCGAGACGGTGGCGCCGCGCACGGCCACGGAGGAGGTGCTGGCGGGGATCTGGGCGGAGACGCTGGGCGTGGACGCGGTGGGCGCGACGGACGACTTCTTCGCGCTGGGCGGGCACTCGCTGCTGGCCACGCGGGTGGTGTCGCGCGTGCGGGAGGCGCTGGGCGTGGAGGTGCCGCTGCGGGCGCTCTTCGAGGCGCCCACGGTGGAGGCGCTGGCGGAGCGCGTGGAGGCGCTCCGGGGCGCCGGGGCGGCCGCGGCCCCGCCGATGCGGCGGGTGGAGCGCGGGGCGCCGCTGCCGCTGTCGTTCGCGCAGCAGCGGCTCTGGCTGGTGGACCGGCTGGAGCCGGGGAGCGCGGCCTACAACCTGGCCTACGCGCTGCGCCTGCGCGGGGCGCTGGACATGGCGGCGCTGCGGGCGAGCCTGGACGCGCTGGTGGCGCGGCACGAGACGCTGCGCACCACGTTCGCCGAGGGGGACGGCGCGCCCGTGCAGGTCGTCCACCCGCCCGCGCCCGTGGCGCTCGTGGAGGTGGAGCTGCGCGGCCGGCCGGAGGCGGAGCGCGAGGCCGAGGCGGAGCGGCTGGCGGGGGAGGAGGCGCTGCGCCCCTTCGACCTGGAGGCGGGGCCGCTGCTGCGCTGCACGCTGCTGCGCCTGGCCGACGACGACCACGTGCTGTGCTTCACGCTGCACCACATCGTCAGCGACGGCTGGAGCACGGGCGTGCTCGTCCGCGAGGTCTCCGCGCTGTACGGCGCCTTCGAGCGCGGCGAGGAGCCGCGCCTGCCGGAGCTGCCGGTGCAGTACGCCGACTTCGCCGCCTGGCAGCGGCGGTGGCTGAGCGGGGCGGTCCTGGAGGAGCAGGTCGGCTACTGGCGCGAGCGCCTGGCCGGGGCCCCGCCGCTGCTGGAGATCCCCACGGACCGCCCGCGCGCCCCGGTGCAGAGCCCGCGCGCGGAGGGCCACGCCTTCACCGTCCCGGCCGCGACCGCGGCGGGGCTGCGGGCGCTCTCTCGGCGCCAGGGGGCGACGCTGTTCATGACGGTGCTGGCCGGCTGGCAGGCGCTGCTGGGGCGCTGGGCGGGGCAGGACGACGTGGTGGTGGGCTCGCCCGTCGCGGGGCGGACGCGGCGGGAGACGGAGGAGCTGATCGGCTTCTTCGTCAACATGCTCGCCCTGCGCGCCGACCTCTCGGGCGACCCGAGCTGGACGGAGCTGGTGGGGCGGGCGAGGGAGGCGGCGCTGGGCGCGTACGACCACCAGGAGCTCCCCTTCGAGCGGCTGGTGGACGAGCTGGAGGTGGAGCGCAGCCTCAGCCACGCCCCGGTGTTCCAGACGGCGTTCGCGCTGACCCCGGCGGACGCGGCCGGGGAGCGGCTGCGCCTGGGCGAGCTGCGGCTGGAGCCGTTCGGCGGGGGGGCGGGCGCGGCGCAGTTCGACCTGGACCTGGCGTTCGCCGACGGGGGGGAGGCGCTGGGCGGCGGAATCCTCTACCGCGAGGCGCTCTTCGAGGCGGCGACGATCCGGCGCCTGGCCGGGCACCTGGAGGCGCTGCTGGAGGCGATGGCCGCCGACCCCGGGCGGCGCCTCTCGGAGCTGTCGCTGCTGCGCGGGGCCGAGCGCGACCAGGTGCTCCACGCCTGGAACGCCACCGCGCAGGACTTCCCGCGCGAGCTGTGCCTGCACGAGCTGGTCGCCGGGCAGGCCCGGCGCACGCCCGGCGCCCCCGCGCTCGTGTTCGAGGGCCGCCCTCTCGCCTACGCGGAGCTGGACGCCGGCGCCGACCGCCTGGCGCACCTGCTGCGCCGCCGCGGCGTCGGCCCCGAGACGCGCGTCGCCATCAGCCTGGAGAAGGGGCCCGAGATGGCGCTGGCCGTCCTGGGCGTGCTCAAGGCCGGCGGCGCCTACGTCCCCGTGGACCCGGGCTTCCCGGCCGGGCGCGTGGCCTACGTGCTGGACGACTCCGGCGCCGCCCTGCTGCTGACGCAGGCCCGCCTGGCGGAGCGCTTCGCCGGGCACGGCGTCCCGGTCCTGGCGCTGGACGCCCTCGCCGCCGAGCTGGCCGCCGAGCCCGCCGGGGCGCCGGAGAGCGGCGTCGCGCCGGAGAACCTGGCGTACGTCATCTACACCTCGGGCTCCACGGGCCTGCCCAAGGGCGTGGCCGTGCCGCACCGCGCCGTCGTCAACCTGGCCACCGACATGGCGGCCCGCCTCGGGCTGCGCCCCGAGGACCGGCTGCTCAACTTCGCCTCACTGAGCTTCGACGTCTCGGTGGAGGAGATCTTCACCGCATGGAGCACGGGCGCGGCCGTGGTGCTCTCGCGGGAGGAGCTGTTCGCGCCCGGGGCGCTGCGGGCGGCCATCGAGCGCGAGGGGATCACCAGCCTGGAGCTCCCCTCGGCGTACTGGGCCGAGTGGA
>JBFMFL010000240.1:0-11165 GCA_040752145.1 Gemmatimonadota bacterium
CACACCGAACCGAGAACCGACCGAAGCCGTACCGTGATTTTTCGTCGCATCGCCGCGCCCGCGCAGCTCCGGCTGCTCCTCCTGGTCCCGCTCGCATTCGCGGCGCCCTCCGCGGCGCGCGCGCAGGCGGCGGCCGGCGCCGTCGTGGCGGTGGCCCCCGGGCCGGACGGGGCGGCGGGCGTGGACACCGCCCGCGCCGCGCCGTCCGCGCCCACCGACGCCCTGGGCGCGCGGATCCTGGCCGAGGCGGAGCGCGCCCCCGGGCTGCGGCTGATCGTCTCCCTCACCGACCGCACGCTCTGGCTGAAGCAGGGGAGCACGGTGCTGCACGCCGCCCCGGTGGCGGTGGGCAAGGCGGTGATCATGGAGTACGAGGGCAAGGAGTGGAACTTCTCCACCCCGCGCGGGCGCCGCACCATCACGGTCAAGCAGCGCAACCCCGTCTGGATCCCGCCCGACTGGCACTACGTGGAGCTGGCGCTCAAGCTGGGACTCCAGCTGGAGTTCCTGGGGAGCGGGCAGAAGATGGCCCTCGGCGACGGCAGCTGGGTGACGGTGCGGGGGAACCGCATCGGGCGGCTGCTGGCGGACGGCAGCTTCCAGCCGGTGCCGGTGGGCGAGGAGGCGGTGTTCAACGACACCCTGTTCGCGCCGCCGACCGGGACGCTCAACCGGCGGATGCCGGGGGAGCTGGGGAAGTACAAGCTGGACATGGGGGGCGGGTACTACCTGCACGGCACCCCGTACCAGGACTCCATCGGCAGCGAGGTGACGCACGGGTGCATCCGCCTGCGCACGGCGGACCTGGAGCTGCTGTACCGCAAGGTGCCCGTGGGGACGCCGGTGTACATCTACTGAGCGGCACAGCCTCTCGCCTCTCGCGAGACACAGGGCCGGCGACCTTCCCCAGGTCGCCGGCCTTTTCGCTTGTTCCCGGAGCGTTTGTTTGGTCCCCCGATCCGTTCGAACGGTCTCTTGAGGTAAAATTCCGTCGCCCTAGCTTGCGAAAAGACTCCGTGCGTTTCCCGCACGGGGGTCGCTCACCCTTCATCCTGCGCCGGAGGTCGAGCATGCTTCGCACGAGCAGCTACACCATCTACGTCCCGCTGCCGGACACGAGCGAGGAGATGCTGCTCGTTCACGGGTACACCGGGGCGTACGACAGGGTGTCCCGGAGCGTGGGCGAGTACCTCCTGTCGCTGGAGGCGGGCCCGCCGCCCCAGCCGCTGCACGGGAAGTGGGAGTCGGAGCCCGCGGCGGGCCGGTTCGCCGCCGCCGAGCGGCCCTCGGACCTGACGCTCGCGCTGCTGGAGAAGCGGGGGTACCTCACCTACATGACCCCGAGCGAGGAAGAAGGACACTTCGCGCGGTTCGCCAAGAGGCTGCACCACCGGGCCATGGAGAGGGTGAGCTACATCTTCATGCCCACCTACAACTGCAACCTGCGCTGCTCCTACTGCTTCCAGGACCACATGCGCACGCGGCCGGAGTACAGCCACCTGCTGCGCACCATCTCCCCGGAGATGGTGAACCGGATCTTCGCCGCCATGCCGGGGATCGAGCGCAGCCACGGGATCGAGGAAGGTGGCGAGTACACCCGCAACGTCGGCTTCTTCGGCGGCGAGCCGCTCCTGGCCGCGAACCGGCAGACCATCGAGTACATCATGAACCGGGCGCTGGGGCTCGGTCCCGCGCGCTTCTGGGCAGTCAGCAACGCGACGGAGCTGGACACGTACGGGGAGCTGCTCGGCCCCGAGGGGATCGCCACCATCCAGATCACCCTGGACGGGCCCCCGGACGAGCACGACAAGCGCCGGATCCGGGCCGACGGCTCCGGGACCTTCGAGCAGATCGCGCGCAACATCGACCTGTGCCTGGAGCGGGGGGTCGTGGTGTCGGTGCGCGTCAACCTGGACCCCAAGAACATCGGGGAGATGCCGCGCCTCGCGGAGGAGATCGTCGCCAGGGGGTGGGACCGGGACCGCCGTTTCTCCGTCTACAGCGCCCGGATCACCCCGGGGAGCGAGAACACGAGCATCCACGACATCTTCCCGACCACCTGGGAGCTGGACAACGCCATCGACGAGCTGCGCGCCGTCCACCCGGCCATGCGCGTCATCGGCCGCCCGGACGACGGGATGCAGGACCGCGCGCGCGGCCTCTTCGAGAGCCGGGCCCACGGGATCTCGCAGCTCCACAGCAGCTTCTGCTCGGCGCACTCGGGGATGTACATCTTCGACGCCTTCGGCGACATCTACGCCTGCTGGGAGCGCACGGGCGACGAGCGGGTCCGCATCGGCCGCGTGCTGGAGGGCGGGGAGACGGAGATGAACCAGGGGCTCACCCGCATGTGGCGCAGCCGCACGCCCGCCAGCAACCCCACCTGCCGGAAGTGCCGCTACGCGTTCCACTGCGGCGGGGGCTGCGCGGTGCTGGCGGAAGGGCAGAAGGGAAAGTTCTTCACCAACTACTGCGACGGCTTCGCCGAGCGGTTCCGCCACTCGGTGGCCCAGGCCTACGTCGATCACGTCAACGGCGTGGAGGTCGTGCAGCAGTCGCGAGTCTGCGACCTCTAGCGCAGCTCGACCCTGCCGCTCGCGCGCCGAACAGCCTGGCGGCGAACAGGCAGCCCCCCTCCGGACCTCGCCGGAGGCGCTTTCACCCCTCACGGGAGGATGGTACGATGAGCCCGAACGAACGCGATCAGCACGGGAGCGATGAGTTGGCCAGCCTGAACGCCGACAACCTCGATGCCGGAGAACTCGGCGATCAGGCGCTCGAGGACGTATCCGGTGGCGCGCTGGCGAGCTGCGGCACCTTCAGCTGCGGGACGTACAAGGAGGCGGATAAGCCCGTAGAGTAGCTTTGCACCGGTGGCTGGCCGACGGGAGCGCCGCCGGCCAGTCGCTGCGTTTTTGCCCACCCCGATTCGTCGCACCCGAGGAAGCGGCCGGGGGAGCTATGCCCTGAAGGTCTCCGGGCAGAGATCCCCGCGCAGCGTGGGCACCCCGGCCCTGTGGCAGGCCCGCCGGAACGAGGTCCTATCGCAGATGCCCAGGTAGTGCTCCACCTCCTTCCGGTTCAGGCGGTGGCGGTGCAGCAGGGCCCAGGTCGCGCAGCGGAGCGCCGTGAACAGGTGCTCCGCGCGCTCGAACCCTGCGGAGCGGACCAGCGCCTGCGCGCCCTCCCGCGACAGCGGGGCCAGGGCCCGGCGAAGGTCGGTCAGGCGCGTCATGCGGGACGGGTGCTCCAGGAAGGCGCCGATCAGCGAGCGCGGGATCCGGTCCAGCCCCTCCATGCCCGCGAGCTGCCCCACGAGGTGGACCTCGCTCCCGCTGCTCGCTGAGACCACCGCCTGCAGCAGCGCCACGGGCGTGATGCCGTCGATCTGGAGCGTGCTGAAGTGTGCGGCCTGCAGCTTGGCGAGCGCCTCGTCCACGAGCCGGGCGCCGCACAGGAGCACGATGGTCGGGCCCGGCAGCTCGGGCAGCTCCGACACCAGCCGGGACCCCAGGCAGTAGACGGCGCCGCGCGGGGTGCCGACCACTTCCGCCGCGCACGGCCGGACCACGCGGTACGGATAGGCCAGGGCGTCCAGCCCCGCGGCGACGAGCCGCACGAGGTGCGGCTCGTGGGCAGCGAGCACGGCTTCCGGCATGCTGGATCGAAGCAACGGAGCCCTCCTTTCCTTCGACTCGATCGCGCGGATCCCGGGTGGAGCTCTGGCCCGCGGGGCGTGAACGTGGGGCCTGCCCGGCCGGCCGTGCGGAGGAGATTTTGCACGAGCTTCCGGGCTCCCGGGAGGATCTTGTCCACTGCAACACGCGTACCTCGCGACTTCTCCTGACGGTCCGTCGCCGCGGACCCACGGCCGGGCCGCGCCTCCACCCCCCGGGAGCTCCATCCCTCCCGCGTCGCGTGCCGTTTTCCCGTAACAACGCGCCCCGCCCCGCTGGCGCCCCGCCGCGCCCCCGCTCATCTTCCCTGGGAGGAGCGGCGCCCGCACGCGCCGCGCAGGGTCCCCGGAGCACACACGATGGCTACCCAGGCGAGCGAAGCCCAGCAGGCAGAAGAGGCCCCACGGGAGTGGACCGTCCCGCGGGCGGTGGTCCCCCAGCCCGTCCCCGACGGCGCGGGGCTGGACCACCCCGCGCTCTACTTCAACCGGGAGCTGGGGCTCCTGGACTTCAACTGGCGGGTCCTCCAGCAGGCCCGCGACGGGCGCAACCCGCTGCTGGAGCGGGTCCGCTTCCTGGCCATCGCCGCCGGCAACCTGGACGAGTTCTTCCAGAAGCGGGTGGGCGGGCTGAAGCGGCAGGAGGCCGCCGGGGTGGCCGCCCGCTCCCCGGACGGCCGCACCCCGCCCGAGCAGCTCCACCTGATCCGCGGGGCCGCCGAGCGCATGCACGCCGCCCTGGCCGAGGCGTGGGCGCGCGACCTCCACCCCGCGCTCCGCGAGGCGGGGGTGGTGGTGGCCGACTACGCCTCGCTCTCCCCGCGGCAGCTGCACCTGCTCGCCCGCCACTTCCGCGAGCAGGTGTACCCGGTGCTCACCCCGCTCGCGGTGGACCCCGGGCACCCCTTCCCCCACATCTCCAACCTGAGCCTGTCGCTGGCGGTGCAGCTCCGCCACGCCGCGCGCGACTCCATCCACTTCGCCCGCATCAAGATCCCCAGCGTGCCGGGGCGCTGGCTCCCGGTGCCGGAGTCGGAGCTGCCCTTCCACTTCGTGCCGCTGGAGCAGGTGGTGCAGCACAACGTGGCCGCGCTCTTCCCCGGCATGGAGGTGATCAGCGCCCACCCCTTCCGCATCACCCGCAGCGCCGACGTGGACCGCGACGACGACGAGACCGAGGACCTGCTCGCCGTGATCGCCGAGGAGCTGCGGGAGCGCCGCTTCGCCCCCGTGGTGCGGCTGGAGGTGGACCGCACCATGCCCGACCAGGTGCGGCAGCTGCTGGTGAGGGAGCTGGAGCTTTCCGCGCAGGACGTGTACGAGTCGGACGGGCTGCTCGCCCCCGCGGACACCTCCGCCTTCGCCGACCTGGACCTGCCGGAGCTGCGCTTCGCCCCCTGGGAGCCGGTGGTCCCCGAGCCGTTCCTGTACGAGGGGGAGACCGAGGAGGACGAGAACGTCTTCGCCATCATCCGCCGCGGCGACGTGCTGGTGCACCACCCGTACGACTCCTTCTCGTCCACCGTGCAGCGGCTGCTGGACGAGGCCGCCGACGACCCGCACGTGCTGGCCATCAAGCAGACGCTCTACCGCACCGGCGACCAGTCGCCGGTGGTGCGGGCGCTGATGCGCGCCGCCGAGCGGGGCAAGCAGGTGGCCGCGCTGGTGGAGGTGACCGCCCGCTTCGACGAAGCCAACAACATGCAGTGGGCGGAGATCCTGGAGGACTCCGGGGTCCACGTGGCGTACGGGCTGGTGGGGCTCAAGACGCACACCAAGGTGACGCTGGTGGTCCGCTACGAGGAGGGCCGGCCCCACACCTACTGCCACGTGGGCACCGGCAACTACCACGCGCGCACGGCCCGGCTGTACAGCGACCTGGGGCTGCTCACCCGCGACCCGGAGATCGGCTTCGACCTGGTGAACCTGTTCCACTTCCTCACCGGCTACGCCCCCGACCAGCAGTACGCCCGCCTGGTGGTGGCCCCGCGCGACATGCGCCGCGTGTTCGAGGAGCGCATCCGCCACGAGGTGGACCGGCAGCGGGAGCACGGCGACGGGCGCATCATCGCCAAGATGAACGCGCTGGACGACGTGGAGATCATCCAGGAGCTGTACCGCGCCTCGCAGGCCGGCGTGAGGATCGACCTGGTGGTGCGCGGGCACTGCCGGCTGCGCCCCGGGATGCCGGGGATCAGCGACAACGTCCGGGTGGTGAGCCTGGTGGGCCGCTTCCTGGAGCACGACCGCATCTACTACTTCCGCAACGGCGGCGACCCGGAGATCCTCATCGGCAGCGCGGACTGGCGGCACCGCAACCTGGCCGAGCGGGTGGAGGCGCTGGTCCCCGTGTCCGACCCGGTGCTCCAGGAGCGGATCATCCGGCTGCTGGAGTACGCGCTCTGGGACAACCGGCTCTCCTGGGAGCTCATGGCCGACGGGCGCTACGTGCAGCGGCGGCCGCAGCCGGGGGAGCCGGAGGTCAACTACCACGCCATGCTGATGCGGGACGCGCTGGAGCGGACCACGCGCAAGGGGGCGCGGCCGTGGGAGCTTTCGGCGGTGTAGCGTCTTTCGGATCGTCTGTCGCTGGGGCCGCTCCGGAGCCCGGCGGTACTGCTGCCGGTCTCCTGCGCGGGCTGCGGGAGCCCCGGAAACTGCCCCGGGTCTCCCTTCGCGCGGAGGAAGCCTCGCCCAACTGCCGGCGAGTCTTCCTCCGCACTGCTTATGGGAACTGTGGGGAACTGCGACGGCGAACCACTTCGACAAAGGTTATCCGCAAGCGGCGCAACCACTTATGCGCGCTTTGCCGGGCGTTTGCTGGCCCGGAGATTGCGAGAGGAGAAACGCGCCCGGGACGAGCCAAGCGATTGCACCGCAACGGCTTACAGGAAATCACCCGGGGAGGCGCGGGGGCCCGCGCCGACGGAGAGGGACCGGAGGGGTGAGCGCCGGTCCACGACGCAACCGGAACCAGGAGAGGACGATATGAGCCGCATCAGCCGCAAGATCCGCAACGGGATCCTGAGCATGGGGATGGCGGGGACGCTCGGGTTCGGGGCGCTCCAGGTGTTCGCCACGCCGGCGCAGGCGGAGGTCGCCGCGTGCAGCCAGCCCGCGTGCAACGCGGCGTGCGAGGCGCAGTGGGGGCCGTTCGCGGCGGGCTACTGCGAGAACGGGGAGTGCATGTGCGCCGTGTAACGGCGGCGCGGCACGCGTGATCCCGGGGAGGACGGCGCCGCCGGAGCGGGAGAGCGCGGACTGAACGGCAGTGCGAAAGTGCGTGAGTGCGAAACGGCGCCCCACCTCGATGCCGAGGCGGGGCGCCGTTGCAGTTCCGTTGTATCCAGACGATCCGTTGCGGAGGGAGACCCGCCGGCAGTTTGGCGGGGCTCACTCCGGCGCAGGGAGACCCCGCAGCGTCGGCACAGCCGTATCGTGCCGGCCGAGGAGGCTCCCGGAGCCCGCGGAGGAGACCGGACAGCAGTACCGTCCGGGCTCCGTAGCGGCCCGCTACACCCGAAGCATCAGCCGATCACTGCTGCGCGGGGGCGTTCTCCATCCCCTTGGACACGCGGTTGGCGAGCGCGTCCTGGTACACCACGCGGAACTCGTCCAGCTTCTTCTTGGCCTCGGCGTCGTTGGGATCGGCGATGCCGCTGAGCGCGATCAGCCCCTGGGCGCCGCCCGCGAAGCCCACCGTCCCCCACATGGCGTCCGTCACCGCCGGGCGCGCCTTGTGGAGCACCTCCAGGTTGGCGCGCACCGCGCCGGCCGCCTGCATCTGCTCCCTGGCCTGCGCCTCCATCTGGTCGGCGGAGGTGAACATCTGCTGCACGTCGGCCTCGGTGAAGCCGGGGTTGGCGCCCCCGGCCAGCTGCGCGCGCAGCTGCTCCGCCTGGGTGCGCATGTCGCCCGCGCTCCTGGCCGCCTGCTCGTACATGGGCTTCATCGCCACGTAGCCGGCCACCTCGGCCATGCGCTCGCGCACCCACTCCATCTCGGCCGGGTTGTAGCCCAGCGAGCGCGCCGAGCGGATGTAGCTGCCGCCGATCAGGTCGGTCACCTGCATCATGGTCTGCCCGGCGGCGGCCATGTTGCGCAGCCCGGCCAGCGTCCCCCCGTCCTTGGCCCGCTCCTCCATCTCCGTGACCTTGGCGTGGATCCCCTCGCTCTCCTTGCGCACCAGGTCGTACTGGAGCAGGCTGGTCTTCAGGTACGCCTCCACCTGCGCCGGGGTGAGCACGCTGTCGGCGGGGGCCCTGAAGTCGTTCATCTCCTCCTCGGTCACGGCGACCGGGGTGCTCATGTCCACGTCCTCGGGCCTGGCCTCGCCGGACGCCTCGTCGCCGCCGCCGCACGCGGCCAGGGCCAGCGCGAGCAGCCCGGCGGGGAGCAGGGCGGAGCGGCGGATGCGGGCGCGCGAGCGGGACGGCAGGGCAAGCGGCATCTGGACCTCCGGGGAGGGGGTGTGCGGCGGGACGGCGCCGGTGCGCCCGAGCCATAACAGATGCGGAGCGCGGGCCCCGCCGTCAAGCGTTTCGTTGGGCCGGTTCCGCAAAACTCTTGACGGCAACGGCCTCGCGCACGGAATTGCGCCCGGGGCGCCCCACGAGCACGGGAGCGCGCCCCGGACCGTCCGGGGCGCGCTCCTGGCTTCGGGGTCCTGGGGTGCGGCGGCGGAGTCAGCCGCCGGCCAGGCGGCGCCCGTAGTACAGCCCCGCCCCGGTGCCCACCATGCCGAGCACCAGGGCGGCCATCGTCCCCGCGTGGGCGCCGGCCCACCAGCCGGCCCATCCGCCCGCGGTCATCCCCAGCCAGCCCAGCGTCCGGCTCACGCGGGCTCCCGCCGGGCGGCGGGGGGAAGGACGACGGTGAAGGTGCTGCCGGAGCCGTGCGTGCTTGCCACGCGCAGCTCCCACCCCAGGAGCGCGGCCAGCCGCCGGGCGATCCCCAGCCCCAGCCCCACGCCGTCGACGCGGCGGGTGAGCGGCTCCTCGGCCTGCCAGAACGGCTCCCAGATGCGCTCCAGGTGCTCGGGGCGGATCCCCACGCCGGTGTCGCTCACGGTGACGACGGCCGAGCCGTCGGAGAGGGGCGCGGCGGAAAGGCGCACCCCGCCCCGCTCGGTGAACTTGACGGCGTTGGAAAGGAGGCTGGCGAACACCTGCCGCGCCTTGACGCCGTCCAGCTCGCGGATCCAGGCGCCGGGCGGGACCTCCACCGCGAACTCCAGCCCCCGGCCGCGCGCGGCGGGCTCGGCGGCGTCGGCCGCGTCGCGCAGCAGCGCCGCCAGGTCCGTGGGCTCGGCCCGCGCCTCGTCGCGGCCGGACTCCATCCGCGCGAAGGCGAGCACCTGCTCCACCGTGCCGGTGAGCTGGCGCGTGGTCTCGCGCAGGCGCCCCAGGTGGCGCTGCTGCACCGGGGCGAGGGGGCCGGCGTCGCCGTCCAGGAGCAGCTCGGCGTAGCCGGTGATGACGTTCAGGGGGGTGCGCAGCTCGTGCCCCACCACCGCCAGGAAGTCGCTCTTCGCCCGGCTGGCGGCCTCGGCCTCGGCGCGGGCGGCGCGCTCGGCGGCCAGCAGCACCTCGCGCTCGGCCTCGGCGCGCTTGCGGCCGGTGATGTCCTGGGCGATGGCGTACACGCCCAGGATGCGGTCCTCCACCACCAGCGGGAACACGGTGGCGGCGGCCTCCACGCGGCGCCCGTCGCGGTGAACGGTGCCCAGCTCCAGCTGCTGCGCCTCGCCGGCCAGGGCGCGGCGGAAGCTCGCCACCGCGCGCTCCTCGTCCCCCGGAGCGATCATGTCGCGGAAGGAGGCGCGCAGCAGCTCGTCCTCGGCGTGGCCGCACATGGCCTCGGCCGCGGGGTTGGCGGCGGCCAGGCGGCCGTCCGGCTCGAAGGCGCAGACGGCGGCGGGGTTGTACTGGAACAGGGAGCGCAGGCGCTGCCGGCTCTCCTCGTACTCCCCGGCCACCCGCTTGCGCTCGGTGAGGTCGCGGGTGATCTGCCCGATCCCCACCAGCCGCCCGCGCTCGTCGGCGACGGCGGTGAGCACCACGGAGGCCCACAGCCGGGTGCCGTCGCGGCGCACGCGCCAGCCCAGGGCCTCGTGCCGCCCCTGCCGCACCGCGGACGCCAGCTCCCACTGCGGGGTGCCGCCGAGCGCGTCCTCCGGCGGGTAGAACACGGACGTGTGCGCGCCCAGGACCTCGGCCTCGCGGTAGCCCAGGATCCGCTCCGCGCCCTCGTTCCAGCTGGACACCCGGCCCTCGGGGTCCAGCATGACGATGGCGTAGTCGGTGACGTTCTCCACCAGCAGGCGGTACAGCTCCGCCGTGCCCGGTGAAGGGGACGGCGCCGGCTGCGGCATGGGCTGAAGGCCGGGCATTCCGGTGCGGCGGTGGGGAGGGGGAGATCGGGCGCTGCGGAGACACTTCGCCGCTACGGTATGGAAGGAGCGCGCCGCCCCGCCGGGCGTGTCGCCCGGGAGCGCTCAAGTGCGCCTCCCGCCTGTGCTTGCGCCGCTCCGAAGGAGCCCGCCGCGAGCCCGGTCCCCGGCAGGGCCCATTGCAGAATACGGCGAAGGCACGCGGGTTGCCTGCCTCGCCCGCGATCCGGACCCGTCCAGGAGAGAGCCCATGCACGCCCGACCCCGCTTCGACGTCCTTTCCCGTCCCCGCGCGCCCCTGCTCCTCCTCGCCCTCGCGCTCGCGGCCGGGTGCTCGCCCGGCGGGAGCGGCGGGGAGGGTGGGCGCGACGATGCGCGTGCCACCATCACCCTGGAGCCGCGCTCCGGCCCCCCGGGGACGGACGTGCAGGTGAGGGTGGCCGGCTTTCCGCCGGACGTGGCGGTGGACGTGGGCTTCGGCCCGCCGGGCGCGGAGCACCGGCTGCTCTCCCGCTCGTCCACGGGGAGCGAGGGGACCACGGCCGCCGCCGTGCGCGTCCCCGACGACGCCGTCCCCGGGCGCCCCTACCTGTTCGTGGCCGCGTACCCGCCCGCGCTGCTCCGCCTGGCCGACACCTTCCGGGTCACCGCGCCGGCCCCCGCCGGCCCCCCGGCCGACACCCCCGCGGGAGGAAGCATGGACACCGACACGGCAGGCAGCGCCGCGCCCGGCGCGGGCGAGGTGCGCGTCATGGGACGCCTCACGGACGAGGGCGTGGAGTGCCCCGCCCTGCGCGGCGACGACGGCCGGCTCTACACCCTGGCCGGCGACACGGGCGGCTTCGAGCCCGGCGACCGGGTGACGGTGCTCGGCACCGTGGCGGAGATGTCCACCTGCATGCAGGGGACGACGATCTCCGTGCGGAGCATCGAAAAGGCAGGGAACAGGGAATAAGGAACAGGGAACAGCCTGCAACTGCAACGGCGACCCCCTCCCCCGGCCCCTCCCCGCAAGGGGGAGGGGAGAACCGCGACGGCACCCCTCACCCCCCGGCCCCCTCTCCCACAAGGGGAGAGGGGGAGCACGACACAGCGAAG
>JBFMFL010000241.1:0-11141 GCA_040752145.1 Gemmatimonadota bacterium
GACGCCAGCACCAGCCCCGCGTGAGGGATGCGAGCGCGAAGCGGCGAAACCCAACAGCAGTACCGTTGGGGTTCGCCTCCGTTACGCAGCGTTGTTTGCTGCGTTACGGAGCCGCAGCCCGACCCCGGCGCAGCCGGGGGCACGCCCGAACCCGCAGCCGGAAGCCGTTCATCATGGACGACGTCTTCAAAGCCCTGGCGGACCCGTCGCGCCGCCTGCTGCTGGACAGGCTCCAGGCGCGCAACGGCCAGAGCCTGAGCGAGCTGTGCGCCGGGCTGGACATAGCGCGCCAGTCGGTGACCAAGCACCTGGCCGTGCTGGAGGCCGCCGGGCTGGTGACCACGGCCCGCCGCGGCCGGGAGCGCCTGCACTACCTGAACGCCGCCCCCATCAACGACGTCGCCGACCGCTGGATCGGCCGGTACCACCGCGAGCGGGCGCGCGCGCTCGCCGACCTCAAACACGCCCTGGAGGATCGCCCCATGAGCCAGCCCGCCTTCGTCTACTCCACCTACGTCCGCACCACGCCGGAGGAGCTGTGGCGCGCCCTCACCGACCCCGCCTTCACGCACCGCTACTGGGGCGCCGGGCTGGTCTCGGACTGGAAGCCGGGGTCGAAGGTCCTCTGGCAGGACGCCCCCGACGCGGAGCCGCGCGACCTGGACCAGGTGGTGCTGGAGGCGGACCCGCCGCGCCGCCTCTCCTACACCTGGCACAACTACCAGCCCGGGCACGCGGAGTTCTTCGGCTGGAGCGACGACTACTTCGCAGAGCTGGTGAAGGAACCGCGCAGCCGGGTGACGTTCGAGATCGAGCCGATGGGGAGCATGGTGAAGCTGACGCTGACGCACGACGGCTTCGGGGGCGACACCGAGATGCTGCGCGCCGTGAGCGGCCGCAGGCAGGAGAGCGGCGGCTGGCCGGAGATCCTGGCCGGGCTCAAGACGCTGCTGGAGACGGGCGGGACGCTCCAGGGCTGAGGGGCCCCACCCGGTGGCCCGAGCCAACGCGGCTCTCCCCTACCAGCCCACGGTCGCCTTCGGCAACTTCGTGGGCACGGAGCGCTTCGACCCGCCGAGCTTCCAGGGCGGGAGCTGCCCGCCGGACTTCCAGTGCCGCTGGAGCGACGCGGCGCTGGTCCGCTACGAGGGCTCCATCGGCGACCAGTTCGGCTACATCGCGCGCCCGTACTACGGAAGCATCGACATCGACCCGGCCAACCCGCGCTTCCGGATCGACCAGGAGGTGAGCTACCCGGCCGACAACTCCATCGTGGACAAGGTGGGCCAGACCACAGGCTGGACCTACGGGTACGTCCGCCACACCGCATCCGCACGGAGTACCCGGTGCTGTACTTCCCGCCGATGATGCTGCTCTGCCAGGACTACGCGGACTACTCCTCCGCCCAGGGCGACAGCGGGGGGCCGGTGTTCATCTGGCAGGAGTTCAGCTACACCGACGCGTCGCTGCTGGGGATCCACTGGGGCAGGGGCGAGGCCAGCGTGGAGCCGGGTGTGAACTATGCGATCTTCAGATCCATGTCCAACATCGAGATCGACCTGGGGGACCTGCTCGTGACCGCACCCTGATGAAGACGGTCCGCACTCCGCCGAGGGCGGCGCCGCTGCTCGCGGCCCTGGCCCTGGCGCTCGCCGCGGGGTGCTCGCCCCGCCCGGCGGACGAGGTCCCGGGGCAGGCGGCCCCGCCCGCCACGCCGGCCCCGGCGGCGACCGCGCCACGCGCGGCGGAGCTGGAGCTGACCCTGGAGGTGCCGGACACGGCCGCCCAGGGTGGGCCGATGCCCTTCCGCCTGGTGCTCGCCAACCGGGGCGCCGCGCCGGCCGAGCTGGTGATGTCGGCGCCGGTGCCGCACATGGACGTGGTGGTGGCGCGGCCGGACGGGGAGCGCGTGTGGAGCTTCCTGGCGGGCCGCGGCATCCCGGAGGGCGGTCAGGCGCGCACGCTGGCCCCCGGCGACTCGCTGGAGCTGACGCGGAACGCGCTCGCCAGCTGGGACGGGCGCGAGTCGGCGCCGCCGCGGCGCCCGGCGCCGGCGGGGACGTACCGCGTGACCGGCGAGCTGCACGTGCAGGTCGCCGGCGCGGAGCGCGTGCTCCGGACGGAGCCGCGGACGCTGGTGCTTGCCCCGCGGCGAAACGAGTAGTTCGGGAGGCGCCGGGAGAGGACTCCGCGGACGCCAGCGCGAAGCCCGCGTGAGGGATGCGAGCGCGAAGCGGCGAGACCCGCGGCAGTTTGCGGGGCTCGCCTCCGTTACGCACGGTCGTATCGTGCGTTACGGAGCCGCAGCCCGACCCCGGCGCAGCCGGGGGCACGCCCGGATCCCATCGCTGCCGGAAACGTGACGAACGCGTTGCATGCGGACGTGGTGCCGCGACGCCCCGAAACGTACATTACGCGACACGTTCTCCCGCGCCCGCCCGCACGAGGCGCCCCCGCACCCTGAAAACACGGTGACCGGATGATCCGCGTACTCCGCCCCCGCGCCGCGCTGCTGCTCGGCGCCCTCCTCGCGCCCGCCCTCGGCGCGTGCGACACCCCCACGGCGACGCGTGGCGAGAGCATCGCCGCGCCCGAGCGCCCCGCCCTGGCGACCGTGCCCGCGAAGGGGACCGCAGCCACGCTGGACGTGGCGAGCTGGAACATCGAGTGGTTCGGCTCCACCTCCAACGGCCCCACGAACGAGACGCTCCAGCTGAGCAACGCGCGCGACGTGATCGCCGGCACCGACTTCGACGTGTGGGGCGTGGCCGAGATCGCCGGGCAGACGCAGTGGAACAGCCTGGAGTCGCAGCTCACCGGCTACACCGGCTTCCTGGCCAGCGAGAGCGTGGTGACCAACGGCTCCGCGTACTACGGCTCCACCGAGCAGAAGGTGGGGATCCTCTACAAGTCGTCGGTCGCGACGCTGCTGGGGGCGAAGGTGATCCTGACGGCCAACGACGCGGACTTCGCCGGGCGCCCGCCGCTGGAGGTGAAGCTGCGCGTGACGCTGAACGGCGCGACGGAGGACGTGGTGGTGATCGTGCTGCACATGAAGGCGTTCAACGACGCGTCGAGCTGGCAGAAACGCAGGAACGCGTCGGTGGCGCTGAAGAGCTACCTGGACGCCGCCTACCCCACGCAGAAGGTGATCGTGGTGGGCGACTGGAACGACGACGTGGACACCTCCATCACCGCGGGGAGCCCCTCGCCGTACCAGAACTTCGTGGACGACGCGGCGGACTACGCCTTCCCCACCCGGGCGCTGTCGCTGGCCGGGGTGTCGTCCACCACCAGCTACCCGGACCTGATCGACCACCACCTGGACACCAACGAGCTGTACGCCTCGCTGGTGCCGGGGAGCACGGAGGTGTACCGGGTGGACTCGTTCGTCGCCAGCTACGACGCCACCACCAGCGACCACTTCCCCGTGCTCAGCCGCTACACCTGGGGGAGCGGCGGCGGCACGACGGCGAGCGTGACGCTGACGGCGCCCAACGGCGGCGAGTCGTGGGCCGGCGGCAGCGTGCAGAGCGTGACCTGGACCGCGGCCGGGGTGGCGAACGTCAAGCTGGAGTACACGCTGGACGGGACCCTCTGGAGCCCCATCGTGGCGAGCACGCCGGCCTCGGCGGGGAGCTGGGCGTGGACCGTCCCCTCCACGGCGAGCACGGCCGCGCGGGTGCGGGTGAGCGACGCGGCCAACGCCGCGGTCAGCGACGCGAGCAACGCGGCGTTCACCGTCACGGTGCCCACCGGCACGCCGGCGCAGGTGATCATCAACGAGATCCTGGCCAACGAGCCGGGGAGCAACACGGCGGGCGAGTTCGTGGAGATCGTCAACGTGGGCGGCACCTCCATCTCCATCGCGGGGTGGACGATCAGCGACGGCGCGGGGGTGAAGCACACCTTCGCGGCGGGGACCACGCTGGCCGCGGGCAGGGCGATCGTGGTGTTCGCGGGCGCTTCGGCGATCCCGGCCGGGCTCACCAACGCGGTGGCGGCGAGCACGGGGACGCTCGCCCTGGGGAACGGCGGGGACTCGGTGATCCTCAGGAACGGCACGGCCACGGTGAGCAGCTACACCTACCCGTCGTCGCTCTCGGGCACGGACGGCGTGTCGATGAACCGCAGCCCGGACGCGTCGGCCACGGGCTCGTTCGTGCTGCACACGGCGCTGGGCTCGCTCTCCTCGTCCGCCGGGAAGCGGGCGGACGGTACCGCGTTCTGACGGCACGGCGCGGGGGGGGGGGGCACCCCCCCCGCGCGCTCCGCAAACGAGGTCCGTTTAGGGGCGTCGGCGCGGAGAGCGGCCCCGGCGCAGCCGGGGGCACGCCCGAACAGCGGCTCGGCCGCCGCTCCGCCCCCCCCTCACCCCTGCGCAGGCGATCCCAGGAACCCCCGCACGAAGGCCGGCAGCTCGCGGATGGAGAACGGCTTCTGGAGGAACCCGTCCGCGCCCGCGCCGCGCCAGTGCACGTCCTGCTCGTCGGCGGAGCTGAACAGGACCACGGGAACGTCCCGCAGCTCCGCGTCCATCTTGAGCGCCCGGCAGGCGTCGCGGCCGTCCAGGTCGGGCATCATCACGTCCAGCAGCACCAGGTCCGGGCGCGCGGCCCGCGCCAGCACCAGCGCCTCCGCCCCGCCGTGGGCGCGCACCACGTCGAACCCCGCGTAGCCGAGCATCTCGGCCACCAGCGCCGTGATGGCGGGCTCGTCGTCGGCGACCAGGAGGCGGGGCTTGGGGTCCATGGGGCGCTCGCTCAGCGGGGGAGGCCCAGGCCGGTGAGCACCATCTCGGACCCGCTGAACGTCTTGCCGACGCTCATCCCCTTCGGCGTGATGGTGAACTCGCGGAGCCCGTGGTCGTGCGCCCGCGCGCGGACCTTGAGGATGGCGATCAGGCGCTTCATCTCCCCCTTCATCTCCACGGCGCGCAGGTGCAGCGCGTTGTCCATGAGCGCGGAGAGCTCCGCCATGGGCATGTCGAAGCTCACCCCCACGATCCGGGTGAGGTCGTGCATCATGACCGTCGTGACCTTCCGCTCGCGGAGCAGGTTGGCGAGCGAGGCCAGGACGAACAGCTCGCGGCTGCGGGGGATCACGGCCTGGCGCAGGTCCTCCAGCGCGTCGATCACCACCCGCTGGATCCTGTGCTCCTCGATCATCGACAGCAGCCGCTCGACTTCCTGGTCCACCAGCAGCTCGGCGGGAGCCTGCCAGTGCAGGTGGATGGCTCCCTCGTCGACTCCGCGCCGGATGGGCAGGCCGACGCCCTCGCCCTTGTGGATCAGCGTCTCCGGCGTCTCGTGGTACCCCAGGAAGAGCCCGGGCTCGCCAGCCTCCAGCCCCGCGGCCAGGAAGGCGAGCCCGAAGAGCGTCTTGCCCGCTCCGGGGGTGCCGACGACCAGCGAGACGGTGTTCCGGTCCAGGCCGCCGCCCAGCATCTCATCCACGCCCCGGATGCTGACGTGCATGGGCCCGCCCGAGTCCGGCGGCGGGGTGGTCCCGACCAGGTGGGCCTCCATGCCGGAGGTGAGCGCCTCCACGCGCGGGTAGACGTGGACGCCGTCCCCGGTGATCCGGAAGGTGTGCCAGCCGCCCACGTGGGCCACCCCGCGCAGCTTCCCCACCGAGAACATCCGCACGTCGCGCAGGCGGACCATCCGGCTGCGCATGTGCAGGATGGCGTCCGCGATGGTGAAGGTGGGGTCGGAGGAGATGCCCCCCTCCGGCGGGTGCACCAGCATCAGCGTGGTGGTGCCGGCCACGGCGGCCTGCGCCTCCATGTCGTGCATGAACCGCTGGTAGTCCAGGGGCGATTCGGCGCCGGCCTTGAGGGCGTGCACCCCGTCCAGCACCAGCAGCGTGGGGGCGTGGTGCGCCACCAGCCGGCCGATCTCCTCGCGCGCGCCCTGGAGCCCGCCCGCGGCGAGCGCGGGGTACAGGCTGGCGTAGTAGAACGACCCGGGCACGAAGGCCGGGTCGAAGAAGCGGAAGGTGCGGGCCTGCGACAGCAGCATCTGGTGCGTCTCCACCAGCGCGGTGAGGTACAGGACCTTGCCGCCCGCGCGGATCTGGTGCGCGCCGATCTGGTGCGCCAGCACGCTCTTGCCGGCGCCCGGCCCGCCCAGCACCACGTGCAGGCCGCCCCTGCGCAGCCCCCCGCCGGTCAGGCGGTCCAGCCCCGGCACCCCGGTGGGCAGCTGCTCCGGCCCCATCCGCTCCGCCGCGCCCTCCGGCATTCCGTTCCCCATTCGCGCTCTCCCCTGGCTACGCGGGCGACGCCTGCGCCCCGGAGCGGACGCCGCTCGCCTCCCCGGCCGGCAGCTCCACCGTGAACACGCTCCCCCGCCCCGGCTCGCTCCGGGCGCGGATCTCGCCGCCCAGCAGCCGCACCAGCCGCCGGACGATCCCCAGCCCCAGCCCGGTCCCCGGCGGGCGCCCCTCCACCCGCCGCCCCGCCTGCCAGAACGGCTCCCAGATGCGCTCCATGTGCTCCGGCGTGATCCCCTCCCCCGTGTCGCACACCTCCAGCACGGCGCGCCCTCCCTCCAGCGCCACGCGCAGCCGCACCTCGCCCTGCTCCGTGAACTTGACCGCGTTGCCCAGCAGGTTGAAGAGCACCTGGCGCAGCCGGTTGGCGTCGGTCTCCACCACCGGCCCGGACCCCGGCGCCTCCACCACGAACTCCAGCCCCTTCTGGCGGGCCAGCGGCTCCACCAGCGCCGCGGTGTCGCGGGCCAGCGCGGCCAGGTCCGCCGGCTCCGGCTTCACCCGGTCGCGCTCGGCGTCCAGCCGCGAAAGGGTGAGCACCTGGTCGATGAGCTGCGCCAGGTGGCGGGAGGCGCCCAGGATCTGCTCGGCGTGCCGCAGCGGCGGGCCGGAGATGGGCTCCGGGATCCCGTCCACCAGCAGCTCCGCGAAGGCCAGGATGGCGGTGAGGGGGGTGCGGAACTCGTGCGACATGGCCGCCAGGAACTCCGACTTGGCCTCGCTGGCCTGCCGGGCCTCGCGGTGCAGCCGGGCGTTCTCGATGGCGAGCGCGGCGCGGTCGGCCAGCTTGCGGGCCAGCCACAGGTCGTCGGGGGTGTACTTCCCCGCCTCGTCCCACCCCAGGCTGAGCGCGCCCAGCACCCGGTCGCGGATGGCGAGCGGCACCACCATCAGCGACCGCGGGGTGAGGGGGGCGGCGTCCCAGGCGTCGTCCGCGCCGTCGGCCGGCTCCACGTCGGCGTCGTGGTTCTCGGGGAGCATCTCCGGGCGGCCGGTGCGCAGCACGCGCGCCACGGGGCCGGTGAGCGAGCCGGCGTCGAAGGGGCGCAGGTCCAGCAGGCGGCGGAGCGCGGCCTCGCGCTCGGGGTCGGCGTGCGCCACCCCCAGCCGGTGCACCGCGCCGTCCTCCTCCACCACGTAGACGATGCACGAGTCGGCGATCTGCGGCACCGCCAGCCGCGCCACGCTGGCCAGCGTGGTGCCGTAGTCCAGCGACCCGGCCAGGATCTCGCTGGCCCCGGCCAAAAAGGCGTTGCGGCGCTCGGCGGTCTGCGCGTGCACCCGGGCGGCCTGCTCCTCCAGCAGCCGGCGGGTGGCCGCCTCGGTGCGCCTCTGCTGCGTGACGTCGCGGAGCAGCCAGCGCAGCCCCACCACCTCCCGCCCCTCGCGCGCCGGCGAGACGGTGACCGCCACGTCCAGCGGCTCCCCGGCCGCCGGGGTCAGCCGCGTCTGCCACTCGGCCCGCTCGGCGCCGCGCGCCAGCTCCAGCAGCCGCCGCTCCATGGCCGCGCGCCGCGGCTCGGACAGGAACTCGGCCAGCACCCGGCCGGCGAGGGCGCCCTCCGGCTCGCGGAGCAGCTCCTCGGCGGCGCGGCTGGCCTCCTGCACCACGCCCGCGGGGTCGGTGACCAGGTACGCCTCGGGAGCCAGGCGAAACAGCTCGCGCAGCTGCTCGCGCTCGGTCTCCAGCTGGCGGCGGACGGTGTCCAGCATCTCCCGCTGGATGCGCAGGTCGTCCAGCCGGGCGCGCACCTCGGCGGGCGCCTCCTCCTCCGGGGGCGCCTCGCGGGCGCGCCGCGCGGGCCGCTCCACCCGCGGGCGGGCCGGCTCGACCTCGGGACCGGTGGCTCGGTCCTTCCTCATCTGCCGCGCTGGCTCATCGATCCTTCGTGGACGGGGACGGCGGGTGGACTGCAATATGGAATCCAGGCGGGCGGAACCGTGGAACGGCGCGGCCCGCCCCCGGGCCGGAGCCGGGGGCGGGCCGCGGGGCGGCGGGATCAGTCGGCGGCGGACGCCATCCGCTGCGCCACCGTCATGTGGTAGACGGCCTGGCGGCGCTCCATCATCACGCGGAGCTTGCGCTCCTCGCGCATCTCGGCCAGCACGCGGCCCAGCTCGGCCTGCAGGGCGGAGGCCCCCTGCTTGCCCACCTCCTCCAGCATGGCCGCCTCCTCGGCGCGGACCTGCGCGGGCCCCTGCGGGAGCGCGGAGGCGGCGGGCGGGGCGAACCGGACGTGCGCCACGTCCAGCGTGGTGCCGAACTCGTGGGCGCTCACGTCGCGCGCCGCGTTGGAGTTGCGGCTCTTGAGCTCGGCCTGCGTCTCCGGCGTGCGCAGCACCGAGGTGACCTCCATGCGGTAGCGCGGCAGCCCCAGGCTGTCCAGCCGCGCGTGGAAGCGGCGTCCCACCTCCACCAGCATCGCCCGGGTGTCCGGCGTCACGTAGGGGACCGAGTAGGTCAGGTCGCGCAGCACCCAGTGCTCCGTGCTGTCCTCCAGCGCCACCAGGCGCCCCTCGCGCACCAGCCGCTGGATCTCGGCCTCGTCGCTCGCCCGCACCCCCAGGCTCCGGGCCAGCGCCACCTGCCGCGCGTTGACGTCCTGGCGGAGCTCGGCGCGCTCCTCGCGCGTGAGCCCGCGCACCTGGATCATCGCCCGCCGCGCCGAGTCCGCCCGCGCGGCCGCCCGCGCTCGCGCCGCCTCCACCTCCCGCGGGGTCGCCGCCTTCGCCGGGGCGGCCGCTTCCGCCACCGCGGCGCGGGCCGGCGCCTCGTCCCGCGCGCCCTCGGCGCGGGCGCACCCGCCGGCCGCCACCGCCACCGCCACCCCCGCCGCGACCCACCTGCGTTCCACGCGCATCTCTCGCTCCCTGGTTGCCGTTCCGCCCGCCGCTCCCGCCATAGCCAAATCCATGCCGCGCAACGCGCTGGGCCCCGGGTGCGAAAACGCATGGCGAAATGGACGGGCCGCGGGCGGGTCACGAGTTGCTTGCTTCCGCCCTCCCCGCTCCTTACGGTGTGTCCACAGGGACCCTCCGGAGCTGTCCGCCTCGTGAACGCAAGCGAAGGAGCGACATGCGCATCGGGATCATCGACCTGCTCGGCAAGGAGCCTCCGCGCAACGGGTACTCGCGCCTCATGCGGGCCAACAACACCAGCATCATGCCCCAGGTGGTGGGCGTGTGGTGCGAGGAGGAGGGGCACCAGGCCCACATCGCCTACTACTCCGGCACCGAGCTGCTGGCCGGCGGGCTGCCGGAGCCCGAGGAGCTGGACCTCCTCTTCGTCAACGCCTTCTCGCAGTGCGCGCTCCTGGCCTACGCGTTCAGCGCCTGGTACCGGCACCGCGGGGTGCCCACCGTGCTGGGCGGGCCGCACGCGCGGTCGTATCCCGAGGACTCCCGCAAGTACTTCGACTACGTGGTGGGCTTCTGCGACCGGGCACTGATCCGCGACCTGCTGCGCGACCCGGCGCCCCAGCGGCCCCTGGGCGCCTACCTGTCGGCGGCGAAGCAGCCGGACGAGCTGCCGGGGCTGCGCCAGCGCTGGAAGTTCCTCCAGCCCTCCATGGACCGGGCGAAGGTGCTCAAGCTGGTGCCCTTTCTGGGGAGCCTGGGCTGCCCGTACAAGTGCAGCTTCTGCATCGACTCCACGGTGGCCTACCAGCCGCTCCCCTACGAGGGGCTCAAGGACGACCTGCGCTTCTTCCAGTCGCTGAAGCTGAGGCAGGGGGTGGCCGTGTGGCACGACCCCAACTTCGGCATCCGCTTCGACGACTACCTGGACGCCATCGAGGAGGTGGTGCCGCCCGGCTCGGTGACCTTCGTGGCCGAGACCTCGCTGTCGCTGCTCAAGGAGGACAACCTCCGGCGCCTCAAGAAGAACGGCTTCAAGGCCATCGCCCCGGGGATCGAGAGCTGGTTCGACATCGGCGACAAGAGCCGCATGCGCAGCACGCGGGGGATGGAAAAGGTGCAGGCCGTGGCCGAGCAGGCCAACCTGGTGAACGAGTACGTGCCGTACACGCAGTGCAACCTGATCTTCGGGCTGGACGCCGACGAGGGGGCCGAGCCGTTCGAGCTGACCCGGCGGTTCGTGGACCTGGCCCCGGGGGTGTACCCGCACTACGCGCTGCTCTCCGCGTTCGGGCGCAACGCGGTGCTCAACCTGGAATACCAGAAGGCGGGGCGGGTGCTGCCGGTGCCCTTCCACTTCCTGGACCTGGTGCAGTGCATGAACGTCAAGCCCAGGAACTACACCTGGCCCGAGTTCTACGACCACGTCATCGCCACCTTCGACTACGCGTTCTCGGCCCGGGCGCTGGTGAAGCGGCTGGCAAAGAACCGCAGGTCGTACATCTGCTGGGAGCAGTTCTTCCGGGGGATCTCGTCCGAGCGCAACAACCGCAACGCCTACCATCGGAAGATGCGGCGCTGGATGGACGAGCCCCGGTTCCGGGCGTTCTTCGAGGGGGAGACCACGGAGCTGCCCGCCGTGCTCACGGACCAGGTGCGCACCCACCTGGGTCATCTGTGGGAGTGGCTGCCGGAGGAGGCGCTGCACCACGACCCGGAGGCGTACCTGCACTCCGGTTCCCCGCAGCCGCTTCCCGTGCTGGCCGCGAGTTAGGAACGGCACTGAACGGCGGGGTTGGGCGTGCCCCCGGCTGGCGCCGGGGTCGGGCTTCGGCTCCGTAACGCACGATACGACCGTGCGTAACGGAGTCGAGCCCCGCCAAACTGCCGGCGGGTCTCGCCCCTTCGGGCCGAAATCCCTCACGCGGGGCTGGTGCTGGCGTCCGCGGGGGCCCCCTCCCCCGGCCCCTCCCCCGCAAGCAGGGGAGGGGAGAACTGCCTGCCCTACC
>JBFMFL010000242.1:0-11120 GCA_040752145.1 Gemmatimonadota bacterium
CCCGGCGGCTGGGGGCCCGCGCCCCCGCCCGCCCCGGCCCCCCCCCCCCCGCGGCCCCGCCCCGGGCTCCGGCTCCCCCACCACCCTGCCGGCCCACACCTTGGCCGGGTCGCGAAGCTGACGCTTCGCGGCCAGTTCGGCAGCGAGGTCCGCGTACAGGGCGGGGTTCACGGGGAGCAGGAATTCCGCGAGCAGGTTGCGGGAGCGGACGGTGCGGGCGCCCATGTCGCGGAGCAGGTCGTCCAGGTAGTGGAAGGTGAAGGGGATGATGCAGGTGCCGCCGGCGGCGCCGCGCGGCCGCTCGCGGCGGATCCACTCCCAGCGCTCCGCGATCTCCCGGTGCATCTCCTCCGCGGGCGGGAGGCTCAGGGCGCCGCGCAGGTGCTCCGCCAGCCAGCGGGCGCCCACCTCGCTGGTGAGCTGCGAGTACAGCGAGGAGTTGTAGCCGATGAAGGCGAGGCCGGGCACCTCCGGCGGGAGGATGTTGCGGTACAGGCGGAAGACGCCCTCGCCGTCCACCACGCGGCCGCGCGCCGGCTCCGCCAGGAAGGGGACCTCCTGCCGGAACCCCGTCCCGAACACCACCACGTCGGCGTCCACCCGCTCGCCGGACTCCAGCTCCACCCCGCCCTCCACGAAGCGCGCCGGCTCGCCCCGGGTCGTCCTCAGCCGACCCGAGCGCACCGCCTCGAAGAAGCCGTCCGTCTCCAGGCTCAGCGAGCACCCCACCACCTGCTCCACCCGGTCCTCCGGCACCAGCCCGCACTCCCTCAGCCGGTGCGCCCGCCGCAGGTGCATCTCCACGCCGCGCCAGAAGAGCCACACCGCCGGCCGCCCCACGGTGTGCAGCGCCCGCTCCACGCCGGCCGGCCGCCGGTACCTGAACAGCGACTCGGCGGCGCGCGTGGTGAGCACGAAGCGCAGCGGGACGAAGCCGAACCAGCGCTTCAGCATCTTCCAGTGGGCGCGGCGGTACAGCAGCGTGCACTCCCGCGCCCGCTCCGCCACGGCGGCGGCCACGTCGCACGCGGACTTGGCGTAGCCCACCACCAGCACGCGCCGCCCCTCCACCTCCGCCGCGTCGTGCAGCTCCGTGGTGTGCAGCACCCGCCCGCCCGCCGCCTCGAACGCCTCGCGCCCCGGGAAGCGGGGGACGTGGGGGGCGCTGAACACGCCGCTGCACACCACCAGGAAGTCCACCTCGTGCGTCTCGCGCGTTCCCGCGTCCGGCCCCTCCACGACCGTCGTCTCCACCGTCCACCCCGGCGCGCCCTCGCGCTCGCGCGCCGCGTCCACCCGAGTGCCCAGGCGGAGGCGCGGCGTCACCCCGAAGCGGTCCGCGTACGCCGCCAGGTACGCCTGCACCTGCTCGCCGCGCGGCCACTCCGGGTACGACGCGGGCATGGGGAAATCCGAGAAGGCGTAGGTGTCGCGCGGGTTCTGGGTGGCGACGCCGGGGTAGCGCCGCGACCGCGCCCACACGCCGCCCGGCTCCGCCTCCTTCTCCCACACCACCACCTCGCAGCCCTCTTCCAGCAGGGTCTTCGCGGTCACCAGGCCGCTGAGCCCGGCCCCGACGATGCCGATGCGCCGCATGGTTCCCTCCGTGAGCCGCCGTGAGTCTTTTCGGGGAAGGTGCGGCGAAGGGGCACGCATGAGTGCCCCCGGTGGAGGGTACGTCCAGCGCATTCGGGCGGGCAGCGCACGGGGACGAGCGGACTGCGGGAGGGACGAGACGCGGCTGGAAGGTGTGGACGGGACGATGGTTGCGGCGGGGGCGGGCCGCGGCTTACGTGTAGCGGATCCGGATCCGGCTTCCACCCGCACCCGCGCTCGCCATGGACCCGCTGACCGACTTCCCCATCGACTACGTGGGCGTGCTGGGCACCGCCGGGCCGGAAGACCTGGACGAGCTGGTGAAGTTCCTCATGGAGGAGCTGCCCGCGCGCTGGTGCGACGAGTACCGGGCGATGTTGCGGCACGAGCCGTACATCCTGGACGTGCCGGACCGCGGGTTCAACTTCCTGTTCGACCTCACCCTCGCCACCCACGACAAGGACGACCCCGCGCGGCCGGACGACCGGGTGGTCGCCGCCTACGGGCTGTCGAAGGCGCCGGAGGGCGGCCGGGACGCCTCGCGCATCCGCGGCTTCGGGGTGATCGGCGGGCTGTCGCGCGGACGCATGGACAAAGGGCACCTCATGGCGCACAGCATGGGAGGCTCCCTGGACATCAACGTCTTCCCGCAGCGGCCGGAGGTGAACCGGGGCAGGTCGGCGCGCGGCAGGGTGTACCGCGGCATGGAGAAGTACGCGGCGGCCCACCCGGGGACGTTTGTCTTCTCGCGCCCCATCTACGCCGACGACACCTGGGTGCCCCACGCGCTGGAGTACGGCGTCCTCCCCGAGCCGCGCCTCTGGGTGGAGCGGTTCCCCAACTAGCGCGCGGAGGAGCTACCGCGCGCCCGGCGCCTCCCCGTCGCGCACCAGGCACTCCCGCCCGATGCCGGCGGCGGAGGTGCAGCCCGCCAGCCCCATGGTCAGGTCGAATTCCGCGGCGACGTTGCGGACGACCTCGCGGGCGCCGGCCTCGCCCGCCACGGCCAGGCCGTACGCGTACGGGCGCCCCAGGCACACGGCGGCGGCCCCCAGCGCCAGCGCCCGGAACACGTCGGCGCCGCCGCGGACGCCGCTGTCGAAGAGCACGGGCACGCGCCCGCCGACGGCCTCCACCACGCCGGGGAGGGCGTCCAGCGCGCCCACGGCCCCGTCCACCTGCCGGCCGCCGTGGTTGGAGACGATCACCCCGTCCATCCCCCGCTCCACCGCCATGCGCGCGTCCTCCGGGTGGAGGATCCCCTTGAGCAGGATGGGGAGCCGGGTGCGGTCGCGGAGGAAGCCCAGGTCGTCCCAGGTGAGCGAGGGGCGCGAGTAGGTGGCGATGAAGCGCTGCACGGCGGCGCGCGGGGCGCCGCTGCGGAGCCGCTCCCGCAGCCCCGCGTCCGGGTACTTCCTCACCATCCCCGCGAAGGCGCGCAGCGAAGCCAGGTTCACCGCGGGCTTCTCCGCCGGGGGCGCGTCCAGCGGCTGGGAGAGGCTGGCGCGGAACACGGGATCGCTGGTGTACTGGGCGATCCCCATCCCCCGCAGGAAGGGGAGGTAGCCCAGCTCCAGGTCGCGGGGGCGCCACCCCAGCATGGTGGTGTCCAGGGTGAGGACGATGGCCGAGCAGCCGCACGCCTCCGCGCGGCGGACGAAGCTCGTGACCAGTTCGTCGGAGCGGCTCCAGTACAGCTGGAACCAGCGGGGCGCGTCGCCCATGGCGCGGGCGCACGCCTCCATGGGCACGGAAGCCTGGTTGGAGAAGATCATGGGCACGCCCTCGGCGGCGGCGGCGCGGGCCACGGCCAGGTCCGCCTCCGGGTGCGCCATCTCCAGCACGCCGATGGGCGCCAGCAGGAGCGGCGAGGGGATCCGCGCCCCGAAAAGCTCCACCGAGGTGTCGCGCACCGACACGTCGCGCAGCATGCGCGGGACGATGCGCCAGCGCTCGAACGCCGCCCGGTTGGCGGCCATGGTGCTCTCCGTCCCGGCGCCGCCCGCGACGTACGCGAACGCCTCCGGCGACATGGCCCGCCGCGCCGCCGCCTCCAGCCGCGCCGGGTCCACCGGCACCAGCGGCCGCCGCCCGCCCACGCCCGCGACGAAGATCCCCGCCTGCCGCTCCCTGCCGAGGTCCCGGGACGCCGGACGATCGCTCATGTCGGTCGGGGGAAGTGAGGAGTACGGAGTACGAAGTACGCTGACAGATTACGGGGCGGGAGAGCGAGTGCGAAAGTGCGGAAGTGCGGAAGTGCGGAAGTGCGTGAGTGCGGAAGCACGCAGCCCCCCGGCCGCGGGGCCGGGGGGCTGCGCACACGCTGCTCCGCCGCGCGGCGGGGATCAGGCCGGGTGCGCGACCCCGGGCGCGGCCTCGCGCGCGCGGCGCTCCAGCTCCACCTCGCGGAGGCGCCCGCCGAGCCAGGCGTACGGCATCACCAGCGCCAGGGAGGCCACGTGGTACCACGCCGGGGCGGTGTCCCACATGGCCACGCTGCCGGCGATGTTGAAGGCCAGCCCGAGCGCGCCCAGCACCAGGGCGTGCAGCATGGGACGGCGCGGCGCGAGGCGGGCCGTGAGGTAGCAGCCGGTGACGGCGAACAGCCCCACGTAGCCCATGATGAGCAGGAGGACGGCGGTGCTCTCCACCCGTCCCGAGGCGTCGAAGGCTTCGGGCATGGCCTGCCTGAGCACGGCGTCGGCGCCGAAGGAGAGCGCTGCGATGAGGACGAACCCGACGAGTACGGCGGCGATGCTCCTGGGCATGGAGGTCTCCGGAAGCGGCGGGAGGGAGATGGACGCGCCGGGAGGCGCGGGAAGGGGTGGCACCCAAGTTAGGCGCCACCCCCGCCGCGCGCAAAGACTTTCGCCTCCGCCGAACGGACCGGCCCGGATCCACCATCGCGGACCCGGGCCGATCTCGAAAACGATCCCGATCAGGAGCTTACCAGATCTTCACCCGCTGCTCCGGCGGCAGGTACATCCTGTCCCCCGGCTTGACGTCGAACGCCGCGTAGAACGGATCGAAGTTGCGCAGCGGCCCGTTGGTGCGGAACACGCTCGGCGAGTGCGGGTCGGTCAGGATCCGCTGGCGCGTGTCCGCCTCCCGGTGCTCGCGCCGCCAGATCTGCGCGAAGCCCAGAAAGAACCGCTGGTCGCCGGTGAACCCGTCGATCACGGGCACCTCCTTGCCCTGCGTGGCGATCTTGTACGCCTTGTACGCCACGGCCAGCCCGCTCAGGTCGCCGATGTTCTCGCCCAGGGTGAAGCGGCCGTTGACGTTGAGGCCCGGCAGGGGGCTGAAGGCGTCGTACTGCGCCACCAGCGCGTCGGTGCGCTTGCCGAACTCGCGCTGGTCGGCGTCCGACCACCAGTTGCGCAGGTTGCCCTCACCGTCCGAGCGCGAGCCCTGGTCGTCGAAGCCGTGGCTGATCTCGTGCCCGATCACCGCGCCGATGGCCCCGTAGTTGACCGCGTCGTCCGCGGTGGGGTTGAAGAACGGCGGCTGGAGGATGGCGGCCGGGAACACGATCTCGTTCATCGTGCTGCTGTAGTACGCGTTCACCGTCTGCGGGGTCATCCCCCACTCGCCGCGGTCGATGGGCTTGCCCAGCCGACCCACCGCCCGGTTGTGGGCGAAGCCGGCGGCGCGCATCACGTTGCCCACCAGGTCGCCGCGCCGGACCTCCAGCGCGGAGTAGTCGGGCCACTGGTCGGGGTAGCCGATCTTGACGTTGAACTTGGCGAGTTTGTCCTGCGCACGGGCGCGGGTCTCGGGGCTCATCCACTCCAGCTCGTCGATCCCCTGGCGGAAGGCGGCGAGCAGGTTGGTGACCAGCTCCTGCATGCGGGTCTTGGACTCGGGCGTGAAGTTGCTCTCCACGTACATCTTGCCCAGCATCTGGCCCATGGCCCCCTCCACCGCGGCCACCCCCCGGGCCCAGCGGGGGCGGGGCTGCTGGAGCCCCTGGAGCGTGCGCCCGGCGAACTGGAACTTGGCGTCGTCGAAGGGACGGCTCAGCTCGTCGGCGTACGCGTCCAGCAGCTTGAAGGTCATGTACTGCTTCCAGGTCTGCAGCGGGACCTGCCGCACCACGCGGTCCATGGTCTGGAAGTAGTCGGGCATGCGGACGACCACGGCCGGCGTGGCCTGCGCGCCGGCGGCCTGGAGGTACGAGGCCCACGAGAAGCTGGGCGTCAGCGAGTCCAGCTTGGCGGCGGTGAAGAGGTTGTACGTCTTCTCGGCGTCGCGGGCGCGGGCCCCCTCCCAGTGCCCCTTGGCCAGCTCGGTCTCCAGTGCCAGGATGTTGCGGGCCGCCCCGGCGGGGTCGCGCTCGCCGGCCAGGCGCAGCAGCGTCTCCACGTAGCGCTGGTACGCGGCGCGGGCGTCGGCGAACTTGGCCTCGGAGTAGTAGTCGCGCTCCGGGAGACCCAGGCCGGACTGGGTCACGTACACGATGTAGCGGTCGGCCTGGCGGGCGTCCTGCCACACCAGGAAGCCCACCGGGGTCTGCACACCCAGCCGCTGCAGGCGCGCGAAGGTGGCGGGGAGCTGCGCCTTGCCGCTCACCGCGGCGAGGCGGGCCAGCTCGGCGCGCAGCGGCTGGATCCCCAGCTGCTGGATGCGCGCGGTGTCCACGAAGCTCTGGTAGTAGTCGCCCACCTTCCGGCGGTCGGACCCGGGCGCGGCGTCGCGGGCGGCGGCGGCCTCCTCCACGATGCGGCGGTTGGCCTTGTCGGCCTCCATGGCCAGCCAGATGAAGGAGCCGTAGTTGGAGCGGTCCGCGGGAATCTCGGTGCGCTTCACCCAGCCGCCGTTGACGTAGTGGTAGAAGTCGTCCTGCGGGCGGACGCTGCGGTCCATGCCGGCCACGTCGATCCCCCAGGAGCCGTACGACTCGCTCAGCGGCGCGGGGGGCGTGGCGCCGCCCTGCGGCCCGCCCTGCGCGTCCAGCCGCGGCGCGGCGCCGCCCAGCAGGAGGCAGGCGCCGAGGACGCCGGAGGCGCCCAGCCTGAACAGACGATTGTTCGAGTGCATGCGTTCGATTCTGTGCACGGATGACGGTGCGGCGGGAACGGACTCCCTGTTACCGTGGCCCCGGCGGGGAGTTCCGGGCCACCGGGCGCTCCAGCGCGCCCCGGTCCCAGCCGGCCAGGTCGGCGCCGGCGGCGTAGGTGTCCTCCAGGAAGGCGCGCACGGCGGCGTCCGGGTCGGGGGCGGCGCGGACGGCCTCGTGGGGGAGGATCCACTCGCCGGCCTCGGGGAGGTAGCGCGCCCCGGCCGGGCGGACGCGCGCCCCGGCGTACCCGTCGGGCTGCGGGTACATGTAGGCGTAGAAGGCAGCGTCCGGGAAGGGGCCGCCGCCGGGCCACCACCCGGCGCTGCTCACCTCGTGCGAGTACGCCTCGCGGGTCACCCAATCGGCGAGCCCGGGGATGCCGCCGGGG
Source organism: Gemmatimonadota bacterium (assembly GCA_040752145.1). Classification (GTDB taxonomy): domain Bacteria; phylum Gemmatimonadota; class Gemmatimonadetes; order Longimicrobiales; family Longimicrobiaceae; genus JAFAYN01. Next base: position 7,047 of record JBFMFL010000242.1, read on the forward strand.
TGGGTCGGGGCCGGGCGGCCCGAGAAGCGGGTCACCGCCAGGTCGAAGCTCCCCCAGAAGAAGTGCACCGGGCTGCACTTGCCGGTGAAGCCGGAGCGGAAGTCGCGGAGCACCCGGTCGGCCTGCGCCAGCGCCTCCCCGAAGCGGCGGGCGTGCCCGGGGTCGTAGGAGGCGTGGACGTGGTCCTCCGGGAAGGGGATGGGGTCGGCCAGCTCCACCGGCACGGGCCAGATGCGCGTCCGGATCCCCAGCCCCGCGAGCGCCGCCATGAGCTCGCGGTGGAAGTCGGCCACGGAGCGGGGCTCCAGCGGCAGGACGCGGGTGCCGGCCGCCCCGGCGTCCACGACCAGCCGGTGCTCCAGGAAGTCGAAGTCGACCTGGAAGCTCCCCGCGCCGTGCGGCATGGTGGAGGTGGTGAGGCCGCGCGGGGTGACGTACAGCGGCACGTGCCACCAGTGGTTGATCCACGGGCACTGCGCCAGGCGCACCTTGCCCACCACCTGCGTCCACATGTGCAGGGTGGCGCGGGTGTCCTCCCATTCGGCGAGGGGGAGGGCCGGCCAGGCGGCCGGCGCGGCGTGGACGGTGGACTCGGTCATCGGCGCCTCCGCGGGACGGGGGAGCGTGCGCGTGCCTGTCGGCCGCAAGTTAGGCGGCGGCGGGCGGGCGGGCCAGTTCCGGGGCGGGGCCGTCCACGGGAGCCGCGCGAAACCCTTTGTACCGCGAGCGGGAACAGCGTACCATTTCGGACAGCCGGCCAATGCGTCCACGGGGGACGCGCCACCGGTGGGCAGGGTCGAACCAGAGGAGGCTGCCGTGTACGAGCTGCGCAGCACCGAAGCGCCGCGGGCCAGGGCGAAGCCGACGCAGGCTCCCGCGCCCGCCGTCCGCGCGCCGGGCGAGGCGGGCCCGCTCTGGAGCGCGCTCGCGCTGCGGGCGCAGTCGCGGCGCAGCGCGGGCGACGCCGCCGGCGACCCGCTGGAGCGGGAGGCCGACCGCGTCGCGGACGCGGTCGGGGGCGACGCGGCGCCCGTGGGCGGCGAGACCGCGGCGGCGCCCGTCGCGCCCGCGACCGGGCCGGGCGGCGGGGAGCCGCTGCCGCCGGACGAGCGGGCCGTGTTCGAGCCGCGCTTCGGCGCCGACTTCGGCGGGGTGCGCATCCACCGCGACGCCGCCGCCGACCGCGCGGCGGAGCTGATCGGGGCGTCGGCGTTCACGGTCGGCGACCGCATCGCGTTCCGGGCCGGGCGGTACGACGCGCGCTCGCCGGCGGGGCGGCGCCTGCTGGCGCACGAGCTCACGCACGTGGTGCAGCAGCGCGGCGGCGGGGCGGGCCGGGCGGCGGGGCCGATCAGCGGCGCGCCGGTGGGCGTGGCCCGCAAGGCGCCGCCCGAATCCAGGGCCTCCGTCCACCAGCGGGTCCTCAAGGGGATGATCGAGCTGGTGAAGCTGCATCCGTCCGACGACCTCTCCCGGCAGGAGGGGCTGGTCCGGCTGTTCGAGACCGTCCCCGAGGACCAGGTCGCGGGCCTCTACCACCGGCTGGAGCCCGGCGCCAGGACCGACGACTTCGCGCAGTACTTCAAGGACAAGTACGCGTTCTCGCGCGCCGAGGGGCTTCTGGTCCTGCGCAACCGCATGCCGGCGCCGGCCAAGGCCGCGACGGGCGCGAAGTCGTCGCCCGAGGTGCCGGGGAAGGCCATCGGGCAGGAGATCGCCGCGGCCTGCGGCAGCCTGCCCAGCAAGGACACGGGCGCGCCGCTGATCGGGTTCGGCCTGGCGCTGTCCGGCAGCGGCTACACCATGAACCCCAAGTACTGGACCGTCCGGTACACGCTGGTCAAGGGCGACGCGCGGCGCACCTTCACCGCGACACCCGACACCGGCTCGGGCTGGGAGCAGGCGGCCGCCTTCCTCGAACGGAACGAGGCGGAGTGGAAGGACGCGTTCGTCGACGTGCACATGGAGGTGGGCAGGTACGGCGCGGCCGCGGCGATCGAGGACGTGTACGACCCGGTCTCGGCGTCGCTGTACTCGCTGGACTGCCTGGCGATGGCCACGCTGGTGCAGCTGCGCGGGATCTACATGTCATACCCGGAAGCGACGCGCGACGCGGACTTCGACCGGGACTACGGCTCGTTCAGCATGGACCGGTTCGGCGACGACGCGAAGCTGCCCACCAGCAGCCTGGAAAAGGACGTGGAGGTCGTCACGCTCCCCGCGCCGGTCCGGCTCAAGGACTACGCGAGCATCGGCCTCCAGCCCGGCGACCAGGTGCCGATCACCAACCCGTTCATCCCCAGCGGGGCCTGGATGACGGAGAACACCGTCTACGCGGGCGACGGAAAGTTCTTCGGGCACCCCTTCGGCGTGGTGACCGTGGAGGGGTACGCGACCAAGCTCTCGCAGGAGCAGCTGAACCGGAACACGCCGCTGGAGGAGCGGGTGAAGTTCGTGCTGGAGCACTCGGTGATCGCCTCCTACTCCCGTCCGCGCACGCGCGCCGCCCGGGAGGCGAAGTGACGTCCACGGCCTGACGCCCGGCCCCCTGCTCCCCGGGCCGTTCCGCCCACCCCGAAATCGAAGAGGGGGCACGCTCGCGTGAGCGCGCCCCCTCGGCGTCATGGTCGGGATCGCGGATCAGCCGCGCCGGCGCGGGGTGCGGCCCAGCACCTCCGGCTGCTCGCCCGCCGCGGCCTGGATGAACGCGACGTCTTCCGGGGTCAGCGTGTCGAGGATCCCCGGGCGGGCGCTCATCCGCGCGACCGCGGCGTCCAGCGCGGTGGCCGTGGCGGTCTCGCGGACGCGGCGGGGCCACCCTCCGGCGGAGGGCCGGCCGGGGCGTGCCGGGGGCGTGCGGTTGTCGCGGGGCGGCTTCTTCATGGGTCGATCCTCCTGTCGCAATATATGGAGCGGCCGCCGCGATGCACAACCTCGAAGCCGAGCCGCAGGTAGATGGGGAGGGCGCCGGGAAGCGGCTGCACCAGGCGAAGCCGGCGGGCCCCCGCGGCGCGTCCGTACGCCTCCGCGAAGGCCACCGTGAGCAGGGCGATGGAGCGCCGCAATGGGTGCTGGAACGGGGCTCCCTCCATGAAGTCCACGGAGACGGTGTGCTTCCGACCGACGGGCCGGGTCTTGGAGAGGCGGCCCAGAGCCAGCCCGCAAAGCGTCGGGCCGCTCCAGATCGCCAGGTGGAACGCGGACGGCCGGCGCAGCCGAGCGTCGAGCGCGGGCCAGTTCCAGCCGCCCGGGGCCGCCGGGTCGCGCCGTCCGGCCCAGGTGGCCGCCCAGGCGTCCAGCGCGAGGTCGTCCAGGAAGCCGAGGCGGAGGGGAGCGCCCACGATCCGGTTGCCGGTCGCGGCGTCCGTGACGTAGCGGTGAGCGGCCGCCTGGAGCAGCCGGTAGTGGTGGACGGTCTGGCCGAATGACCTGTACATGAATCCCGGGATCGAGCTGTATCTTTCCGAAAGGAAACCGAACGTCCACTCGGGTGTATGGGGCGGCGGCAGTCGCATCGTACCCCGAACGGAACCCCGCCCATGCTCGTGATCCGACGCACCGACACCGGCGCCCTGCGCGTGTCGGACGGACGCCGCACCGACACCGCCGCAACCGAGGACCAGGCCCGCCGCGTGGTCACCGCCTGGGGCTACGGCAACTTCTCCTTCAACAAGGCGCTGATCCTGATGAAGGAGAGCGAGGGCTCCATCGCCCCCGTGGCGAACCCGTGGACCGCCCGCCGCGGCGCCGAGCCGGCGGGCCCTGCCGCCGCGCCCGCGCCCCCGGCCGCCGAGCCGAAGCCCGAGCCCGCCGCGTCCAGCACTCTCAAGGAGCCGCCCACGATGAACGTCCCCGCGCGCTCGCGCCGCCCCCGCGCGGCCGAGGCGCCCGCGCCCGAGGAGACCGCCTCCGCACCCGCCACGCCCGTGCTCGCGGCCGACGCGCCGGTGGCCGAGACCGCGACCCGCCCGCGCCGCGCCCGGAAGGCGCGCGCCGCCGAGGCCGAGCCGGCTCCCGCCGCCGCCGAGACTGCGCCGGAGCCCGTCACGGAGACGCCCACTGAGACGCCCGTCG
>JBFMFL010000243.1:0-10933 GCA_040752145.1 Gemmatimonadota bacterium
CGCGGCGGGATCCTGGTCCCCCCGGACGACCCCGACGCGCTCGCGGCGGCCGCGCTGCGCCTGCTGGACGACCCGGCCGCGCGGGCGGCCACGAGCGCGGCGGCCCGGGTCTCCGCGGAGCGCTTCTCCTGGGACTCGGTCGCGGAGCGGCACCTGGAGTTCCTGCGTCGCATCGCGGCAGACCGCCGCGGCACGTCCTCTCATCCTCCCCACGCTGAATGAACGCGCAGACAAGGACGGCCGCGGCCGCCCGCGGCTCCCACGCCGCGCCCGCCTCGGACCCGGGCCCCCCGATCTCCACCGGGATCGCCGCGCTGGCGTACTTCGCGCTGGCGCTGGTCTACTTCCTCCCCGCCTTCCTCCCGGGCCAGCACATCTACGGGACGGACTACCTGGTGGGCGGGTACTTCTTCCACGAGTTCATCTCGCAGCAGTTCGCGGCGGGCGTGCTCCCCAAGTGGGTGCCGCACGTGTACGGCGGGCTGCCGCTCTTCGCCAACCCGGGGAGCACCTACCACCCCGTGAGGTTCCTGGCGGACTGGATCTTCCCGGTCTCGCGCATCTGGCCCACGTTCTTCGTGGTGCACTTCGCGCTGGCCGGGCTGGGGACGTACCTGCTGGCGCGCGAGCTGGGGGCGCGGCGCTGGGTGGCGTTCCTGGGCGGGCTGATGTTCCAGTTCACCGGGATCACCATGTCCTGGGTGCTGGCCGGGCACGAGGGGCGGATCATCGTGGCGACGCTGACGCCGCTGATCTTCTACTTCTTCCACCGCGGGATCCGGACGGGGGCGCTCGCCCCGTTCGTGGGGGCGGCGGCGGCCATCGGCTCGGCGCTGCTCACCTTCCAGATCCAGAGCGCCTACTACATGCTGCTGGGCGCGCTGATCTGGAGCCTGTTCTGCCTGTGGCACCTGGGGCTCTTCCGGGAGCCGCGGCGACTGGCGAAGCCCGTGCTCCTGGGTGTGGGCGCGGTGGCCTTCGGCTTCGCCATGGCCTCGGTGAACTTCCTGCCGTTCATGGACTACGTGGCGGAGTCGCCGCGCGGCATGTCGGGCGGGCGCGGCTACGAGTACTCCACCTCGTACTCCATGCCCGCGGGCGAGGTGGCGGCGCTGGCGGTGCCGGAGATGCACGGCTACCTGGAGACGTACCGCGGCGAGAACGGCTTCAAGCTGCACGTGGAGTACGTCGGGGCGCTCGTGCTGGTGCTCGCGGCGCTGGGTGCGTACTTCTGCCGGCGGAACCGCTACTGGTGGCTGTTCGTGGGGCTGGGGCTGTTCGCGCTGACCATCTCGCTGGGCGGCAACACCCCCATCTACCGGCTCTACTACGAGGTCTTCCCCGGCTACAAGCGCTTCCGCGCGCCCGCCATCTCCTTCTTCCTGGTGTCGCTGTCGCTGGTGATGATGGCGACGCTGGCGCTGGAGGCGCTGGCGGCGCGGCTGGACGAGCGGCTCGCCTCGGCGCGGGCGCTGCGCGGCCCCGAGCCGCTGCCGGAGACGCGGACCATCGCCCTGGTCCTGGGCGGCGTGGTCGCCGTGGGCGTGCTGCTGGGGATGATGGCCTCGGGCGCCTCCGCGCCGGGCGCGCCGCCCCCGGGCTCGGGGGCCTTCCGCTTCGCGCTGTTCGCCGCGATGGTGGGCGCCGTGGTGTGGTTCTGGGTGCGGGGCGCGCTGAACGCCACGGCCACCACGGCGCTGCTGGCGCTGCTGACCGTGGCGGACCTGTGGGTGGTGGACCGCAAGTTCTTCCAGACCGTGCCGCCCCCGGACGAGATGTTCGCGGCGGACGACGTGGCGGACTTCCTCCGCTCCCAGCCGGGGCGCGACCGGGTGTGGGTGCTCCCCTTCCCCGGCGGGTACGTGTACCGCGGCAACGCGGGGAACTACCTGATGCACTTCGACGTGGACCAGGCCGGCGGCGAGCACGGCAACCAGCTGCAGCGCTGGAACCAGTACCTGGGGGCCGGCACGGAGAGCTACGTCGACTGGCACAACTTCTGGAACGACCCGCAGAACCTCCCCTCCCAGGTGGTGGACACGCCCGAGGGGCAGGCGCTGGCGTTCCGCAGCTCGCCCGGGGCGATGGAGGCCGCCAACATCCGCTACGTCGTCAGCGGCGTGCCGCTGGTTCACCCGACGCTGCGGGAGGTCCACCGCGGGAGCGCCCTGGTCTACGAGAACACGGCCGCCCTGCCCCGCGCCTACCTGGTGCCGCAGGTGGTGCAGACGGCCCCGGACGCGAACGGGCTGGAGGTGATGCAGCGGCCGGGCTTCGACCCGCGCGCCACCGCCGTGGTCGCGACGTCCGCCCCGGTCCGCCTCCCCGGCGGCCCCCTGAACGGCGCCGCGCAGGTGGCCGAGTACACGCCGGACCGGGTCGTCGTGCAGACCCGCGCGGACCGCGACGCCCTGCTGGTGCTGGCCGACAACTTCTACGCCGGCTGGACGGCCGAGGTGGACGGGCGGCCCGCGCCGGTCCTGCGCACCAACCACACGCTGCGCGGCGTTGTGGTCCCCGCCGGGAGCCACCGGGTGACGTTCACCTTCGACTCGGCGGACCTGCGCACCGGCTTCTACGTCTACCTGGCGTGCCTGGCGCTGCTCCTCGCCTACGGGGCGTACCTGCTGGCGCGGTCCGCCCTGTCCGGGCGGCGCCGCCGGGCGGAGACCGCACCGGCGGCCGGATGAAGCTTCCTGCCGGGGCGCGGCGGCTGTTCACCGTCCTCCTGATCGCGGCGGCCTTCTTCTACCTGGCGAGGGAGATCTGGGCGAACGCCGCGCAGCTGCGGAGCTTCGAGTGGGAGGTGCGCCCGGGGCTCCTCGCCCTTTCCGTGGTGGCGCTGGTGGCGGTGCTGCTCTGGGGCGTGGCGGTGTGGCGGATGCTGCTGCGGCACTTCGGGGTGGAGGTCCCCTTCCGGGCGCTGGCCCGGGCGTGGTTCCTGTCCAACCTGAGCAAGTACATCCCCGGCGTGGTGTGGCAGTTCGTCAGCCTGGCGCAGCTCGGCCCCTCGGCGGGGCTTACGGCGGCGGCGAGCGTGACCACGCTGCTGGTGCAGATGGGGTTCCTGCTGCTCTCGGCCTGGCTGGTGGGGGCGTGGCTCCTCCCGGCGGCGTACGCCGGGGAGTTCGCGGCGGGGCTGCTCGTGCTCCGCTGGGCGTCGCCGCTGGCGCTGGCGCTGGTACACCCGGCGGTCGTGGGCGGGGGGCTGCGGCTGGTGGAGCGGGTGGCGCGCCGGGAGGTGGCGGCGTGGGGGGGGAGCTGGGCGGAGGGGGTCAAGATCCTGCTCGTCTCGGCGGTCTCCTGGGTGCTGTCCGGGGCGGCCTTCTACCTGTTCCTGGCCTCCTTCGTGGAACTGCCGCTCTCCGCGCTCCCGGCCGTGACGGCGATCAACGCGCTCGCCTGGGTGGTGGGGTACCTGGTGTTCTTCGCGCCGGGGGGGCTGGGCTTCAAGGAGGCGGCGATGGCCCTGCTGCTGGGCGGGCTGGTCCCCGCCGGGGTGGCCGCCGCCCTGGCGGTCGCCTCGCGGCTCTGGACCATCACCGGCGAGGTCCTCCCCGCCCTGTTCCTGGCCCGTGGAAGGCCCTCTCCCGCCCCGGAGGCGCCCGCCCCTCCCGTCACCCCCCGACGGGCTTCCTCGCCACCGTGACGGTGTCGTAGGCGGCCTCCACGGGGAACTTGACCGTGGCGTTCAGCATCCCCAGCACGCCGGAGAGGCGCTGGAACACCTGCTGCTTCCTCACCAGCCGGGGCGAGCGCCGCTCGATCCCCTGCATCTCCACGCTCCCCCACTCCGAGAGCACCACCTCCAGCCCGGCGTCCTCGCTGAGGGCGCGCATCCCCTCCGGGTAGATCCGCCAGCAGTCCACCGGCGACTCGTGGTAGTGCCAGCTCACCGGGTTGATGGTCACCACCACGCCGCCCGGCCGGCACACGCGCGCCAGCTCCGGCATCCAGCGCCAGATCTTCTTCACGTGCTCGATCACCTGCGCCGAGAACACCACGTCGTAGGCGTCGTCCGGCACCGGGAAGGAGTACTCGGACTCCGCCTGGTAGGTCAGCTTCACGTCGGTGCGCGGAAAGGCGTCCAGCGTGTCCCAGGCTGCCGTGTCCCTTTCGAGGAGGGTGCGGTAGGTGGAGGGTTCGCGGTCGGGGCCGATCTCCAGGACGCGGGCCTCCGGGGTGAAGAAGGGCTTCGCGTAGGCTTCGAAGAGGCGGCGGCTGTTCTTGTGCATGGGTCCGGCGGGTGGGCGCTCGGCGGCCGCTCGTTCGGCGGCCGCGGGCGATAGAATAGCGGGGTTCGGGGCGTTTGACCATGTCGTTCGAACAGCTTTGAACGGTGGGGTTGGGCGTGCCCCCGGCTGGCGCCGGGGTCGGGCTTCGGCTCCGTAGCAGACGAAACGACCGTCTGCAACGGAGTCGAGCCCGCGCAAACTGCCGCGCGGTCTCGCCCCTTCGGGCCGAAATCCCTCACGCGGGGTTCGCGCTGGCGTCCGCCGGCGGTGACCTCCGGGGGCGCGGCGTCGTCCTCACGGCGTCCTCAAGTCCCGGCTCCCCACGGATTTCCCCTGAAATGTCCAGGTTTTTCCTGCTGTTCGCCGCCGTGCTCGCGGCGGTGCTCGCCGGCTGCTCGCAGCCCACAGCGCCGGAGGGCGCGGCCACGGCCCCGTCGGTGAGCGCGGGCGACTTCCACTCCTGCGCCGTCACGGGGGAGCGGCGGGCGTTCTGCTGGGGGCGCAACGACCGCGGGCAGCTCGGCGACGGGAGCACCCTGCAGCGGACCCTCCCCGCCCCCGTGGCGGGCGGGCTCCGCTTCGCCTCCGTCTCGGCGCAGGGCGGCTTCCACAGCTGCGCCCTGACCCCGCGGGGGAAGGCGTACTGCTGGGGCGACAACGGGCACGGCCAGCTCGGCGACGGCACCGCGACCTCCCGGAGCACGCCGGTGGAGGTGGCGGGCGGGCACACCTTCGCCTCCATCACCACCAACGCGAACCATTCCTGCGGCCTCACCCGGGCGGGTCGCGCGCTCTGCTGGGGGCGGAACGACACGGGGCAGCTGGGAACGGGCTCGACGGCGCCCACCTCCGTCCCGGTGCCCGTTTCCGGCGGGCTCGTCTTCTCGGCGCTGGACGCGGGGGGCAACTCCACCTGCGGCGTGGCCGCGGGCGGGCAGCTCTACTGCTGGGGGTGGAACTTCTACGGGCAGCTCGGGGACGGCGGCTTCACCGACCAGCGGGCGCCGGTGCGCGCCGCGGGGAGCCTGCGGTTCGCGCAGGTGGACGCGGGGAGCCACCTCACCTGCGGCGTGGCGACCGACGGGGCGGGCTACTGCTGGGGCTACGGGTACGGGCGCGACCCCGCCCCGGGGACGCGGATGGGCGCGGGCATCGCCTTCCGCCGGGTGCTGGCGGGGGGCTACAGCGCCTGCGGGCTCGCGGCGGACGGGACGGCGCACTGCTGGCCGGAGAGCGCCGTCTCCGGCGGCGCGGTGCCGGGGACCCGCTTCGAGTCGCTCAGCGCGGGGACCTTCCACGTGTGCGGCGTGACGGCGGGGGGGAGCGTCGTCTGCTGGGGGCGGAACGACGACGGCCAGCTGGGCGACGGCACGCTCGAATCCCGCGCAGCTCCCGCGCCGGTGCGCTTCGACGGCTGACCCCGCGCCCGAGGGGCGCCACGCCGCCGGACGGCTGGCGCGGGGCCCGCGGTCGCTGTTACATTAGGCTCCAGACATGGTGCGCCCTCCTCCCTGGCGGGCGCACGTTCCTTTTTGCCCCATAGCCTGCGATGCTGGAAGAACTCAAGAGCAAGCTCGGCGAGGAGATCGAGCGCCTCACGCACGAGCTGCAGGTGACGCTCCCCCGCGCCATCCAGAAGGCCGTGGAGCACGGCGACCTCCGAGAGAACTCGGAGTACAAGTCGGCGCTGGAGCGGCAGCAGTTCGTCCAGGCGCGGCTCAACCACCTGACCAAGCGGGCCGCCGAGCTGTCCAAGATCGACCTGTCGCAGGTCCCCGCCGACCGCGTGGGCTTCGGCTCCACGGTCACCGTGGTGGACACGCGCACCAAGGAGAAGGAGACCTACACGCTGGTCTTCGGCGACTTCATCGACGTGGACAGCAACCAGATCTCGCTGGCCTCTCCGCTCGGGCAGGCGCTGATGGGCAAGCAGGTGGGCGAGACGGTGGTGCTCTCGCTCCCCCGCGGCGAGCGCAAGCTCAAGATCAAGCAGCTCCAGACCCTCGCGCAGGCCGTCGAGGAGAAGTAGCCTCTCCGGGCGGCCGCGAGCCACGCGACGAAGCCCGCGGGACCTGATGGTCTCGCGGGCTTCGCGCATTCCGGGTCCCGGCCGGACGGCCGGCGTCTTCTATCTTCCCTGCCCCCGCCGCAGCCCGTCCACCTCGGCGCGCAGCGTGGCGATCAGCTCGGCCATGAAGCCGAAGCCGAAGAGCATGAAGCCCACCGTCTCCAGCAGCAGCACCAGCGACAGCAGCGGCCGGTAGCCGAAGGGCGGCATCCACCCCCCCACGCGCAGCACCACGGCCACCAGCCCCACCAGCAGCCCCACCGCGATCAGGATCAGCCCGGAGCCCCCGAAGAACTGCATGGGCTTTTCGCTGAACTTGAGGTAGAACCACACCACCAGCAGGTCGCCCACGCCCACCAGCACCCGGCTGCGGCCGGAGTACTTGGCGATCCCCGCGCGCCGCGGGAACAGCTCGATGTCGATCTCGGCGATCGAGTAGCCCTGGGCGTGCGCCAGCACCACGAAGAAGCGGTGCCAGTCGTGGCGGAGCGGGATCTCGCGCAGGATCTCGGTGCGGAACGCCTTCATGGAGTTGAGGTCGCGCACCGGCACGTCGAACAGCGTCTGCGACAGGCGGTTGTACACCGAGCTGACGGCGCGCTTCTCGTACGCGCCCATCTTCCGCCCGGTGACGATGTCCCACCCCTCGCCCAGCTTCTCCAGGAAGCGCGGGATCTCCTCGGGGGAGTGCTGCAGGTCCGCGTCGAAGAGCACCAGGTACTCGGTGCCCGCCGCGAAGGCGCCGGTGACCATCGCCTCCGTCTTGCCGCGGTTGCGCCGGTGCCGCAGCACCTTGACCCGCGGCATCCCCGCCGACTCCCGCAGCGCCGCCTCGTAGGTGCCATCGCGCGAGCCGTCGTCCACCAGCACGATCTCCCCGTCCAGCCCGTGCCGCGCGAACGTCGCCCGCAGCTCCGCGAAGAGCGCCGCGACGTTGTCCACCTCGTCGAACGCGGGGACCAGGACGGTGAAGTTGCTCCGCAGCGCCTCGGGGACGACGGGAACGCGGCGCGCCGCCGCGGACGGGTCCACGGCGGTGCCGGGAGAGACGGGAGAGGAGAGCGTGGTGCTCATTCGGAATTCATGTGAAGCGAGCGGCCGGCAGGGCCCTCACCCGGCTCGCTTGAGGCTCGCCACCCTCTCCCGATCCTGGGAGAGGGGACAACGGCTGGAGATCGAGGTCGGGCAGGCAGTCGCGTGAGGGATTTCGGCCCGAAGGGGCGAGACCGCGCGGCTGTTTGCCGGGGCTCGACTCCGTTGCAGACGGTAGTTTCGTCTGCTACGGAGCCGAAGCCCGACCCCGGCGCCAGCCGGGGGCACGCCCAACCCCGCAGTTCAATGCCGTTCCTACACCCGCTTGCGCATCCGCGCGGAAAGGATCCCCAGCTGGTCACGGTACTTGGCCACCGTGCGGCGGGCGATCTGGATCCCCTCTTCCTTGAGGATGTTGACGATGGCCTGGTCGGTCAGCGGGTGCGCCGGGTCCTCGTCGCCCACCAGCTTCTCGATCTGCGCCTTGATGCCGCGCGCCGACACGTCCTCGCCCGAGGTGGTGGACAGCCCCGACGAGAAAAAGAACTTGAGCGGGAACACGCCACGCGGCGTCTGCACGAACTTCTCGTTGGTCACGCGCGAGACCGTGGACTCGTGCATGTCGATGACCTCGGCCACCTCGCGCAGGGTGAGCGGCTTGAGGTACTGCACGCCCCGCTCGAAGAAGTCGCGCTGCCGGTCCACGATAAAGTTCATGACCTTGAGCATCGTCTGGCGGCGCTGCTCGATGGCCTGGATCATCCAGTTGGCGGAGTTCAGCTTGTTGGAGATGAACTCCTTGTTCTCGCCCACGAACTTCTTCTTGTCCTTGGCGATGTCGCGGTAGGTGCGCGACAGCTTCAGGCGCGGCAGGCTGGTGTCGTTGAGGAACACCAGGTACTCGCCGTCGATCTTCTCCACGATCAGGTCGGGGACGATGTAGTTGTCGCCGCCGCTGGAGTACTTGAGCCCCGGCTTGGGATCCAGCTTGGCCACCTCGTCCGCGGCGTCCTGCACGTCGCGCGGGGTGATGGACAGCTCCTTGGAGATCTCCGACCAACGGTGGTTGATGAGCTGGTCGAAGTACCCCTCCACGATCCGGAACGCCAGGTTGCCGGAGAGCTGGGCGCGCACCTCGTCCTCGTCGGGCTCGCCGCCGCCGTTGCGGCGCACGATCTCCTGCACGGCGCAGTCGCGCAGCTGCAGGAGGATGCACTCGCGCAGGTCGCGCGCGCCGATCCCCGGCGGGTCGAAGCCCTGGATGGTACGGAGCATCCGCTCCGCCTCGTCCAGCGTGTACGGGCGCATCTCGTCGGACGAGTCGGCCCAGTCGTCGCCGCTCTCCTTGAGGAAGTCGTTGAGCGAGGTGACCACCTCGTCCAGCGGGCACGCCATGTACCCCTCGTCGGTGACGTTCCCGATGATCTCCTCGCCCAGGAGGAGCTCGCGCGGGGACAGCCGCAGCAGGGTGAGCTGGTCGTGCAGGTGGTCGCCAAGGTCGCGCTCGGCCACGGAGACGGGCTCGTAGTACTCCCGGTCCTCGTACTCCTCGCGCCGCCCGCCGGCCTCGAAGCCGTTGAGGAGGATCTCCTCCCAGTCGATCTCGTCCTCGTCGTCCTTTTCCTTGTCCTTCTCCACCTCCTGCTGCTCCTCCACCTCCCCCTCCATCATCTCCAGGAAGGGGTTGTTGAGGAGCTCCTGCTTGAGGTGCTGCTGAAGGTCGAGGAGCGGCATGTACAGGAGATCCATCGCCTGGTAGAGGCGAGGATTGATCTTCATCTCCTGCTTGAGCGCAGTTCCCTGGTAGAGACCCGTCTTCATGCGGCGTTATCCGTTTTCAGGATGGGCGTATCGCTCTCGCATACGTGCGGTCAGCGTCGGACCCAGGTAGATCTCCGCGACCTCCTCGTTCCACACCAGCTCCGACACCGTGCCGGACACTCTAACCCGCCCATCGTACATGATATAGGCGCGGTCCACGATGTCCAGCGTCTGCTCGACGTTGTGGTCGGAGATCAGCACCCCGATCCCGCGGCGCTTCAGGTCCGCGACGATCTGCTGGATGTCGTGCACGGCGATGGGGTCCACCCCCGCGAACGGCTCGTCCAGCAGCATGAAGCGGGGCCGCCCCACCAGCGCGCGGGTGATCTCCAGGCGCCGCCGCTCCCCGCCGGACAGGGCGTACGCTTTGGCGCCGCGCAGGTGCTTGATGTGCAGCTCGTCCAGCAGCTCCTCCAGCCGGCGGCGCTGCTCGGCCCGGGGGAGGTCCATCATCTGCAGCACGGCCAGGAGGTTCTCCTCCACCGTGAGCCTGCGGAAGATGGAGGGCTCCTGCGCCAGGTAGCCGATCCCCCGCCGCGCCCGCCGGTACATGGGGACCCGGGTGAGGTCGTCCCTTCCCAGGTACACCCGGCCGGCGTCGGGGGCGATCAGCCCCACCATCATGTAGAAGGTGGTGGTCTTCCCCGCCCCGTTGGGCCCCAGCAGCCCCACGATCTCCCCCTGGGAGACGTGGACGTCCACCTCGTTGACCACGCGCCGCTTGCGGTAGCTCTTCACCAGCCCCTGCGCGCGCAGCGTGGCCGCGGGCGCGGCAGGCGCGGCGGGCGCCTCGGCGGCGGGGGCGGGCGCGGGCTCCGCCGCGGGGGCGGGTTCGTCGTGGCGCGTCCCCGCGCCGTCCAGGTAATTCTCGATCGTCCGGTCCATCCGCGTGATCAGCTCCGGCAGTCCCCCGTCCATCTCCGCTTCCAGCAGCTCCCCGTGTACCTGCGGGCTCAGCCGGACCTCGCTCCAGCGCCCCTCCGGCCCCGACTCCTCCTCGAAGACCGCGGGGCGCGCGATGATCCCCCGCGCGGCCAGCGCCTCCAGCGCGGAGGCGGGGACCGCCCCGTCGCCCTCGTGCCCGTAGAGCCGCGCGTACTCCTCCGCCAGCGTCTCCCACGGCAGCGCGCCGCGCGGATCGGCCGTCGACAGCAGCACGCGCAGCACCATCAGCGAGCCCACCTCGCCCGGGGACGCCGCCTCCACGAAGCCGAGGAGCCGCGGCTCGCCGCTCACGGACGCCTCCCGGGCGCAGTCGAAGTCGTCGGCTGCCGGGGAGCGGGGGCCGCGGTTCCCTGCGGCGCCGAAGCCTGCGGCTGCGTCCCGCCCGGCTGCGCCCCCGCCGCGCCGGCGGCGTTCACCGGGGTGGGGTCCAGGTACACGCCGCGCTGCAGCCCGCGCGCGTCGGCCACGTCCAGCTCGCCGTCCTCCAGCGTCAGCTCGATCTCGCGGGCCACCAGGTAGTTCATCCCGGGGCGCTCGGCGGCCGGCCGGCCCTCCTCGCGCACCCGGTAGAAGGAGCGCGCCGCGCCCTTGGCGACCACCCGCTCCAGTTCCACCTCGTCCGCGGGCGAGGTGGCGGTGTCGCCGGCCGCGCGGGCGGCCGTGCGCGCCGCGGCCACGGCGGCGGAGTCCTTGCGTGCGAAGAAGCCGGTGATGGTGTCGCCCAGCACCCAGTCGCGGTCGCGGGTGACGCCGGGCTCCGCGGGGCGCGGCTGCTTCGCCATCCGGGCCCGCGGCCCGGTGGCGGCGCGCGGCTGGCCGGCGGTGTCCACGG
>JBFMFL010000244.1:0-10855 GCA_040752145.1 Gemmatimonadota bacterium
CCCCCGCAAGCGAGGGAGGGGAGAACTGCCGTGTGGTTCCCATAGTTCCCGAAAGATGTACGGAGGGAGACTCGCAGCAGTACCGCGAGGCTCCCTCCGGCGAGGTGAGACAGCCGGGCTGTTTCGGCTGGCTCGCCGAGCCCGCGGAGGAGACGGACAGCCGTATCGTCCGGCTCCGCAGCGGCCCGCTAAACCAGACGCCGAGCGAAGAAGTCAGGGCAGCGCGAACACGTGCAGCGCCGTCGCCCGCGGAGCCCCGTAGTTCCTGGGAGCGAACCCCTCCAGCCACCCGCCCCACCCCACCGGCACCGCCACGTACTGCTTACCGCGCACGCTGTAGGTGACCGGGCTGGAGTGGATGCCGCTGCCGGTGGGGAACTGCCAGAGCAGCTCCCCGGTGCGCGCGTGGAAGGCGAGCACCCGGCCCAGCGGGTCGCCCGTGAACACCAGGTCGCCCCCGGTGGAGAGCATGGACGCCACCATGGGCTGCGAAGAGCGCCACGACCACACCGTACGCCCGGTGCGCGGGTCCAGCGCCTTGACGTGCCCCCACCCCTCCTCGTCGAAGTTGCTGAAGGTGGAGCCCAGGAACGGCATCCCCTCCGCGAACGGGTCGTCGCTCATCACGAACTTCGCGCACAGCTCGATCACCGGCACGTACAGCAGCCCCGTCTCCCGGCTGTACGAGGCGTGGTTCCACACCTTGGCCCCCGCCGGCCCCGGGCAGATGCGCGTCCCCTCGCGGGTGGGCTCCCTGCGCTCGGTGACGGCGCCCGTGCGCGGGTCCACGCGCGCCCAGTCGGTCCTGGCGAACGGCGCCGCCCGCACGAACGCCCCGGTGGCCCGGTCCAGCACGAAGAAGTAGCCGTTGCGGTCGGCGTGGGCCAGCAGCTTCCTCCCGTCCTCCTCGTACAGGATGGATTCGCCGGTGCCGTCGTAGTCCCACACGTCGTGCGGCGTCCACTGGTAGTGCCAGCGGATGCGGCCGTCGTCCGGGTCGATGGCGACCACCGCGCTGGTGTACAGGTTGCTCCCCGCGCGCTCCATCCCGTTGAACACCGGCGCCGGGTTGGCCGTCCCCCAGAAGAGCAGGTCCAGCTCCGGGTCGTAGGTGCCGGTGATCCAGGTGGCGCCCCCGCCGCGCGACCAGGCGTCGTTCGCGGGCCAGCTCTCCGCCCCCGGCTCCCCCGGCCGGGGCACCGTGTACAGGCGCCAGGCGCGCTCCCCGGTGCGCAGGTCGAAGGCGTCCAGGTGCCCCCGCACCCCGTACTCCGCCCCGGAGCTCCCCACGATCACCAGGTTCTTGACCACCAGCGGCGCCGCCGTGGCGCTCTCCCCGGCGCGCACGTCGGCGAAGACCCGCTCCCACACCTGCCTGCCGGTGGCGGCGTCCAGCGCGAACAGGTGCCCGTTGGCCGAGGTGTAGAACACCTTGCCGTCCGCCACCGCCACCCCGCGGTTGACGTTGCCGCAGCAGAGCGGCACGTCGATGGGCACCGTGTACTCCCACTGCCAGAGCAGCCGCCCGTCGGCGGCGTCCAGCGCCCACACGTAGCCGTTGGGCCCGGACACGTACATGACCCCGTCCACCACCAGCGGGGCCGCCTCGAAGGCGGCGGTCAGCGGGGCGGCGTACAGCCCCAGCTGCTGGTAGTGGAAGGTCCAGGCGGGGCGCAGCTCCCGGACGTTGCCGGCGTGGACCTGGTCCAGCGGCGAGAACCGCTGCCCGTCGTAGGTGCCGTAGTAGGTGAGCCAGTTCTGCGGCTCGGCGCGGGCGCGCGCCAGGCGGGCCGCGTCCACCCCGCGGGCCACCGGGGGCGCCCGCCCCACCTTCCCGGCGTTGAGGTCGCTGAAGGCGGTGTCCCGCTGGGTGAGCGGGTACACGGGGGCGCGCTTGGCGCACGCGGCGAGCGCGGCCAGCATCGCCAGGGCCAGGAGAGGGCGCATGGCGCGGGGTCCGGGTGCGGGGTGGCGGCGCGGCGCGCTCAGAAGCGGCTCGGCTGCGGCTGGCGGGGGCGGTCCAGCCGGGCCTCGGCGGGGACATCGCCCTCCACGATGATCAGCCCCAGCATGCCGCGCCCGGCGTGGTTGGCGATGGGGCAGCCGAAGAAGTAGTAGCCCGGCGCGTCCAGCGTCATCCGCGCGCGCCCGCGCTCGTGGACGGGCAGGAACATCATCCGCCGCCCCCCCTCGCCCTGGTGGGGGAGGAAGGCCGCGTGCAGCTCGATGTCCTCGTTGGAGAAGTCCAGCTCCAGCTCGCCGCCGCGCGGCATCACGATGATGGCCGGCTCCCAGATGAACTCCTGCCTGGGCGCGCGGACGGTGGCCCGCATCACCCCGTCGTCCCCGGGCCGGGCGTGCCCCAGCCCGCCGTGGGCCAGCAGGCGCCCCACCATGGCCTCGTTGGGCTCGTCGACCTCCGGCAGGTAGTTGACCAGCCGGACCACGCGCGGGTTGAGCTGCTTGAGCACGCCGGGCCGCAGGAGGCGCACGTACTCGCACGAGGCGAGCAGGAGCACGGCCGCCAGCGCGAGCAGGGCGCGGAGGGGGGGACGCACCATGGGACCACCTGGAGAGCGCGGCGGGTGTTTGCCTTCCCGGGCGAGGCGCCGCGCCGCATTTCACGTGCCCGGCGGATCGCCCGCGCGCACGCTTCCTGCGATGGAGCGGGCGGAATTCCCGGAGCCACAATCACTTGCGAAGGCACCCATGGCGATCTCGCTAAGTGGCGAGCACCTGAAGAGATACGTAGAAATCGGCAGGCTCCTGGTGAAGTACGGGCGCTCCGACCTGGTGCGCGACGCCGGGATGGAGGAGATCCTGCGCGACGAGGGCGACGGCGCGCAGGCCGCGGCCCCGGACCAGTCCCCCGTGGCCGGCGAGCTGGCGGACGACCTGGAGCGGCTGGGCCCCACCTACATCAAGCTGGGCCAGCTCCTCTCCACCCGCGCCGACCTGCTCCCGGAGCCGTACGTGGAGGCGCTCTCGCGCCTCCAGGACGACGTGGCCCCCTTCCCGTACGCCGAGGTGGAGCGCATCGTAACGGTCGAGCTGGGGGTGAGGATGTCCAAGGCGTTCAGCGACTTCGACCCGGAGCCGCTGGCCGCCGCCTCGCTGGGGCAGGTGCACCGCGCCCGCCTGCGCGACGGCACCGAGGTGGCGGTCAAGGTGCAGCGCCCCGGCATCCGCGAGCAGATCGTCACCGACCTGGACGCGCTGGAGGACATCGCCGAGTTCCTGGACCGCCACACCGAGGCCGGCAGGCGCTACGGCGCCGCCGACCTGCTGACGGAGTTCCGCCGGACGCTGCTCAGCGAGCTGGACTACCGCACCGAGGCGCAGAACCTGTCCACGCTGGGCGAGAACCTGCGCGACTTCACCCGCATCGCCGTGCCCTGCGCGGTGGACGACTACACCACCTCGCGCGTGCTCACCATGGGGTACGTGGCGGGGAAGAAGGTGACGCAGCTCAGCCCGCTGGCGCGCATGGAGATGGACGGCAGCGCGCTGGCCGAGGAATTGTTCCGCGCCTACCTCAAGCAGATCCTGGTGGACGGCTTCTTCCACGCCGACCCGCACCCGGGCAACGTGTTCATCACCCCGGACTTCCGCATCGGGCTGATCGACGTGGGGATGGTGGGGCGCGTCGCGCCGGAGATGCAGGAGCGGCTGCTCAAGCTGCTGCTGTCGGTGAGCGAGGGGCGCGGCGAGGAGGCCGCCGACACGGCCATCCGCATCGGCAGCACGCGCACGGGGATGGACGAGGCGCGCTTCACGCGCGAGGTGGTGACGCTGGTCACCGGGATGCAGGGCGCCACGGCGCGCAACATCCAGGTGGGGCGCATCGTGATGGAGATGACGCGCGCCGCCGCCGAGAACGGCATCCTCCTGCCGGCCGAGCTGTCCACGCTGGGCAAGACGCTGTTCGCGCTGGACCAGGTGGGGCGGACGCTGGACCCGGACTTCGACCCCAACGCCTCCATCCGCCGCAACGCCGCCGAGATCATGCGGCAGCGGATGCTCAAGCAGGCGTCGCCCGCCGCCATGTTCTCCACGCTGCTGGAGACCAACGAGCTGGTGCAGCGGCTGCCGCGGCGGCTGAACACCATCCTCGACAACATGGCGGAGAACCAGTTCCGCATCGAGGTGGACGCGCTGGACGAGCGGCAGCTCATGGCGGGGCTGCAGAAGATCGCCAACCGCATCACGCTGGGGCTCGTGCTGGCGGCGCTGATCCTGGGGGCGGCGCTGCTGATGCGCGTGGAGACGACGTTCCGGATCCTGGGCTACCCGGGGCTGGCGATGCTGCTCTTTCTGGCGGCGGTGATCGGGGGGGTGCTGCTGGTGCTCAACATCGTGCTGCACGACGAGCACTCGGGACGTAAATAACGAGATCCGTGCGTGGGGCCGCTCCGGAAACAGGCCAAACTGCCGGCCTGTTTCCTGCGCGGGCTCCGCGAGCCACGGAAACTGCCCCGTGTCTCGCTCCGCCGGAGTGAGCCAGCCGAAACTGCCCGGCTGTCTCCCTCCGCAACGGATCATGTGGGTACTGCGGAACTGCGAACGGCAAAAGCCGTTTCCGGGCCCGGGTGCGCCTTGCGTTCCGGCCTCTACTCCTGGTCCTGCGCCCCGAAATCCGTCGCAGCCTCGTCCCGGATGGACCGGATGAATCCCTCGGGATCCTCCAGCACCCGCTGCACCTGCGGCTCAAGGTCGGGGCTGTACGCGATCACTCTCGCCGCCAACTCATCCGAGAAGGTGCACAGGATGAGCAGCATGCCCGTGGTGATGTGCCCCATAAAGAAGTCGTCCGGAGCCCCTGGAAACTCGCCACGCGCAGCCTCCTGAACTGCCTCCGGTAGAATCACCTCAAAAGCCCTGAAGACTTCCTCGTTCGTGAACGGCGGATGCGCGTATGCCCTGGAACTCTCGGATGCCGCCACTTGCCCACTCCATGTGAAAGAATCCGTCGTACTGCCCCTGCGAGCTACGACTCCGGGATCGTTCGTCAGGCGTCGGCGGGGAGGAAATACCGGGTCACCGTGCCATCGCCGGCGACCTCCAGCACGGTGTTCACCATGTCTAGCGGGGGACCGTCGTCCCGGATCATGCGGAGCGCGGCGGCGAACAGCTCCATCTGCCGCTCCCGGCGCACGTTCGGGAGGATGACCACGATCCCGGGGTGGACCTCCGCCCGCTTCAGCATGGGCCGGAAGTCGATCCAGTTGTTGGTGACCAGGGTCAGGTCCTCGGCCAGGACGCGGTGGAGCACCTGGGCGTCGGTGAGAGCGGACCAGCCCCGGTGGGCGACGTGGAAGGCGGAGTAGCCGAACTCCTGCGCGGTCTCCGTGAGCTGCGGCGAAAGGTTCTCGTCGATCAGGAAGCGGATCATCGCGCGCCGCCGGGCCCCGCCTCCGCGCCGTCCTTCCACGGAGCACGACGGGGACGGCCCCGGCGCGGGTACATCCGCGCGTAGAGCAGGACCGCGTCCAGGCTCTCCCGGGTCAGCGCGGGGTAGTCCTCCAGCAGCTCCTCGTGGTCCGCGCCCTGGCTCGCGAGGTCGGCGAGGGCGTGGACCGGGATGCGCGTGCCGCGCACGACCGGCTCGCCCGCCCGCACCTCCGGGTCCGACACCACGAGCGTGCGCGCCTCCTCGATCCGGGTCAGTTTTTCCTCCAGCGCGCGCGCCTCGGACTCCACCTGGACCTCCATCACCCCGATGCTCACCGCGGCGGGGCTCCGCCGCTCCCGCACGGCGTGGGCGAGCTGCTGCCGCAGCCGCCGCTTCCCCTCCGCGGAGAGCAGTCGGCCGACGTCGCCGCGCAGCCGCAGGTAGAGGAGGTCGGGAAAGCCGAGCACCCGCTCGCCGCCGGACTGGGCGTGCCCCGGCGCGCCCACCTCCGCGCGGTCGATGGCCTGGTTGATGGTCTTTTCCGAGAGCCCCGTGGCGAAGGCGGCTTCGCGGGGCGAGAACCCCGGGCTGGACCGGGTACGTGCAGCGATCGTCGTCATAAATCCTCCTCGTTGCGAGGAGAATTATAGCCGCTTCCAGCCCGACCGGGCAAGCATCGCCCCTACCGCGGCTCCCAGCCGCCCAGCCCCACGCTCACCCCCGCGTACAGCGTCCTCCCCGGCCCCGGCTCGAAGAAGCGCCGGCCGAAGGCGTTCACCACCACCGAGGTGTTGTACTCGGCGCCGAACAGGTTGGTGACGCCGATGAACGGCGTGGCGCGGACGCGGCCCAGGCGCGCGCCCTGCCACCCGGCGCGCAGGTCGGCCACGGTGTAGGCGGGGGAGCGGAAGCGGTTGGCGTCGTCCACGGGGATGGCGGAGGCGTGGCGCACCTCGGCGTCCGCGAAGGCGCCGGCGGGGTGGGTCCAGCCCAGTCGCGCGTCCAGCGAGTGCGGCGCGATCCCCGGGACGCGGTTGCCGTCCAGCGTGTCGCCGGCGGCCACGTACTCGCGGAAGCGCGCGTCGGTCCAGGCGTACGCCAGGCGCGCGGTCACGCCGGCCAGCGGCGAGACGGAGGCGCCCGCCTCCACTCCGCGGTGGCGCGCGGAGCCCGCGTTGCGGAAGAACTGCCGCCCGGGGGCGCCCTCCACCTCGAAGGGGACCAGCGCGTCGCGCACGGCGGCGGTGTACGCGGCCAGCTCCCAGGCGCCCCGCGCGCCCAGCCGCCCCTTCGCGCCCGCCTCGTACGAAACGGTGCGCTGCGGCCGGAGGTCCGGGTTGAAGCCGCCGGCGCGGTCGGGGCGGTTCGCCAGCTCGGTGGTGGTGGGCGTCTCGAAGGCGGTGGCGGCGTTGGCGTACAGCGACACGGCGTCCGTGGCGGCCAGCGTCAGCCCCAGCGTGGGGCTCCAGGCGTCCAGGGTCCGCGCGCCGGAGTCGTCCGGGTTCGCGGCGGTGGCGGGGAGCCGGTCGTCCACGGCGAAGCGGAAGCGGTCGTAGCGCAGCGCACCCAGCGCGTCCAAGCGCGCGGCGAGCGGCACCGCCACCTGCGCGAAGGCCGCCGTCCCCGTCACCCGCTCCCGCTGGTCCAGCTCCAGCGCGCCGCGCTCCCCCTCCCGGTTGGCGAAGTTGCGGCGGCGGTCGCGCTGCGCCTCGGCCTCGGCGCCGGCGGTCCAGCGCAGCGCCCCGGCGCCCAGCGGGCGCGCGGCGGACCAGGCGGCCCGCGCCCCGCCGCCGCGCCGCGCCAGGTCGATGATCGAGGTGGGGATCGGGTTGTCGATCTCCCGCGCCACGCCGTGCGCGGACAGCTCCAGCGTCCCCGCGCCGGTCTCCCCGCGCCAGAACAGGCCGGCCTGCGCCTGCCGCCCCTCCTCGCCGGTGCGCTGCACCCGGTTGCGCGCGAAGGCGCGGGTGCGGTCCACCCGCAGCAGCGAGTCGGAGAGGGAGCCCGGGTTGAGGGCGTCGTAGCCCACGGCGCTCAGCGCCAGGCGCAGCTCGCCGCGCGCGCCGCGGCGCCCCAGCTGCGCGTGCAGCAGGGTGTTGTCCGCCTCGCTGTGCTCCCGGTACCCCCCGTAGCGCAGCCGCGTCCCGCCGGCCCGGTACGTCCACCCGCCCGCCGTGCCGCCCACCGCCCCCTGCGCCCGCAGCAGCCCGTCGCCCCCCGCCACCAGGCGGTACTCGGCGCCCAGCGGACCCGCCGGGGGCGGCGCCGTGACCAGCTGCACCACCCCGCCCGCGGCGTTGCCGTACAGCGCCGAGGCCGGGCCGCGCACCACCTCCACCCGGCCCAGCGCGCCGGGGTCCACGTGGTTCAGCGTGGTCTGCCCGTCGGGGAGGGTGGCGGGGATGCCGTCCACCAGCACCCGCACCCCGCGCACCCCGAACTGCGCCCGCGCCCCGAAGCCCCGCACCGAGATCCGCTCCCCCAGCGCGTAGTTGTAGCGGTTGCTCACCTGCACCCCCGGGATCCCGCCCAGCGCCTCGTCCAGCGCCAGCCCCGGCCGGGCGCGGCGGATCTCGTCCTCCCCGGCCACGGACACGGCGTAGGGCGCCCGCAGCAGCGGCAGCGGCGTGCGCAGCACGCGCACGGCCAGCGTGTCCAGCCGCACCTCGGGGAGCGTGTCGGGCGCGGGCGCCTGCGCGGCGGCGAGCGCGGGGGCGAGGAGCAGTGCGGCGGTGATGACCGGCAGGCGGCGTGCGGGCATGGCGCGTCGATGGGAGCGGTAGGGCGGCGGCGGGGTGCCGGGCGTCGCCGCGGGGGGAGCAAGATTCGCGCGCGGCGGGGCGGGGGGTGTATCTTTGGGCGGGGCCGCGCCGCGCGGGCGGGGCCCGCGACCCGCTGCCCAGCGTGCAGGATGCCGGACCGAGATCCCCCCGCCGCCGACCCCGCGGCCCCGTTCGCGCCGCCCCCGATGCTCAGGAGCGACCTGGTCTTCGCGGGCGTGGCCGTGCTCGCCCTCGTGCTCGCCCTGGTGTTCTTCGTGGCGGGGAAGACGGACGGGGGCGAGGCCCCGCCGCCCCCGCGAATCACCCTGGTGGAGCCCCGCGACGGCTCCATGGTGTCGGGCCCCTTCGCCCTCGTCTTCGAGACCCCGGCGCGCATGGTCCGCGACTCCACCGGGTGGCTCGCCGACGGGCGCTACCACCTGCACGCCATGGTCGGCGAGGCGGAGCTCATGGCCGGCGCCGCCGACATCGAGCCGCTGGGCGGACGGCGCTTCCGCTGGAACATCCCCGGGCTCCCGCCCGGGGAGCACCGCATGCGGCTCCAGTGGTCGGGGCCGGACCACCGCACGCTGCGCGAGGGGGGCTCCGCGCCCTTCACCCTGCTGGTGCGCTGACGCCGGCGCCCGCGGGGGCGCCGCCCGGCGCTCCCGCAGGGACGAACCGTTTGACATGCACCTGGCCGGAGCGTACACTTTCCCTTCCTTCCGTCCGCGTCCGTTTCCCTCGCCGGGCGCGTCTCCCCCTCCTCCCCGGAGCCCCCATGTCCCTGAGCCACCTGCGTCCGCTCTCCTTCGGCGAGATCCTGGACGGCGCCTTCGTGCTGTACCGCCGCCACTTCGCGGTCTTCTTCACCACCGCCATCATCCCGCTCCTCCCCGTCGCGCTGGTGTGGGGCGCGTTCGGGTTCGTCACCGGGGGAGCCACCGAGCTCACCGCTGCCACGAGCGCGCTGCTGGTGGCGGTGTACCCGGTGATGATCGTGGGCTCGCTGCTGATGTGGGGCGCCCTGATCCACGAGACCGCGCGCGCGGTGGAGGGCGGCGCCGTGGACCGGGGCGAGGCGTACCGCGCCAGCTTCCGCCGCATGCTTCCCCTGCTGGGCGCCAGCATCCTCTTCATGATCCTGGTCGTCCTGGGCACGCTCCTGCTCGTGATCCCGGGGATCCTGGCGATGCTGGCGCTGTTCGCCACCTGGCACGCGGTGATGATCGAGGGGAAGGGGCCGGTGGCGGCGCTGTCGCGCTCGCGCGAGCTGGCCCGTGGGGCGTGGCTGCGCATCCTGGGGATCATGGTGGTCTCCTACATCATCATCATGATCCCCAGCATGCTGGTGGGGGCCACCGCGGGCGCGGCCATGGTGGGCGCGGCGCTCAGCTCCGGCGACCCGGACGCCGTGGAGGGCACGATGGGGCTGTTCAGCGCCGTCACCAACGTGCTGAGCATCCTGCTGAGCGCGCTCACCACGCCGTTCATGACCGCGGCGCTCACCCTGCTCTACTACGACCGGCGCGTCCGGACCGAGGCACTGGACCTGGAGATGGCCACCGAGCGGCTGGGCGCCACGGTCTGAGCGGACGCCGCACATGTCCATCGCCCACCTGCGCCCCCGCACCGCGGGGGAGATCCTGGACGGCGCCTTCGTGCTGTACCGCACGCACTTCGCCGTGCTGGTGGGCGCCACGCTCCTCCCCCACCTCCCGCTCCTGGCGTACCGGGCGCTCGGCCCCCTGGCCGGCCTCACGGACGCGTCGGGGTGGGAGGCCGTCGCCGTGGTCTACGACCGGCTTGCGACCCTGCTGTTCTGGGGCGCGCTGGCGCACCTGTGCGCCGCGGCCGTGCAGGGCGGCGACCTGTCGGTGGGGGCCGCGTACCGGCGCGCCCGCGGCCTGTTCTGGCTCCTGCTGGGGCAGAGCATCCTCGCGGGGCTGCTGACCGGGCTGGCGCTGATCGCCCTGATCGTCCCGGGGATCGCCGTGTACGTGCTGTACTTCCTGGCGCCCCACGTGATGGTGGTGGAGGGCAAGGGCGTCTCCGACTCGCTGGACCGCTCCTGGAACCTGGTGCGGGCCGAGTGGCGCCGCGTCGCCGGGGTGCTCGCGGTGACCGCCGTGATCTTCCTCCTCCCCTTCCTCCTGGTGGGCGCCGTGGAGGGGATGGCGGGGGCCGGGTCGGCGTGGGTCGCGAGCGCGTCCGGCGTCCTCCAGGTGCTGCTGTACGTGCTGGCCTACCCCTTCGCGGCCGCGTCCGCCACCCTGCTGTACTTCGACTGCCGCGTCCGCTCCGAGGCGCTGGACCTGGTCGCCGCGGCCGAGGCGCTCCCGGCGCACGCCTGATGCAGCGCAGGCTCCCCGGCGCGCCCGAGGTGCAGCGGGCCCTGGACGAGGTGTACGCCCGCCCGGAGTTCGCGGAGCGCGCGCTCCCCGGGCCGCTCCAGTGGCTCTCCGACCGCTGGGCCGAGGTCAAGACCTGGTTCCGGGAGCTGTTCGGCGGCTTCTTCGACCTGGAGGGCACCGCCCCGGCGCTCTTCTGGCTGATGGTGGGCGCCCTGGCGCTGGGCGCGCTGCTCATCCTCGGACACTTCGTCGTGGCGGCGCGGGGGTCGTGGCGCGGCCGGGAGCGCCGCGCCCGCGCGGAGGGCGCGGGCGCGGCGGCCGGACCGCGGGGCGCCACGGACTGGGAG
>JBFMFL010000245.1:0-10833 GCA_040752145.1 Gemmatimonadota bacterium
CCCCCGCTTGCGGGGGAGAGGGGGCCGGGGGGTGAGGGGGCCGCCCCCGCGGACGCCAGCGCGACGCCCGCGTGAGGGATGCGAGCGCGAAGCGGCGAGACCCGCCGGCAGTTTGGCGGGGCTCGCCTCCGTTACGCAGCGTTGTTTGCTGCGTTACGGAGCCGCAGCCCGACCCCGGCGCAGCCGGGGGCACGCCCGAACCGGCAGTATTAGTTCTTTGAAAACTACGCCACGCGGGGAGCCGCGAACTCGCGGGCGAGCAGCAGCGCGGTCGCGCCCCGGAGCCGCGCCAGCCCGCCCTGCGAAACGGGAACCACGGGCGTGGCCGCCGCGCCGGGCGTGAGCGAGCGCTCGCGCATGGCACCCAGCACCGTCTCGCCCACCAGGTCCCAGGCGGCGACGACCTCGCCGTCCAGGAAGATGCGCGCCGGGTTCAGCGTCATCACGATGCCGGCCAGCCCGAACCCGAGGCTGCGGGCCGTCTGCTGGAGCGCCTCGGCGGCCCGGGCGTCCCCCGCGCGGGCGCGGGCGACCAGGTCGGGGAGCGTCATCCCGCTGCGCCGCAGCTGCTCGCGGTCGGCCTCCTCGGCGGGGTCCAGCCCCAGGTAGCGGCCCAGGGTGGCCAGGTTGGAGGTGTGGGCCTCCAGGCAGCCGCGCAGCCCGCACAGGC
Source organism: Gemmatimonadota bacterium (assembly GCA_040752145.1). GTDB lineage: Bacteria > Gemmatimonadota > Gemmatimonadetes > Longimicrobiales > Longimicrobiaceae > JAFAYN01. Next base: position 671 of record JBFMFL010000245.1, read on the forward strand.
AGCGCGGGCCCTCCATGCCGAGCGGCAGGTGCCCGAACTCGCCGGCGGTGTCGCCGTGGCCGCGCAGCACCTGCCCGTCCACCACCACCCCCACCCCCACGCCGTCGGACACGGTGACGTAGGCGAAGTTGTCCACCCCGTCCACGCGCGACGGGTTCAGCCACATCTGCGCGAGCGCGCAGGAGACGGGGCCGTTCTCGATGAAGGCGCGCAGCCCGGTGCGCTCGGAGAGCATCTCGCGCAGCGGCACGTCCCTCCACCCCAGCGCCGGGGAGTTGAGGATGCGGCCCGCGCGCCGGTCCACCATCCCCGGCACCACCAGCCCGATCCCCTCGCACCCGCCGTCGGCGCCGTGTACCTCCAGCAGGTCGCGCACGCGCTCGGCCAGGCGCTCCACCAGCTCGGCCGGGTCGGTGGAGGTGGGGAGGGTGTCCATGGCGATCTGGTTGCCGCTCAGGTCGGCCAGCACCACGTAGGTGCGGCTGAAGCGGATGTCGATCGCCACCACCAGGCGGCCCTCGGTCCGCACGTGCAGCATGGTGGGGCGGCGCCCGCGCGGGGCGGTGGCGGCCTTGCCCTCGTAGATGCTGCCGCTCTTCAGCAGCTCGTCCACCAGCCGGGTGACGGTGCCGCGGGTCACGTCCATCACCCGGGCCAGCTCGGCGCGGGAGACGGGCTGGTGCTCGCGGATCAGGTTCAGGACGATCTTCTCGTTGATCTCGCGCGGCGTGGAGCGCGTGGCGCGCTGGAAGTGCTGGGGGTTGATCTTCCGCATCGGCCGAGGGCCTGTCCCGGGTGCTGGTGGCGCGGCAGGGGAGCCGGGCGATTGCCACCGCGTGGCCGCAAGCGGGCGCCGGTCCTCCTCCTGGTGCTCACCCCAAATCTAATGCATCGCTGAACAAAGTAAACCTTCGCGACAGGATTTTCTTGGTTATTTTAGTCCCCGCCCGCAACAAAGCAACAATTCAAAGCCATCGCGTCTCCTGCCTTCGGTTTCGTACCCGGAAGGCCATCCGGCGCCCGATGTTGAAGTCCGCCTTCGCGCCCGCACGCCGTGACCCCGGGTGCGTCCGGTGCGTCTTCCGCTGGAACCGGCCACATGCAACCCCTCGGGACCAGATCACCATGGCTACACCCGCCCGCGCTCTCCTCGCCGCCCTGGTGCTCGGCGCCGCCGGCACCCTGGCGGCCTGCGACGACCCCACCCGCCCGGACACCGCCGCCCCGCGCGTGGTCATCCGGAGTCCGTCCGCGGACACGGTGGTCGCCTCCGCCGTCACGCTCACGGTGGTGCTCACCGACGACGAAGGGGTGGCCTCCGCCTCGGTCCAGGTGGGCGACGGCCCCGAGCAGCCCCTGAGCATCACCCCCGGCGACAGCGTGGAGGCCACCACCCTGGTGCAGCTGGCCCCGGGCGACAACCGCGTGGTGGTGTACGCCCTGGACCGCGCGGGGAACCGGGGGAGCGCCGAGCGGCGAGTGGGGCGCGACGGCACCCCGCCCGTCGTGAGCATCAGCAGCCCCGCCCGCGACACCCTGGTCACCAGCCGCAGCATCACGGTCCGCGGGATCTTCTCGGACGACACGGGCGTGCTCTCCGCGAGCTACCGCATCGGCACCGGCGCCGAGCAGCCCGTCGCCGTCACCCCCGGCAGGGAGGTGCCCTTCGAGATCCCGCTCACGCTCCCGGAGGGTGGGGGCACGGTGCAGGTGACCGTCCGGGACCGCGTGGGGAACACGCAGTCGGCGTCGGTCCGCATCGGCATGGCGGCCCAGTTCTCCGCCATCTCGGTGGGGGAGGGGTCCACCTGCGCGCTGGACGCGGCGGGGGCGGCCTTCTGCTGGGGCTTCCGCTACGATGCCCAGGTCCCGGCGCCCGTCGCCGGCGGACAGCGCTTCCAGGCGCTCTCCAACGGGGGGAGCCACGCCTGCGGCGTCACCACGGACGGGGCGGTCTACTGCTGGGGGAGGAGCCGCGTCGCGACCCGGGAGCCGGTCGAAGGGCGCTTCCGCTCGGTGAGCGCCGGGTTCAACTACACCTGCATCGTCAGCGAAGCGGGCGCGGCCTACTGCTGGGGGCTGAACGAGAGCGGACAGCTGGGGATCGGGACCACCACGATCACGGACCGGCCGACGCCGGTGGCGGGCGGGATCTCGTTCAAGGCCGTCAGCGCCGGCACGAACCACACCTGCGGGCTGGACACCGCGGGCGCCGCCTACTGCTGGGGGAGCGCCAGCGGCGCGCTGGGGCTCGGCACCGCGTCGCCTCCCGCCACGCTGGTCCCCGCCCCGGTGGTGGGGGGGCTCACCTTCGAGTCCATCGACGTGGGGCTGCGCACCAGCTGCGGGGTGACCGCCACGAACCAGGCGTACTGCTGGAGCTCCAACTCGGGCGGGAGGCCGGAGCCGGTGGCCGGCGGCCTCTCCTTCCGCTCCATCGGCATGGGCGGGCTCCACGTCTGCGGCGTCACGCCCGGCGGCGATGCCTACTGCTGGGGCGCGAACCGCAACGGGGAGGTCGGCAACGGCACCCGCCAGGACGCCCAGCTCCCGGTTCGCGTGGTGGGGGGGATCTCCTTCCGCACGGCGGAGGCGAGCAACACCTCGTCCCTGAACGCCGGACACAGCTGCGGCCTCTCGACGGACGGCTTCGCCTACTGCTGGGGCACCAACTCGGGCTCCCAGCTCGGCAACCCGAGCGTCCAGCTGAGCGCCATCCCCCTGCCGGTCGTGGCGCCCGCGCCCTGACCCGGGCCGGCGCACGAAACGGGAGGGCGGGCCCCCGCGGGGTCCGCCCTCCCCTCTTTTCCTGCCCGTGCCCGCTTGACGGCGGCGCCCCGGAGCACCAAGCTGCACCGCGCTCCCGCCTCGCCCCCGGCCCAGCCCCCGAGCCGTCGCCATGACCCCCGACCCGCCCGTCGCCCTGGAGATCGAGGAGCACCCGCTCCTCCGCGTGGCCGCGTTCACCACGCGCTTCCCCGCCCCGCTGGGCGGCCTCCCCACGCCGGACGCGGTCCGCCGCCTGCTGGACGCCGAGGCCCCCGCGCCCCTGCTGCGCGACGAGGCCGCGCGCGGCGCCGTGCGCGACCTGCTCCGCTGGGGCGGCTACAAGCCCACGGGCCGCGGCAAGCCCGCGTCCGAGTACCTGGTGCGCGCCGCCGGCGAGGGCGCGCTGGGCTCCATCAACCTGGCGGTGGACGCCTGCAACGCGGTGTCGCTGCACAGCGGCCTCCCAATTAGCGTGGTGGACCTGGCGCTCGCCCGTCCGCCGTTCCGCGTCGCCCCGGCCCCGGCGGGTGCGTCGTACGTGTTCAACGCGGCCGGCCAGGAGATCGGCCTGGGCGGGCTCCTCTGCCTGTGGGACGCGGAGGGCCCCTGCGCCAACCCGGTGCGCGACTCGCAGCGCACCAAGACCCGCCCGGAGACGACGGCCACGCTCTCCGTGGTGTGGGGCGCGGCCGGCCACGAGGACCGGCTGCGCGAGGCCGCGGCCTGGTACCGGGCGCTGCTGGAGGACGCCGGCGCCCGCACGGCGGAGGTGGGCTGACCGGCCGGGATTAGGCCGCTGCGGAGCGCCCCCGGCCCGCGTGCAACTTTTCCGGCGCCGGCCGCGTCTCACCTTTCAGACCCGGACGGCCGAGAACGCCGACGCTACCCCCGTTTCCCGTGAAGGACGGGCACGGCTGAGGCTCCCGGGGCGACACGGACCCCTGTGCAGACGAACCATCACGGCCCCGCGCCCTCCCGGGCGCGGGGCCGCGTTGCGTCCGGCGGGCGGGCCCGGCACATTCCCCGGCATCCGCGAACCCGTGCAGTCGCCGCAGATGCCAAGCTCCCTGACGCTCCTCGCCGGCCCCGACGCCCTCCGCATCGTCCGCGAGCGCGGGCTGCGCGCGGAGGACGTGGACGTGGTCCCCGGCGCCTCCGGCGGCCCCAAGTGGCTCGTCCTGGCCGGGCTGGACCGCTGGCTCTTCGGCGACTTCCTCCAGGCGCCGCGCGGGAGGGCGCTGCACATGATCGGCTCGTCCATCGGCAGCTGGCGGCTGGCCTGCCTGGCGCAGCGCGACCCGGCCGCCGCGCTGGACCGCGCCCACGACGCGTACGTGGAGCAGCGCTACCCCGTGAAGCCGCCGCCCGCCGCCGTGACGGAGACCAGCGCCCGCATCCTGGACGTGCTTCTGGGGGAGCGCGGCGCGGAGGAGATCCTGGCCCACCCGCGGGCGCGGCTGCACGTGCTCACCACGGAGTGCCGCGGCCCGTTCGCCAGCGAGCGCCCCGCCGCGCAGCTGGCCGCGTTCACCTTGGCCGCCGCCGGCAACCTGCTCACCCGGCGCGCGCTGGCGCTGGGTCTGCGGCGGGTGGTGTTCCACACCTGCGGCGACACCAGCCCCTTCCGCGGCCTCTCGGACCTCCCCACCACGCACCTGCCGCTCACCGCGGCCAACCTGCGCCCCGCGCTGCTCGCCTCCGCCTCCATCCCGCTGGTGCTGAGCGGCGTGAGGATTCCCGGCGCGCCCCCGGGCGTGCACCGCGACGGCGGGATCCTGGACTACCACCTGGACCTGGACTTCGGCCCGGGCGACGGCATCGTCCTGTACCCGCACTTCTACCCGTACGTGGTCCCCGGCTGGCTGGACAAGTCGCTGCGCTGGCGCCGCGCCCGCCCCGCCAACTTCCGCCGCGCCCTGCTGGTGGCCCCGTCCGCGGAGTTCGTCGCCCGCCTCCCCGGCGGCAGGATCCCCGACCGCAACGACTTCTACCGTCTCCCCGACGACCAGCGCATCCGCAGGTGGCGCAGCGTCATTTCTGCGAGTGAGCAGCTGGCCGACGAGCTGCGCGAGCTGATGGAGACCGGCAGGCTCGCCGACCGGGTGCGTCCGCTCTGAAGGCGCCCGTGCGGAACGGACCTGAAAAAGCGGCGTCCCCCGGACCAGCGCGTGGTCCGGAGAACGCCGCCGTTCACCGCCCCGAGCGACGGCTACAGGCGCAGGATGGGGAGCGAGCGGAGCACGACGTCCTCCACGATCTGCTGCTGCCCATCGGGCCGGATGTAGACCTGCAGGCCCAGACGGCTGATGGTCTCCGCGCTGTAGGGGATCCCGTTGGTCACGACCACGACCGGCGTCGGGATCCCGGCCACCAGCGTCCCCTGGTCGTTCTGCCGGTCCCGGCCGAACTGCACGGGCTCGATCCCCACGGTGTTGCCCCGGTCGTCGGAGATCGAGGAATTGCTCTCCGAGACGTCCACCCCCGCGTCGATATCGACCGAGATCATCGTCAGCGCGCACGACACGCTCTTGCCCGTCCGCGCGCAGGCGTGCGCCTGGACCTGCACGGGGCCCACCTGCGCCGTCTGCGACGGGGGCAGCTTCAGCATGCTGTCCAATGGCGTGATGGAGACGCGCGCCACGGGGATGGGCCCCACCTGCCGGGTGTCCACCTGCGGCGTCGCCCGGGCGGTGAACCCGTCCGCGGCAAGCACCCGCCCGTCCGCCACGCTCACGGCGCGGGCGTTCACCACCACCCGTCCGTCCAGCACCGTGGTGGAGCCCACCACCACCACGTCCGCGCCCAGCTGCTGGCCGGCGGCGGTGGCGTCGCGGGTGGAGATCTCGCCCACCAGGTTCAGCTCCTGCAGCACCTGGTCCACCTGCCCGCGCTCCAGCACGCTCCCCTTGCCGCCGATCTCCTGCACCAGCACGGTGGTGAGCCGCTCCGCGATGCTCTTGCCAAAGGGCGTGGAACGGTTCTCCAGGTCGGGGAACTGGAGCACCGCGACCGTCCTCCCCGTCGCGGCGGGGACCAGGCTCCTGCCCACGCGCTGCACGCCCAGGTCCACCGAGTCCATGCCGCTCGCGGCGGGCTGCCCTGCGGCGGAAGGCGGCGTTCCCGCGGCGGCCGCAGGAGCCCCGGGCTCCGCGCCCGCCTGCTCCCCGCACGCCGCCAGCCCGGCCAGCAGCGCGGCGCCCGCCAGGATTCCTGCCCGAAGACCTCCCCGCAATGCCGGCATCGATGTAGCTCCGTCCGTGAGATGTAAGTGGGATGGAAGCCGCGGAGGCGCGCCTCAGCCCCGGGGCGCCCCGGCCATGGAGACGACCTCCCCGGCCACGTCCAGCGCCGCGCACGCGAGCGCGTTGCGGCGCGCCGTCACGGAGTCGTGGGCCCGGCCCTGCGCCCCGTCCACGGACTCCACCGCCGGCCGCCCGGGCACCTCCAGGCGCCAGGTCAGCGTGGCCGACGCGGCGGACACCCGCATCAGGGGCGGGTCGTCCACCATGCTCGCGTGGACCGCCAGGCGCGCCCCGTCCGCACCCGCACCGCCCCGCAGCAGGGCAGCGAGCTTCACCCGGAGGTGGTCCCGCTCCGCCGCCGTCACCGTGGAGTCCACGTCCACGTGGAGGGCCACCCGCCCGCCGCGCGCGCTCCCGCCATCCGCGGGGAGCGCGACGCCGTCGGCCTCCACCCCGGCGCACTCCCCCCAGCGCCGCGCCCCCGCCTGCACGGGTGCGGGGAGGAACGCCGTCACGGGAACTGGAGTGGTGTCGGCCACCGGCGCGCCCAGGGCGGCTGCGGCCGGGCCAGTCGACGGATCCGAAAGGAGCACGCGTCCGTAAGCCGCGAGCGCCACCAGGATAGCCACCGCCGCGGCGAGGCTGGGGCCTAGCACCGCCTTGCTGAACTCGTCACCGTCCTTGCGGCGGACGGCAAGCGCCGCGCGTACGAAACCAGTGGCGGTCACAAGCAGGACCACGACGAGAGCGGCGAACAAGGCGACGCCGGCGAATCGCTCCATTGCGAACGGAAGTGGCTGCTGTGGTGGGAAGTCGGGGACCGCCGGCGGACGGAAGGAGGACCCAGGAGCGGATCGTGCCGGCGATTTTCGCCAGAAACATGCACGCCGCAGTGACCGGGGTCAAGGACATTGCCCCACGGAATGGGTCCTCAGGCAGCCGCGCCCCCACCAGGATCTCCCGGTGGGGGCGCCGTTTCGCACTCACGCACTCACGCACTGCAGTCCCTACGGCGCGGCGGGGGCGTTGGCCTGGAGCAGCCGCATCCACGCCTTGGAGAGGCGCTCGTACTCGGAGGGGCAGCGCTGGGCGCGCGCCACGGGGAGGCCGCCGCCGGTGACGATGCCGCGGTACTTCTGCGGGTCGGAGCCGTAGATCCAGCAGGCGATGTTGAACAGGCGCTGCGGCCCCAGCGAGTGCTCGTCGGCGAAGTCGGAGTTGTCGTACACGGCGTTCTGCCCGGGCTGGATGGCGCGCACCCCGTTGAGCGCCGCGGCGGCGCCCTTGTCGCCGGTGTTGATGAGCATCACCGCGGCCAGCTGGTCCACCGCGTCCTCCTCGCGCCCGGTGATGGGCAGGTCCAGCACGTCCACCAGCGCGTGCCCCACCTCGTGCATCAGGATGAAGGTGGCGGCGCCGTCCACCGCCTCGCGCTGCTCGGGGGTCCAGGCGCCGTCCCGCACGAACACGCCGGCCAGGTGCTGGAGCAGCTCGTAGCAGAAGGTGACCGTGCCGTCGTTGCCGTTGTAGAAGGCGTTGACCTCGCCGCACTGCGCGCTGCGGATCCCCACGTTGCGGGGGAGCGGGAAGCGCTGGTTCAGCCCCTCCGCCAGCGACTCCAGCATCCCCGACTGCTTGAGCCGCTGCTCCAGCGGGCGGAAGCGCGGGTCGGCGGCGCTGGCGTAGGCGTACAGCCACTTGCCGCCCGCCGCCGGGCGCGACTCCGCCGGGGCGCTGGCCGTGGAGAGCGGCTGCACCGTCAGCGTGTAGCTCCCCGTCTTCCCCGCCTCGAAGGCGTTGGCCTGCACCACGTACACCCCCGTGCCGCCCACCGTCACCGTGACCTCGGCGTCGGTGCCGCCGGCGCCGTCGTCGTCCGTCGCCTCGGCCTGGAAGGCGCTCCCGCTCAGCAGCCCCCAGCGCAGGTACGCGTCGAAGTCGCCGGAGCGCATGGTGATGCGCAGCCGGTCGCCGGGGCGGCCGCGGTACACGTACTGGTCGTAGTACGAGCTGTCGGAGAGCATGGGATCGCTGCTCCCCAGCGTCCCTGCCACCGTCTGCCCGGCCGTCAGGGTGGCCGCGCCCGCGGGGGCCGACGCGGTGGTCTGCCGCGCCGCGGACACCGGCTCCACCGACAGGGTGTAGCTCCCCGTCTGCCCGGCGCGCAGCGTGTTGGCCTGGATGGCGTAGGTGCCGCCGCTCCCCACGGTCCCCACCAGCTGCGCGTTGGTGCCGCCGCCGCTGTCGTCGTCGCGCGTCTCGGCGGTGAAGGCGTCGCCGGCCATGCGCCCCCACGCCAGGTACGCGTCGAAGTCGGCGGACCTCAGCGTCACCAGCACCTGCTCGCCGGGGCGGCCCCGGTACACGTACAGGTCGTAGTGCGACTGGTCGGCCAGCTTGCGGTCGGAGGCGTCGATGCGGCCGCTCACCGTCTGCCCCATGGCGATGGCCTGCGCGCCCGAGGGCGCCCCGCCCGCGCTCTCCACCCGCAGCGTGTAGCCGCCCGTGGTGTTGGCGCGCAGCGAGTTGGCCTGGATCGCGTAGGTGCCGGAGGCGTCCACCGTCACCTGGAGCCGCGAGTTGGTGCCGCCGGCGCCGTCGTCGTCCGAGTCCACCGCCACGAAGGTGCCGCCCTGCATGCGCCCGCCGCGCAGGTACGCGTCGAAGTCGCCGGAGGCGAGCGTCACCAGGATCTGCTCGCCCGGCTGCCCCTGGTACAGGTAGGTGTCCACGAACGACTGGTCCGACATCCTGGCGTCGCCCGCCTCCAGCCGCCCGTTGACGCTCTCGCCTGCGCGGATGGTGTTGCCGCCCGCGCGCGAGTCCCCACCCGGCGCGCCGGCGCTCTCCACCGCCAGGGTGTAGCTGCCGGTCTTGCCGCCGCCCAGCGAGTTGGCGCGGATCACGTACGTCCCCGCGCTCCCCACCGTCACCCGCACCTGCGAGTCGGTGCCGCCGGCGCCGTCGTCGTCGGAGCTCTCGGAGCGGAAGCCGCTCCCCGTCCCCTGCCCCCACGCCAGGTAGGTGTCGAAGTCGCCCGAGCGCAGCGTGATCACCAGCTGCTCGCCCGGCCGCCCGGCGAAGGTGTAGTCGTCGTAGTGCGACTCGTCGCCCATCCGGGGGTCGGAGGCCTCCAGGCGCCCCGTCACCGTCTGCCCCGCGGCGATGCTGCTCCCGCCGCCCTGCGGCCCGGGGCGCGGCGTGGGCCCCGCCGGACCGGCCGCGCCGCCGGCCGGCTGCACGCTGAGCGTGTAGGCGCCGACCGTGTTGGCGGCGACGGAGTTGGCGCGGATCGCGTACGTCCCGGCGCTCCCCAGCGTCACCGTGAGCTGCGAGTCGGTGCCGCCCGCGCCGTCGTCGTCGGACTCCGCCGACCGGAAACCGCTCCCGCTCCCCTCTCCCCAGGACAGGAAGGTGTCGAAGTCGCCCGAGCGCAGGGTGACGACGATGCGCTCCCCGGGGCGGCCCACGTACGTGTACTCGTCGTAGTGCGAGTTGTCGCCCATCCGGGGGTCCGACGCCTCCAGGCGGCCGCTCACCGTCTGCCCGGAGGAGATGCGGCCCCCCTGCGGCGCCGACTGCGGCGCCCCGCCGCCCGCAGGCTGCACGCTGAGCGTGTAGGCCCCCGTCTGCCCCGCCGCCACCGAGTTGGCGCGGATCACGTACGTCCCCGCGCTCCCCACCGTCACGGTGAGCTGCGAGTCGGTGCCGCCCGCGCCGTCGTCGTCCGACTCCGCCGACCGGAAGGCGCTCCCGCTCCCCTGCCCCCAGGCGAGGAAGGTGTCGAAGGCGCCGGAGCGCAGCGTGACGACGATGCGCTCGCCGGGGCGGCCGACGTACGTGTACTCGTCGTAGTGCGAGTTGTCGGACATCCTGGGGTCGGACGCCTCCAGGCGGCCGTTCACGGTCTGCCCGGCGGAGATGCTCTGCGCGGCGGCGGGCGCGGCGAGGAGCAGCGCGGCGGCGAGGAGCGCGGGGGGGGCGAGTCTGGCGGTCATGGCTGGGGAATGGGTGTGTCGCGGACGCGTCACGCGCGGGCCGGCGTCGGCCCGGGCGCGGAGGTCCCGGAGTGGCGAACGGGTCGGGAGCGGGGGGGGGGGGGGGGGGGGGGGGGGGGGGGGGGGGGGGGGGGGGGGGGGGGGGGGGGGGGGG